>NZ_JAKUFV010000003.1:0-310058 GCF_022663595.1 Bacillus cereus group sp. BfR-BA-01360
CGGTTATAAAACTCCTCAAACAATAGAAGATCTGGCTATAAAAGTAGCTTAGATTTAACTTTTTTGTGTCCAAAATATTGACTCAAATCCATATATTATCTTAAGAGGTTTAAACATATGAACTTTTTTAACGACATAATAAACTCAAGTTCTGTTATAAATACAGCTACAATTCTTTCTTTAATTTTAGCAATCGTATTTTTTTTATATCAAGAGATTAAACAAAGAAAAGAGCGACAAAAAGAAATAATAAGATTAAAAGAAGAGATAATCAATTTGGTAATTAGAAACCATGTTAACAGTGAGGTTCACATATTCCGAATTGATTTGGATTCATTGATAGAAGGGTTTGAAAAAAATAAAAATTGTAAATTAAACATGGAGAGAGTAGATATTGTAAAAATGATTTACGCAAGGGTATGTGAAAATGAACATATTTCTAATGAAATAAGGTTAGAATTATTAAAACAACTAGAAGAGATTTTGGAGAATATTAGATATGATATAACTAATACTACTATCCAAAGTGATTCAGATAGATTTTCTTTATTTACTTCAAGAATTTCTTTAATAGCATCACTATTCGTGTTTCTTTTTATTGTACAATTTGCTCAGTATTCTGAATCAAATCTTAACCTAAATAATATATTAAAAGTTGCTGTAGTTGTTGTGCCGACTATTCTTTTAATATTAGTGAATCCTTTATTAGAGCAGGTAGTGAAAAAGATAGTAAGAATTATAGGGGATAGTATTATTCCTGTAACTAAAAAAGAAAAAACGGGTAAGGATGATATAGAGAGTGAGCAACACTATCAATTATCGTTACCAAATCTCAACAACGAAAGAAAAGAAGAAGTTAAGTTTAATGAATTTTTTAATGATAGTGAAGAAATTAGACAGGTATTTGAGCAAAGAATAATATTAGAAACTATAATAAGACAGCTGTATTTTGTCAGGTTTAATGAAGAAACAAGGATGCCTGTTCTTAAAATAATCTCTTTATTAATTGAAGAGGATGTTTTTTCAAAAAAACTCTCCCATGAGTTAAAGCAAGTTTATTCAGCTAGCAGTCATGTGATACATGAGGGGAAATTACCTTCTAGTATTAATAACTATACACAGTTAATTAATCTAATGAAAGAGCTTGCTTTTATTACTCATACTATTCTAAATGATTATCAAGAGAAAACTAAGGATATATTTTAAGGATTTGAAAAGGGAATATGAATACATAATTAAAAGACAGTGAGCAATTGTAGATGCTCACTGTCTTTTTGATGTGAAATTTTATTTTAATTAAAGAAAACATTTATTCAAATTTTTATGTATATGTTTTCTGTTTGTATTAGAGAGAGTAAGTGATTTTTTAGATTAGTATGTAGTATCATATTTAAATATATATAATTAGACGGAAATATAAAGTGAAAAGGAGCAAGTGTATGAAAGTCTATGATGAAATTATTTGTTGTAACTGTTCAATTAATACATATTTAGCGGAATTTGAAATTAAAATAGAAGACTTAGAGGAGTACCCTAGAATAAAAGTAGTTGGTTATGGTGAAGAAGATGCTTTTTTATGTAAAGAATGCGGAGTGGAATTGGAAGCATTAGATATGTATTTTTTATGTGAGAAGGATTTAAAAGTAGGTTTAGCGCTAATTGTAACTGAAATTGCTAATCAATTATCGGACGAGATTGAGTATTGTTCACATTGTAAAGGAGGAGAATTGCAGCAATACGAATTTCAAGCTGAAAAATTAGAAATTCCTTATACAAGCAGAGGTACAGATATTTATGACTTTTTATGTATGATGAATGTACCAGAGGATATGCATGATGAAATTATGTCGAAATTAAGATGTAGTAATTGTAGTTATGGGGAAGGATATCACCCTAAACAAAATCCTGATAATGGGCAATTTGATTACTATGATAGAATATACAAATCAGAAGAAATCGATGAATTTTGGAGAGGATTTGAGGATGGATTAATTGAGGTTGCTCAAATTTATGGTGTGACGATTTCAATGGAACAAATTGATGATTTCATCCAACACTGTTTTGATAACCCTATGCTAGCTTATAAGCATGATTTAGCAGAATCAATATTTGAAGTCCTTAATAAGGTTTTAGAAAAGAAAGAGAATTTAAGTGTGCAAATAGGAGAATCTTTATTTCGGGGGAGATGCAGAGCAAAGGATAGTACCAAATTTGAAATTAGTAGTTTAGGTATGCCTCCGAAAGGCCTAGCGAGTCATGGAAGGTATAACTTAGTTGGGACATCTGTTTTATATGTAACAGACGATAAAATGGGTATACCTTATGAAATTGAACCTAAGAAAAATGAAGTTGTAGACGTGGCAGAGTATCAAGTACAGCAAGAACTTATTTTATTTGATATAGATACTATTTTTAAGGATTTTTCTGCGTTTATAAATAGAGAAAACGATGAAAGTACCCTAGTAAAAAGAAATTATTTATTCACTAATTTCATAGCCAGTGCTTGTAACGAGGTTGGGTTTGATGGTGTTTACTATAAATGCGCTGGGGATAAAATATATAATAATATTGCGGTCTTTGAAAAAGGTATTATTAAACTTCAACAGCAATCTAGGGTTGAGACAATAGAATATAAAATTAAATATGATTTAGAACAACATTAGAAAGTATGTCTCTATTCAATAAAAAGGAATAGATTTTTAGGTGGAAGGAGGTGCCAAAAAGACAAGGGGATAGGAAATATTATATTTAATTAGAATTATTTAACGTATTATGATTTCCATATTGATGATATGTAAAGAAGAAAGGGTGGATTTAAATGAAATTTAAATATTACAACGATACAGGAAGAACAGTTTCTATTCATCCTGCTACATTTATTCATGGTTGTAAAGGAGATGAAACGCCGATTAAGCCACTTGAAGAAAGATTACTTATCCTACCAGAAGCTACATATCCTTTTGTGAAAATGTGGGATTATGGAGAAAAAGGTTTGCAAATTTTAGTTTCACCTACTGTAGATTAAATACAACAATATGTTAAAAGGCTTAATAATTTTAGGAAGGACCAAGAAAGGAATTGATATAAAAGAGATGAGAAAATGAAGATACTATAGCTGAAAAATCTAAAAAAAAGAAAGGAGAACATATGTCAAGGGTTAAATTCTATTCTGAGTATGATATGGCTTGTGGCTGGCAACTCGAAAAAATAGTAGAGAAAGTTAATAATGAGGTTATTGATTCTGAATGGGGTATTACTGATTTATTAGATTTTCATAATGTTTTAAAATATATAAGTGTTGAAAGATTTAGTGATTATATTGTTGAAGAAACAAGCGTTGATATAAAAGCTTATGAGAAAAAAATAAAACAAAAAATTGGTATCTTCATGGGTTGTTATAAGGATGTCTTCCTGAATCTATATGATGAAATTGAATTTGGTAATAAAGGTGATTTCTTTGAAATTCTTGAAGGTTACAAGATATATCAAAAAATTGAAATTAATGATTTCAGACATTTTCTTGAAAAGAGTAATGTACATATTTATATAGTACTCAAATTTAAGAGATTGACGGAGTATTTTAATGAAGCAGTTAAGGATGTGTTATTAGCTGACTCTAGGAATGCGGAGACAATTCTATCAAAGTATCTAAAGAAAGATGATTTATATCTGCCACCTTCTTTGAACGAAACGGATATATTAAATTTAATTGATGAATATATTGATTCACCACAAGTTAATATAAATGTATTGAGACAAATTATTAATTTTCCAACAAATAAGGGATTAAATATACCTGATAAAATCAAATTGCACGCTAAGAGGAAAGCTAAAGAAGAGGAAGAAAAAGTTTTTACTAAAGGAACAGGTATTGAATCTGGAGTAAGGATTTCTTATCCACAGGAGCAAGATGAAGCTATATTAGTTACTATGGATGGGAGAACAGCAGACATCAAGGTAAGTCGAAAGTGGATTGAAGAAAATATTGATTTTCCCACACTTTGGAATAATTTCATTTATCTATTCGGATTTTTTGATGGTACGATGAGATTAGCAATTGACTCTAAAAAAAGTGATAGCAGTGCTCTAGAGTCAGTATTTAGACCACAAGGAGAACATTTGTATAACCAATCAACCTCTTTTTATTTCAAAGAAATGCTGTCTAATGCTGAGATATATAGTTATGTTAATGTGTTAAATGTTCTTAGTATAAGATTGGAAGAAATGATTGAATGGTTTTTTGAAATATATTTGAAAGAAGAATTTCAAATTAATGATTTCATCGTTAAAATGCCTTCGAGTGAAGCATCGTATTTTGAAAAATGTAGAACCATTCTTCCTGAGATAGATAGAATTTTTAAACAGTATAATACTTTGATTGAAGATGGGATGATAGACCAGGAGTTAATTCAAATGTCATCTTCAAGTTTTAAAAATAAAGATATAAAGTCTTTTAATAGAAAAAAGTATGTTTATTCTTCTAGTGATTGGTATAAAACGGCTTCATTTTTATTATTTTCAGACCAGAGTAGTATAGTCTATTTACCAAATAAAGAAGAGGAATATAAGAATTTTTTTGACTTGATAACTTTAGAAAATTTAACTAGAAGTGATTTTGAAGAGTATCAGTTGAAAGACATTCAATGGTTATTCGATAATAATTTGATTTGTGAAAGTAACATGGGTTACTTAGAGTTTGCTGACCAAAGAGCCATATATATTCTTAAAGAACTGTATTATAAAGAGGTAATGAGTTATTGGCATTATCCTCAGGATATACAAGTATTGATAGAGGAGTTAAGTACTCGTAATCTTGTTGATTTTGAAAATAGCCTGTTTTCAAGAAATGAACAAGATTATCTTGACTATTATCTTAATAAGTCAAAATTCACTAATGGTCATGATATTCGAAATAAATACTTACATGGAACAAATACTAATGATGAGAAACAATATGAGTCGGATTATTATTTAATTCTTAAACTGTTTGTCATAATAGTCATTAAAATAAATGATGATTTGTGTATTAAAGAGGATAAAGAGAAAAGCTAACTCATGATAAGATGGGTCGTATGTTATTATTTATAATTAATAACATGCTTCAGCAGCGGCTATATTCTCAACAACTGAAATGCTTTAGTTGGATTAGTAACAGATAAACGAAAAGGTTATCTTACAACGTGAAGATAGCCTTTTCGTATAGGGAAAATATCATAAAGTAAAATTATAGTCTATCAAACCAAGATATCCGCTATAATAAAATTACCATATACAGCACAGTTAAGGACTCCAAGGAGGCTCTTAACGATGAAAGGAAGCGTCAAAAAAGATAAGAAAACAGGAAAATATTTTTATATTGTAGACATTGGTATTGACCCTCTAACAGGTAAAAGAAAGCAAAAAAAGAAAAGAGGATTCATTACTAAAAAAGAAGCAGAAAATGCGTTAACAAAGCTGCTTTCAGAAGTTCATACTGGAACATACGTAGAACCTAGTAAGCTATTTTATGGTGAGTATCTGGAGAGTTGGTTTAATACAAAGAAACACAGTGTTGGTATCCAAACAGCAAAAGTACTAAAAGGGTACTTGAACAGTCGCATCATTCCATCTCTAGGCAATATCAAACTAGCTAAGTTAACATCATTGCACATGCAAAACTATGTTAATTCACTGCGAGACGAAGGGTTAAAGCGAGGGGCAATCGAGAAGATAATCAAAGTCATTCGGAACTCCCTTGAACATGCAATTGATTTAGAGTTAATAAGTAAAAATGTTGCAGCTAAAACAAAGTTGCCAAAAGCTTATAAGGAAGAGTTAACTATATGGAATGAGCAGGAAGTACAATTATTCTTAAAAGCTGCACAAGACAGTAGATATTCTATTGTTTTTCATATCGCTCTTGTAACTGGAATGCGACAGGGTGAATTGTTAGGTTTGCGGTGGAAAGATGTTGATTTAGAAAAGGGGCATTTAACTATTAGCCAAACGTTAAGTCATGACGGGAAGACATTCTTACTTGGAGGAAAGACGAAATCAAGTTTAAGAAAGATACTATTGCCTGCATCAACAGTAGTAAAGCTAAAGAAACATAGAGCAGTCGTATTGAAAGAGAAGCTGACTCAAGGTGAGGAATACCAAGACAATGACTTGGTAATGTGTACTCCTTCTGGAACACCAATTAACCCTGCTAATTTAAGGAGAAGTTTAAACGCTTTGATTAAGAAAGCAGCTGTTCCAAAGATTCGCTTTTATGATTTACGTCATACCCATGCGACTTTACTACTAGCTAAAGGTGTGAATGTGAAGGTAATTTCCGAGCGTTTAGGACACAGTAATATCAAAATCACATTAGACACTTATTCGCATGTACTGCCAACGATGCAAGAAGATGTAGTTAATAAAATAGAAGAGATTTTGTAGGGAATGTGACCAATTCTGTGACCACTGGCTTTATAAAGTATGGGAATACACAAATAAAAACCGCATCAAACGTTAATTTGACACGGTTTCTAAAAATATGACCCCGGAGAGGCTCGAACTCACGATCTCCACCCTGTCAAGGTTTCACGGGATCATGCGATAAATCATTTCGTTAAATCAACCGCTAAAGCAACGGTAAAAGGAAAACGTTCCTATTTCGTTACTACCGATTATAGCATTAGCACCGCAATACTACAACAGGATATACCACCACCTCGTCGATAAATAATCCGACATAAATTTCCTTGTTTTTCCCTTCTGTAAAGCTGATATCAGAACGATTGGGTCATACGGATATACAAACGACTTTGAATACCTATAGTCATGTGCTACCGAACATGCAGCGTGAGGTGGCGGATAAGCTGAACGAGATGTTTTGTTAATACTTCGTTTTTCTAGCCTTAACAAAAAACAACATATGAGTAAGTAATCAATCGAGGATTTTTCTATTAGGTTTAGATCGAGATAAAATGCGGTAAAAGCGATTGGCGATATGTTAATATAAATTTATGTATTTGATTATATTGAAATACGTAGAAGAAAATGTGGAGTGAGGAAAAAGATGACTGTGCATATAGAATTATTCGAATATCCAACGAAAGAAGAGATGCTACCTGTATTAAAAGATAGCCCTTTAAATAAAATAAATATAGACGAGGTATTGTTTCGCAGGGAAGATCTTAATCCAATAGAGCAATTAGATTATTCAATTACTGTAGGGGAGATGCTTAGTTTGTATCAAAACCGAATATTTCAAGCAAACTTAAGTTATGCATACGTAATGAGTTATTTTAATAGAGGAATCCCGGATGATGAATGGTTTAGGTCAAAAGCTACTGGAGGTGTAAAATACTACCCGGATTTTAAAAACGAGCACTGGACGAACAAAATTCATTTTGAGTATCACATAGATGTATTTTTCCAAAAGGCATTTACTGCATTAGACATATTCGGACATTTGCTGTTCAAATATTTTGATTTAAAGCAAGAAAAGAAACATGGGCGATTACAAGATATAACCTTTAATAATGCATTTTGGAATTTGAAAAATCAAAGGAGGGACATAGACCTACATAAAAAAATAGGTAAAATTAAATTTAGTAATAGATATAAAGAAGTTTCAAAGATTAGGAATGCAATTATTCACAGTCAACCACCATATGTGGTACATAATCGTTTTGAAACGGATAATGGTGTAACTACGACCAGAATCCATTATACTCCTTCAAGAGAATTAGTAGATGACATGTGTGATCTATCAAGATTTATACAAAGAATCGTAGAGGTTTTCTCACAACATATAACAGAAAAACATAAAGGTATTGTAAGGTAAACTAAAAGGCGAAAATGAGTGACGTTAAATGGTGTGAAAAGTTGTAACGTAGAGAAGCCGTTTTTTGTGTGAATGAGAAATGAGGCTACCTAAATCATCTTTCTCCTCTACATAATCTATTACATCGATAGTAAAATTTTTAAACTCTAATAACATTTAACGCACTCCTTTACATAGTTTTATTATATAATCCTACTACATGAGGTATATATAGGAAAATAAATAGTCACCCACGCACGGAAACCGTTCATCGTAACCCGCGTAATATCTAACGATGGGAAGCGGCGGTTTTATGGCGTATATATAGAAGCAATTACATTATCGACTTCCCAACGCTTCCCATTTCGTTTGTTATACGTAACCCTTCGATAATTTTAACGTGAGTGTAAAGCGCACTGATTTACTGCTATATATAGTAGGAAATGAATTCGTCAGTTTACAACGGTTTACATTTCGGAAACCTTCGCCGTCGGATAGACACCCGATTAGAACTTTCGGAAGTGGGTCATTTTTCGTCCGTATAGTAGTAGAAACTCGTTTTCTGCTTATGGATTACTTCCGATTTTATTAGTTTATGTCTTCACGACGGATGTCCTTCAAAAACTTCGACCCTCATTTCAAATGTATGATTCTAAGTGAAAACGTACATTCGTTTCGTCTATTCTATTGACGTTGAGAGATATCGGCGATAAAATAGACTTATCTTAAAAAATCGTACATTCAAAACATTGGTATTACTGTTTTGAGGAGAGGGGGATGTCGTATGAATCAATTGAAAGACGTACAACCTATTCGGAATTTAGAACAGATCGATAACATGAAGTGGGCATTACGAAGACATTGCAGCGAAAGAGATTACATACTATTCTTAATCGGTATTAATACGGGATTACGTGTCGGTGATCTACTAAAGTTAAAGATATCGGATGTGAAGGGGAAGCGTAAGGCAATCGTTAAGGAAGGTAAGACACAAAAGAAACGCACTATCTACCTAGACTCGATATACGATGAGATACAGGCGTACGTATCCACGCTGGATAGCGAGTGGTTGTTCCCTTCGAGGAAAGGCGACAAGGCAATCTCACCAACGCAAGCATATCGTCAGCTAAATAAAGCCGCAGACTTTGCAGGAGTAGAGAGCGTCGGTAATCATACGTTGAGAAAGTCGTTCGGGTATTGGTACTATAAGCAGCATAAGGACGTCGCGGAGTTGCAAAAGATATTAAATCATAGTAACCCTTCGATAACGTTAAGATACATTGGAATCACGGAAGAACAAATCGAGGACAAATTAAAAACGTTTAAATTGTAGTCGGTAGATAATACCGGTTCGCCTCAATACCGCGTGCACAATTCGAAAGGGAATACGTATTACATTATGGCTAGTAATTCGTATATGGAAGTACGTTAATCGGACGTAAAAAGACCGCCCGTAATAGGGAGGCCACTGAAAAAGTGGTTACTTTGAGAAAATAACACGCATTTTATCAATATGTTGAAATTAAAAAGGATCCCATAACCTTTATATAGTAGGTGGTGGGATCCTTTTTCTTATGAAGTGGAGTTTTTCAGTGCCCTCCGTAATAGGCGGTCGATTTTTTTATTAAGTGTTTTTTAATGCTTGTTTTAGCGTTTTAACTGTTTGTTCAAGCCATTCTAATGGTGTTATTTCTAATCCTTCAAAATATATCCCATCTGCTGAAAACTGTATGTATTCATTTTTTTCTTTATCACTATAATCACTTTGAATAAATTCAGTTAGAAAAATAATAGCGTCTTGTAAATATTCCGTACTTTCTTCTTCAAGTAACTCTTGGAGTGCTTCCTCATAAAATGTATCTTGATGAAATGTTGCTGCTAAGAACTGATAAACCGGATCTTCTGGATTTTTTTTTAATAGCATATATTTCTTTCCTCCTATTAGTCAACTGGGTAACCTGTTAAAATGAAATTTCCATTGCCGTCTTTTTTTAAGACAATTTTGGCATTTTTCATATCATGAGCTGTTGTAGACCCTCTCCGTACTCCACGCCCAATAATATCATTATTATAATAATCCAACGCTATCGTAGAACGGCTTCGGGGATTATTTAACCAATCTCTAATAATTCGTTGGTTATTAGGGTCACTGAGGGTAGCATTAGCTACTTTCTCAGCGGTAGCCCTATCAGTAAAAGTTGATGCCCCTGTTATTCTAGAATCATTCTGTAATCTTTGCAACAACTCTTCATCTGTTTTTCCTACGTGTCTTTCGATTAAATGTCCACCTCTAGCTTTATGCGCTTCTAGTCCGCCTCCTGGAGTAAGCGGACTGCTATCACCAGGTTTTACATTAAGAATATTTTCATCTCTAGCAAACTGATGGGTCGATAGCTTTTCTTCAGCTTGTCTAAAATCTGGTGTATCAAATCCAGATCGCAAACCACCTCCACCAGCAAAAGCAAATCGATCTTTCAATGGTAACGGATTCGAAACAGACGAGCTACCTTCTGAGAATTTCGCCAGATTCACACCTTCACCAAGTGTAGTTACTTTTCCTACTTTGCTAATCCCTTTATCACCAATCCATCCTAATCCAAATTCCATAAAAGTAGTTGTTCCCCATTTTGCAAGACTTTCCGCATCGCCATTCCAAACATCATTCATAAATGAATCCGAAAAAGTATTCCATGCAGTAGAGACTGTCTCTAGTGGATGACCTATAGCATACTTAATATTTTCTTTTGTTACTGTATCGTCTAGTGAATTGAATCCTTCTACAATCTCTCCGATAACTTGCCCAGAACCAACGTATATACCGTCCCAAACTTTTCTAAGCATAGATTTTTCAGGGGGGGTATCATACATTGTACCTTCTTCGATATTATCATCTGATGATAAATTGCTATTTACAATATTGTCCGCTTGACGTTCCCTAGCTTCTGTAATCGCTTGAATAGAAGTAGTCCACTCCATATTCAATCTTTGTGTACTAAATGTACCACTTACAGGACTAAAACCTTTTCCACTTTGGACTTCTGTAAGACCCATCGCAATGCTAGCCGCCAATTGAATTGCTATACTATAGTTATTACTAGATATTTGATTAAACTCATATAGGTGATCTAATTTTTCTTGCAGTTTTTTTCTCATAGCAGTGAAAAGATTTACCATAGCATCCATACCTGGTATTGGCATAGTTTGAGTAATGGCTTCCATACTTGCTATCATTCGGTCAATTTCTCGAATTTGTTCTAATATTTCTTGTTCGATTACATCTGTGGAGGCGACTTGTGATTGAAATTGACTTGGAAAGGCATCATTCTGACGGATTAATTCCTCACATAAGTAAATGATTCCTTGTGCTAAAGGACGAAAGGTTTGCACAAAAAATGCTTTTGCACTACTATATGTTTGTCCTTGCAGAACAGTATCAATTGCAAAAGCATCAATCGACTGAATGACTTGTTCCATGCCTTGAATGGTAGCGGTACATACAGCGTTCATACTTTGAGTTTGGCTTTGTACTTCTCCCAAATACATATTTAAACTCATGCAGTGACCTCCCTTGCTAATTGTTGTTGCTGATAGGATAGGTCGTTTTCTAAATCACTAAGGTCTCGTCTTTCTTTAAGCAATGTTTCTTTTCTGTTTTCTAATTCGAATGTAAGTTTTCGCTCAATGTGCCCTGCTTCTTGACGCATATTCATAAAAAAATGAGATAATTCTCTATCGCCGTGCCAAGTTTCTAAAATACGGTTAAATAAACGATTGCTTCGACTTTTCCATTCGTGAAAATCTGTTTCCGCTTGCTCCTGAGTTTGAATCGCGGATTGATTTCGTTCCTGTTCTTCAAATACACTGCATAACTTTTGATTTAATTGCTGGATTTGTTTTTCAATATCTGGACTCATCATATTCCTCCTACCGTTTTACCTTTACGTAGGTTGTCACATTAGCGAAAAGTATTGTGAAGTTCATGATCCATTCTCTCGAACTCTTGGGCTACCGAATGAATATTATTCACCGCTTGTTGAAAGGCAGCAGAAAATTGTTTCGTCAAATCTAAAGCTTGTTGGTTCGCCTCTTGTGCTTTGGAATTAACAGATAGTGTTGTACGCGTCGCCTTTTTTATAGAATGATTTGTTGCATTTTGAATGGTATCCACAGCATTCCCCATTTGAGTAGCAATTTGTTTTGCCGTTTGAAAATTACTTTGAAATTGTCCCATCGTATACCCCTTTCTATATTTCTCTAAATATATCGGGAAGAGTGCAGCAGAAGTATACCAACTCCTTATTGCCTTTCTAAAAACATATTCCAAGTTTAATTATAACAATAATTGGCTATATTTTCCTAGGAGCATTCTATTTCAAAAAGGTATCACTCAGACCATATATCTCTTCGTCGATGAATTACCTTTCAGAAATCATTATTGGGTACACTTTTCCTTATCCTACTATTTTAGGGCAGTAAGACTCCCACCTCAAGATTCAGAGAGAAGCAAGGAAGATAGGTGGGAGTCTTACTGCCCGTAACAGTCCGATTGGTGAGGGCTCATAATCAGTGGGGATGAAGAAAATCCCCACTGATTAAAGTTTCACTTTATCCGTGCTTTCTTTGTGAATAGCCTCAGACGTTTCCCTCTTAAACGATTAGAAGACAAACAAAAACCCCCCTTTTCTGTTTTGTAACGAAATAGGAGGTTTCCATACCGACATACAGTTTGGCGGTGTACCGCAATCCTGTCGACTAAATCAACGAATAAATCATCGCATAAAAATAGCACTCTATCCGTTGGTAGAACGCTATTTTACCGTGAATTGTATGACCCCGGAGAGGCTCGAACTCACGACCTCCACCCTGTCAAGGTGGCGCTCTCCCTGCTGAGCTACGGGATCATGGATATGTAGTAGAATGTATGATTCATTGTAATAGAATTTTGGTGTGAAATCAATATATAAGTGTGAAATTTTAGAATTTTTCACTTTTTCGTTTAGATGACTAATCCTTTTACAAATGGAGTGAAAATACGATGTAACAGAATGAGCTGTGGATGCTGTAAAATTTTTGTGGGGAAAAGCGGCGCGATCCGTATGGTTAAAAATCTTTTCAGATGCGAGCACCTAGAAATAGAACGTTTTCGATTTATGGTGCGATTTTAGATGTGGATGTGACGCATGATGAGTTTTTGAAGGAGTTAGTGAACTAGGTTGGTTCGAAGGGGATGGTCATTTATGGGAATGACCGATGAGGTTACGGAAGAGGAAGCTAGGAATCGGTTCATAGATTTGTTGCATGATAAGAAGGATCAGAATGAGTAAATCCTGCTTTTTTGTTTTGGATTGTTCATAAATAGTTCGTTCACTTTATTGTAAAAGTGTGATATAGTGAAGAATGATGGTTGTTTTCCAGTTTGTTTCCAATTTAAAGGTGGGTTAGTGATTTTTATATATAAGTTACGAAAAAAGGGAGAGTTATATGGGTAAATGTAAGAAAATTATGTTTTTTGTTTTGGTGATATGTTTGTTCTTTGTTACCCCTTTACCATTACATGCAGAGACGGGAATGGAGCCAGCACCAGCACCTGGACAAGGTCCAAATGTGTTTGGAAAGTTTGCTGTTTCGATTGATGCGAAGACGGGGGATGTGCTATATGATAAGAATGCACATGAACATGCGTTTCCGGCTAGTATGACAAAGGTATTAACGGCTATTTTACTTATGGAGCATACGAAGCCTGAAGAGCAATTTACACTTTCACAAGCGGCATTAGACCAGGAGAAGAGTAATTATCAACTGGAGTTTCAAGCTGGAGAGACGGTAGATCGGAATACGGCGCTAATGATTTTAATGGTGCTGAGTGCGAATGATGTCGCGTATGCGATAGGGGAGCATATTGGAGGAAGTATAGAAAACTTTGCGCATATGATGAATGAGAAGGCAAAGCAGCTTGGCGCGACGGATAGTCATTTTGTTACACCGAATGGTTTGCACGATCCAAATCATTATACGACCGCATACGACATGGCAATGATTACGAGAGGCGTACAAAAGTATCCTGAAATTTTACAGGCGATGAATACAAAGCGTACGACGGTTACAACTTCTAGACAAACGGTTTCTATTTTTAATAAAGCAAATTATTTTGAGAATCCGTATAGTATTGGTGGAAAGACAGGTTTTACAAATGAAGCACGTAACACGCTTGTTTTATTAAATGAGAAAGATGGAAATCGAATTATTAATGTTGTGATGGCTTCACAAAAGCCGGAAATCTATGAAGATATGAAGCAGATGGCTGAATATGCATTTCCGCAGTTTACGAAACAGCTCGTACTCGATAAGAATTATTGGCATGAAAGAGCAACGTATTTAGATAGAGATATAGATTGTGAATTAGAGAAAAGTGCAGAACTGATGCTGAAAAAAGGGGAAGGAAAAAATGTAAAAACAGTTTTTCGAAAAGCTCCTGTAGATACAGATTCTTTATATGAAAGAGGAATTCATCGCGGTGAGGTAGTGGGAACTGTAGATATAACAAAGAATAATGAAACGATTGCAAGCATTCATGTTCTTTCAAAAGAAGATGTGCAGTTTGCGGCAGCGAAGGAGAAGATAGAAAAAACGGGACAAACGTATTCTTTTGAAGGGATTGCAGCTTGTGTTGGAATTGGTATGATTATACTTTTATTACTTGGTATATATATTACGAGAAAATCGAAAAAGAATGCGGTTTCAGAAGAAAAATAGGCAATGATGAATTGCCTATTTTTTATTGCGTTTTCGAGTTGTTCATTATAGTATTAAATTGAGTTCTTTTTAAAGAACAAGATAAAGTATTCTATTTTTTTACATATATATGAAAAAGAGGAGGGAGACCGATGAAATTTGTTTGGAAGATAATGAGTAATGTGATTTCGTTTGTTTTATTCGCATTAATGGTTTTTTTAGCTTTTGTTGTGATTTCTTCTAAGGCAAGTGGCGGGGAGCCAACTATTATGGGATATCAATTTAAAACGGTACTATCTGGTTCGATGGAGCCGACGTTTTTAACGGGTTCTGTAATTGCGATTGAACCAACGAAAGATGGTTCTAAGTATCAAAAGGGAGATGTTATTACATTTAAGGAAAGTGATACGAAAATTGTTACGCACCGTATTATTGATGTGCAAAATGCGAATGGAAAAGTGATGTATGTAACAAAAGGTGATAATAACAACGGACCAGATATGAAGCCTGTATTAGCGGAAAATGTGATAGGGAAGTATGAAGATATTACAGTTCCGTATGTTGGTTATTTGTTAAATTATGCAAATTCAAAGGCAGGAGCAGCTCTTCTATTAATTATTCCAGGACTTTTCTTACTTGGGTATTCGGTATTCTCTATTTCGAGTGCAATTCGTAGCATTGATAAAGAGAAGAAAAATAAGTCAGCAGATGTAGGACAATCTGTATAAAGATACGGGGATAGAAAGTCTTTACGACACTTGGGGGATATGGATATGACCATAAAGAAAAAATTAGGACTAGGGATTGGATCGGCACTGATGGGAGCAGCGTTAATTGGGAGCGGAACCGTTGCGTATTTTAGCGATCAGGAAGTTACGAACAATACGGTTGCGGCAGGCACGTTAGATTTAACAGTAAAGCCGGCTACGGAGATTATTCAAGTAGGAAATATAAAACCCGGGGATACGATTATACGTGATTTTGAATTGGTGAATAGCGGCACACTCAATATTGAGAAAGTTTTCTTATACTCCGAATATATAGTGAAAGATACAAAAGGTGATAATACAGAGGATTTTGGAGATCACATAAAAGTTACAATCTTAAAGAATACAGATAAGGGCCATAACATGATAAAGGAAAAGAAATTATCTGAATTAGTAGGAAAGCCATCCATACCAGTAAATAATGATTCACTTGCGGAAGCATTGGATGAAAAAGGGATTAGGGCTGGGCATAAAGATTCCTTTAAAGTGCGCTTTGAATTTGTTGATAATGGGGAAAATCAAAATCAATTTCAGGGCGATACAATCGAATTGAAGTGGACATTTGATGCGCAGCAAGGAAATGGGGAGGAAAAGTGAAGAAAGGGCTATCAAATTGATAGCTTTTTTCGTTAAAGGTATTTGTTTTTATTTTGAAAGAATGGATAGATGTAAATAGGAGAGGGTAGAATGCCTAAAGCGTTAAAAAGAATAAAAATGATGCTTGTTTTCCCATGTATGTGTTCTGTAGCTTTTTATATGGGAGCTCAAATTGTCACTCATACAGAAGCAGCTTTTGTAACAGAGCAAAAAGTGCAAGGTTCGATCGCTGCAGCTCCTGTGTTTCCGAAAACCATATACACGTTGAAACAAACTGCAAAGCAGCACGAGAAAGTAATTTTACAAGTATATGAAAACATGAAAAAAGAAGTAGAAGAAGAAGCATCTATAGAAGTACTTGAAAACAGACTTGTTTCATGGAAAGAGCAACGTGAAAAAGTTGCTTTCGAGCGCGAGTTATTACAGAAAATATATATAGAAATGGAAGGGTATTATCATCAATTACAAGAAAGCCATTCACAGGAGCAACTTCAATCTGTCAAAGAGAATTTAAATGTTATCAATATGATTTGTAAGAATGTTGATAAAGCTGCAGGAATTCAAAAAATTGATGAAGAAATTCGAACGCTTCAAAAGCAAGTCGATGCGGAAAAAGGGAAAAAATTGCATGAACAAGCAAATGTATTAGAAAAACAAGAAGCCGAGCATGTAACGGCTACGGAGTCAACAGCGACAGAACAGCCGTCTCATCATAAAGAAGAACAACCATCTGAACAAGATGTTGACTCTCATTTAAAAGAAGCAACAAGCAAATAGAGTGTTTCTATTGAATCGCTGTATTTTTGTCTACATATGAAAATAAAAAATTTAAATGAAAAGATTGCGTTTAAATAAAATGTTCTTTATAATGAACGTGAAACAACTTTTTAAAGAACAGATATTAGAGATAGTGTGAGTGGAGGAGCGAGGTAGAAAGACTATGGCTTTATCCGATATCTCTGAATGATGGAAAGGGATAATAAAAAAATCTAGGAGGAATGGAAAAGTGAGTTTAAAGAAAAAGTTAGGCATGGGAGTTGCGTCAGCGGCATTAGGGATTGCTTTAATTGGCGGAGGAACGTTTGCATTTTTTAGCGATAAAGAAGTATCGAACAATACATTCGCTGCAGGTACTTTAGATCTTACTTTGGATCCTAAGACGATTGTAGACATTAAAGATTTGAAGCCAGGAGATTCTGTTAAGAAAGAGTTCTTATTAAAGAACAGTGGTTCTATCGCGATTAAAGATGTGAAATTAGCAACGAAATACTCAACTGTAGATGCGAAGGGTGATAACGCAGGGGAAGACTTTGCGAGTCATATTAATGTGAAATTTATTTGGAACTGGGATAAACAAAGCGAACCAGTTTATGAAACAACTTTAGCAGATTTACAAAAAGCGGATCCTGATTTATTAGCGAAGGATATCTTTGCTCCAGAGTGGGGGGAAGAAGGAGGCCTACAACCAAACACAGAGGACTACCTATGGGTAGAATTTGAATTTAAAGATAATGGACAAGATCAAAATAAATTCCAAGGCGATACATTAAACTTAGAATGGACATTTAATGCAAGTCAAGCTGATGGAGAAGAAAGATAAATACAGAAAAAAAGCGGGAGTTTCCCGCTTTTTTGATAGAGAAAGGAGGATCTTCATATATCCTCCTTTTCATGTACATTATTTTTGATTTTGTTTCCATTTACTAAACTCAATGAATTCACGGAATTGTTCTTTTGAGACACCAGAGTTCATTGCTTCTTTAACAAGGTGTGTCCATTCAGAGTCTAATTGATTTTCTAACGGTGTTGTGTCATGAAGAAGTGTGTCAATTGGTATTTGCAGAACGGCTGCGATTTTTTCTAAAAATTGAATGGACGGATTTTGTTGTAAATTACGTTCAATGGAGCTAATGTAGGACTTTGCAACACCGGCCTTTTCAGCAAGTTCTGTTAAAGAAATCCCTCTTTGTAAGCGAAGGCGTTTTATACGTTCTCCAATCATATTTGCGCACCTTTCTGTAAATGTATATCCACTTATGATGTTATTATAGCATAAATTTCTCTAAAAAGAACAATGCCTTAGGCTTGCGTGGATTGCTTCATATTTTGGAAGAAATGTTCAATGTCTTGAATTGCAATTCCTGCATCAAGCGCCTCAAGTATTAAATCAATCCATTCCTGATCTAACGAGTCTGTCTTATCTTTGTACAAATTTATTCCTCCCTAATTGTCGGTCATAAGTAATATTACAAAATACTCGATATTTTAACATTTTTATGATAAAAATAATAATTTCTTTAAAAAATTTGTATATGTATCGTCGTATTTTGTAGATAAAAAACAAAGATAAAATCCCCATCGAGTTCTCTCATCAAAAATTATAAAAGGTTTGTCGTGATTTATCAATATTTTCAGAAAGAATGATAAATCATAATATACTTCTATAACAAATAAATAATTTTTACAAAAACATTAAAAAAATTACATAATATTACTAAATATTGAAAATTAATTGAAAATTTAATAAAATTTATGTTGAAATATATATTTTATTAGGGGAGGAAAACTGGGGATGAAAAAGAAACCATTTAAAGTGCTATCAGCACTTGCGGTAGCGGCTGTTCTTGGAGGCGCATTTAGCTTTGGAAGTCCGGCTGTTCAGGCAGAAACATCTGCAAAGGCAATAGCGACGAGTCCAATTGATGATCATTTGATTCCAGAAGAGCGCTTAGCAAATGCACTTAAGAAGCGCGGGGTGATTAACGAAAAGGCGTCCGATGAAGAGACAAAGAAAGCGGTCGAGAAGTATGTCGAGAAAAAGAAAGGTGATAAGCCTGGGAAAGATGAGATGGTTGGGGATCAAGTAACGAAAGAGGCATCTGAATTTCTGAAGAAGGTGAAAGATGCAAAAACAGATACAAAAGAGAAAGGAAAAGAACCAGCAAGTGGACAGACAGAGGGAACTGTTCCAGCAAAGAGCGCTTTAAATGGTAAAGTACCAACAACTCCTGCAAAAGAAAAAAAGTATAACGGAGAGGTTCGTAAAGATAAAGTACTTGTGTTGCTTGTTGAATATGATGATTTCAAGCATAACAATATCGAACAAGAACCTGGGTATATGTATTCTGATGATTTTAATCAGGAACATTATGAAAAAATGTTATTCGGTGATGAACCATTTACGCTACATGATGGAAGTAAAATTGAAACATTTAAGCAGTATTATGAAGAACAATCTGGCGGTAGCTATACAGTAGATGGTACAGTGTCAAAGTGGTTAACCGTTCCAGGCAAAGCAGCTGATTATGGTGCGGATGCTGGAGAAGGGCATGATAATAAAGGACCATTAGGACCGCGTGATTTAATAAAAGATGCATTAAAAGCAGCAGTAGAGAGTGGAATCGATTTATCGGAGTTCGATCAATTTGATCAATATGATATAGATGGTGACGGAAATAAAAATGAACCAGATGGCTTAGTTGATCATTTAATGGTTATTCACGCTGGTGTTGGACAAGAAGCTGGTGGTGGTAAATTAGGTGATGATGCAATTTGGTCACATCGCTGGACAATTGGTCAAAAACCATTTCCAATTGATGGGACAACAGCGAAAGTTCCATATTGGGACGGGAAAATGGCTGCATTCGATTACACAATTGAGCCAGAGGATGGCGCAGTTGGTGTCTTCGCACATGAATATGGTCATGATTTAGGGCTTCCAGATGAGTATGATACAAAATATTCTGGCGGCGGTGAACCAGTTCAATCATGGTCTATTATGAGCGGGGGTAGTTGGGCAGGTAAAATTGCTGGAACGACGCCAACAAGTTTCTCTCCGCAAAATAAAGAGTTTTTCCAAAAAACAATGGGGGGGAATTGGGCAAATATTGTAGAAATAGATTATGAGAAATTAAATCGAGGCATTGGTTATGCAACATATTTAGATCAAAGTGTTACAAAATCAAATCGACCAGGCTTAATTCGTGTCAACTTACCGGACAAGGATGTAAAAGGAATTGAGCCTGCCTTTGGACAGAAGTACTACTATAGTACAAAAGGTGACGATCTTCACACGACTTTAGAAACACCTTTATTTGATTTAACAAGTGCAACGAATGCAACATTTGATTTTAAATCACTGTATGAAATTGAAACAGGGTATGATTTCTTAGAAGTACATGCGGTAACAGAAGATGGTACAAAAACATTAATTGATACAATTGGTAATAAAGATGTAAAAGATGGGGCAGATACAACTTTAGGAGAATGGGTGGACAAGTCTTATGATTTAAGCCAGTTCAAAGGTAAAAAAGTGAAGCTTGTCTTTGAATATGTAACAGACGGCGGTCTTGCATTAAATGGATTTACGCTTGATAATGCATCATTAACAGTAGACGGTAACGTTGTATTTTCTGATGATGCAGAAGGAGAGACGCAGTTTAAATTAAATGGTTTTGTCGTTTCAAATGGAATTGAGAAGAAGAGCCATAACTATTATGTAGAGTGGAGAAATTATGCAGGTGCCGACGAAGCGTTAAAATATGCTCGTGGTCCGGTATATAACACAGGTATGGTTGTCTGGTATGCGGATGCAAGCTATACAGATAACTGGGTTGGGGTTCATCCGGGACATGGTTTCCTTGGAGTAGTTGATTCCCATCCTGAAGCCATTGCAGGCACTTTAAATGGTAAGCCAACATTTAAAGATAGCACACGTTATCAAATTGCAGATGCAGCATTCTCTTTCGATCAAACACCAGCTTGGAAAGTTGTCTCACCAACTCGTGGAACGTTTGAATATAACGGGTTACCTGGCGTTGCGAAATTTGATGATTCAAAAGTTTACATCAATGATCAAATTCCAGATGCAGGGCGCATTTTACCGAAGCTTGGTTTGAAATTTGAAGTAGTTGGTCAAGCTGATGATAAATCAGCAGGTGCAGTTCGTTTATATCGATAATAGGAAAAAGCTGTTGAAAGATTGCCTTTCAACAGCTTTTTTTATAGACAAAGAGTTATACAGAAGCAGAAAACTTAGATATAATGAAACTCTACAAATAGTTATTTTTTAATAAGTAGAGAGTTCATAATCGGTAGAGGCTTCGCTGTAAATGAGAAGTCTTTCGATTTATAAATAAAAGAATCGGATAGAAAGTAGGTGAAAGGATGGATATTCCTTCTATTGTCAAGATGCAAAAAGAATATTTTTATAGCGGTTATACGAGAGAAATCGCGATAAGAAAATTACATTTACATACATTATATGAAGGGATTAAGCGGTTTGAGTCTGATATTTTTCGGGCGCTTCAGTTAGATTTAAATAAATCCCATCATGAATCATTTACAACAGAAATTGGCTATGTACTAAAGGAAATTTCTTTTCAAATGAAGCACCTTTCTTCATGGAGTAAGCCGAGACGTGTTCGAACGGCTTTGACGCATTTTGGATCGAAAGGGAAAATAGTTCCAGAACCATACGGTGTTACGCTTATTATGGCCCCTTGGAATTATCCATTCCAATTGGCAATCGCTCCCCTTGTAGGGGCGTTAGCGGCGGGTAACACGGTTGTTTTAAAGCCGTCTGAGTTAACACCAAATGTATCAAAACTATTAGCTCATATGATGCAAGAATTGTTTCCAAAAGAACTTGTTACTGTAATAGAAGGTGGAATCCAGGAAAGTACAGCGTTACTTAAGGAACCTTTTGATTATATTTTCTTTACCGGTAGTGTTAGCGTAGGGAAAATTGTGATGGAAGTAGCAGCGAAACAGTTAATACCTCTTACGTTAGAACTTGGCGGGAAAAGTCCATGTATTGTGCATAAAGATGTGAAAATGGATGTAGCGGCAAGACGGATTGTTTGGGGGAAATTTCTAAACGCCGGACAGACATGTGTTGCTCCCGATTATATTTATGTCCATTCATCAGTGAAGAAGGGGCTGATTGAGGCACTTCGTAGTGAGATTGTTAGGCAATATGGAGAACCGTTACAAAATGAAAATTATGTCCGGATTGTTAGCAAGCGTCATTTTGACAGATTATGTGCATTTTTACAGGAGGGGCATGTTGAAGTTGGTGGCAATTATAATGAAGAAACATTGCATATAGAGCCTACCATTTTAACGAATATTACATGGCAAAGTACAATTATGGAAGATGAGATTTTTGGACCGCTATTACCTATTATAGAATATGAAGAAATAGACGAGGTCATTGAGACTATTCAACAACAGCCAAAGCCACTTGCTTTATATGTTTTCTCAGAGAATAAACAAATTCAGCAACAAGTTACAACGAATATTTCATATGGTGGCGGTTGTATAAATGATGTCGTATATCATCTTGCAACGCCGTATTTACCTTTTGGAGGAGTTGGTAGTAGCGGATTAGGCAGTTACCATGGTGAACAAAGTTTTCAAACATTTTCTCATTATAAGAGCATTTTATCTCAATCTACAATTTTTGATATGAAAATTCGTTATTCTTCTACAAAAAGTGCTTTAAAATTTATACGAAAGTTGTTAAAATGATGAGGGTGTTTATCAGTAGGCGTAGCCGCATGATAAAAACCCCTTCTTACGGGAAGGGGTTTTTCTGTTCGACTATGTATCATGCGAAAATGAATCAAACATACTACATAAAGAATGCTGGTAAATCATCATTTTTATTTGGATCGAAATAAAAAGTTTGCAAAAGTTAATATTTATTCATGAATATAAAAATGAAAAATTTGAGGTAGATAGGACGGGAAAATGAAAAAGATTATAAAAATTGAAGCGATAGAAAAACATTTTGGAAATCAAGTCATTATTCCACCTCTTTCTTTAGATATTAAAGAAGGGGAATTTTTAACAATTCTTGGACCGAGTGGTTGCGGGAAAACAACGTTACTTCGTATGATTGCAGGTTTTGAAACGCCAACAAAAGGTAACCTTTTACTCGATGAAGAACGGATTAATGAATTACCACCTTATAAGCGTCATATGAATTTAGTATTTCAACATTACGCACTATTTCCACATATGACAGTTGAAAAGAATATTTGTTTCGGTATGAAAATGCAAAAAGTATCAGCAGCGGAACAAAAAGAACGTGCGGAAGAAGCTATGCGTTTAACGCAGTTATTAGAATTCCGTAACCGAAAACCAGCGAAACTTTCTGGCGGACAACAGCAGCGTGTTGCAATTGCGAGAGCGATTGTAAATAACCCGCGTGTACTCTTGCTCGATGAGCCACTTGGCGCACTTGATTTTAAGTTAAGAAAAGATTTGCAGCGCGAGTTAAAAAACTTACAGCGTAATTTAGGAATTACATTTATTTATGTAACTCATGATCAAGAAGAAGCGATGAGCATGAGCGATCGTATTGTCGTGATGAATAAAGGACATATCGAGCAAATTGGAACACCGAAGGAAATTTATAACGCACCAAAAACAATGTTTGTAGCGACGTTTATTGGTGAAAATAATATTATAAAATCCGGGGAAAACTATGTAGCAGTTCGCCCTGAAAATGTAAAAATCCGTTCGGTTGAGCAACCGATTTTAAAAGAATACCATCTTGGGCATATTGAAGATATTGAATTTGTTGGAAATATGGAAAAGCTGTATGTACGTGAGGAAAAAACATCTGAATTATTAATGACATATCAAACTGCAGAAGAAGCGGCGCAGTGGAGTATCGGAGATAATGTATACGTAGGCTGGGAGCAAGAGGATGAGGTGACCTTAAGTTGAAAAAAGGGAAACTACTCGCATTACCTACAGTTGCATGGCTCTTAATTTTCTTTTTATTTCCGCTCTTATTTGTATTAGCATTTGCATTCTTCCAGCGCGGTGCGTACGGCACAGTGGAAATGCAATTTACATTTGATAATATAGTACGCGTCTTTGATTCGCTATATATGAGTACATTATGGGAGACAGTGAAGATTGCTGTTATTACAACGGTGCTTTGCTTACTAATTGGATATCCATTTGCATATACAATCACGATTGTAGATCGTAAATATCGTTCTATTCTTTTATTATTGGCAACAATTCCGTTTTGGATTAACTTCCTTGTCCGTTCATACGCATGGATTGTTATTTTACGTTCACAAGGTCTTGTGAATACAGTATTACTAAAATTAGGCATCATTCATGAACCACTAAATTTATTATATAATACACCATCTGTAATATTAGGTATGGTTTATTCTTTATTACCATTTATGATTTTACCGGTGTATGCAGCGATTGAACAGTTTGATAAACGCAAGTTAGAAGCAGCGTATGACTTAGGCGCAACGCCAATTAAGACATTTTGGCATGTGACACTTCCAATGACAATGTCAGGAGTTGCAACGGGTTCCATTTTAGTGTTTGTTTCATCTATTGGTATGTTTGTCGTATCGGATGTAATGGGTGGATCGAAAGTAGCATTAATTGGAAACGTAATTCAAAACCAATTTTTAGGTGCACGTGATTGGCCATTTGGTTCTGCATTATCGATTATTGTCGTCCTATTCTCTGTTCTATTAATTTACTTATATTATCGTGCGACGAAAGTATATAAATATGGAAACGGAGGGGAATAGTACGCGATGAAAAAGTTTTTAGTTTCTTACTCTTGGTTAATTTTATTGTTCCTATATTTTCCAATGATGGTTTTAATGGTCTATTCTTTTAATGATTCGCGTATTAATGCAGAATGGCAAGGGTTTACATTCCATTGGTATACAGATTTATTTCAAAAGCAAGACGTTATTGATGCATTGGTAAATAGTATTACAATTGCTCTTATTACAACTTTCGTAACAACTGCTCTCGGTGTATTTTTTGCAGTAGCATTACATCGTTATAAGTATCGTTTTGAAGGAGCGATAAATGGACTTGTATACTTACCCATTTTAATTCCTGATATTTTAATGGGATTATCTCTACTTATTTTATTTAGCCAAATTGGAATGGAGCTTGGACAAGCTACTATTATCATTGCGCATATTACGTTTAGTATTTCATTTGTTGTTGTGATTTTGGCAGCGCGTTTATCTAGTATGGGACATGATTTAGAAGAAGCAGCCAATGATTTAGGAGCAACCCCTTGGCAAACGTTTCGTCATGTAACGCTTCCAAGTATTGCCCCTGGTATTATTTCCGCTGCGTTATTAACATTTACGTTATCAATTGATGACTTTGTCATTAGTTTCTTTGTATCTGGGCCAGGATCAACAACATTGCCACTATATATTTACAGTATGGTCAAACGCGGAGTATCACCTGAAATTAATGCACTTTCAACAATATTAATTGTTGTCATTGTTGGATTAATGATTGCATCAGAAATATTTCGTAATAAAGGAGCGGATGGAGAAGAAAACTCCGGAGGGCATCTTCCTTTATAAAAACAGACAGAGGAGGTCGTGAATCGATGAAATTAATGAAGACGATAGCCGGCGCAGCCATTAGTTTTAGCCTTGTAGCAGGTGTACTTGCAGGATGCGGCGGTGAAAAAAAAGAAGAGCTTAACATTTATAGCTGGGCGGATAACTTTGATGAGCAAGTATTAAGGGATTTTGAGAAAAAATACAATGTCAAGATTAACTATGACAAGTATGCAAGTAACGAAGAAATGTTTGCGAAGTTACAAGCTGGTGGTGCGAAATATGATTTAATTCAGCCATCTGATTACATGGTGAAAACAATGGCGGAAATGGATTTATTAGAGCCATTAAATAAGAAAAACATTCCGAATGTAGAAAATCTTGTTTCTAACTTTAAAACGCCAGCATTTGATCCGGAGAATAAATACTCTCTTGTATACACTTGGGGTGTAACAGGAATTGCTTACAATAAAAAGTATGTAAAAGAAACGCCAACAAGCTGGAATGATTTATGGAATGAGAAGTATAAAGGACGCGTTACTTTATTAAATGATTCTCGTGAAGTATTAGGTATGGCGCTTAAGAAAAATGGGTTTTCCAATAGTACAAAAGATGATGCCCAATTAAAAACAGCGGCAACGGACTTACAGAAGTTACTTCCAAACCTACTTGCATTTGACACAGATAACATTAAGCAAAAATTCATTACAGAAGATACATGGATTGGAACAGTATGGTCTGGAGATGCAGCGTTTATTGCAAAAGATAATAAAGATGTAGGGTATGTCGTTCCAAAAGAAGGCGGTACAATTTGGGCGGATACATTAGCAATTCCAAAAGGTGCGAAACATAAAGAACTTGCTGAGAAGTTTATGAACTATTTAATGGATGAAAAAGTAAGTGTGAAAAACTATGAATCCATTGGATATAGTAATCCAAACGAAAAAGCTTGGCCACTTCATAGTAAAGAATACCGCGATAACAAAATGATTTTCTTGTCACAAGATGAGTTAAATCGTACAGAATGGCTTGTTGATGTAGATGATAAATTAAAAGAGTATGATCGTTACTGGACAGAGTTAAAAACAAAAGGAAAATAAAGAATAAAAATGCGGTTTCTATATAGAAATCGCATTTTTTCATAAGTAGGAGGAGAAAGTTTGAAGAAAAAATTGCATCAATATGAATTACTATGTATGGTATTATTTTGTATCATATTTGGCATCGTTGCTTGGAGAGTACAAGCTAATGGCGTAACAATGATGGATACATATGTACAAGAGCTCGTAAAGGGATTACAAACAGATCGTTTGCTTGTATTTTTTTCATACTTTACAAAAATGGGGTCTGCAATTGGGATTACGAGCGTACTTATTTTTAGCTTGCTTATTTTTTGGAAGAAGCGTTATTATGTTGCAATGTTCCTATATCCGTTTGCTATATTAACAACGCATCTTGTGAACAAAGGCATAAAGGAAATTGTGAAAAGGGATCGTCCAAGTTTGAATGAAGCGTTTGATGCACTTGGATATAGTTTTCCAAGTGGACATGCGATGTTGTCCATTATGACGTATGGATTTCTTGCTTATATTATCGCAGCAAACTTGCACAATACAATGAGCAAATATATAAGCATAATCATTGCGGCACTATTTATTATATGGATTGGACTAAGCAGGATTATCTTATTTGTTCATTATCCAACTGATGTTTTAGCAGGGTACGCAGTAGGGGGTATTCTGTTAATTGTTACCATTTATTTTCATCGTCTCATTTCAGAGAGATTTCAAGTGAATCAAGAGCGATAAAACATCTAGAAAACGGTTTTTCTAGATGTTTTTTTAGGAAATAGGAATGTGTTAAAATGGAGATACATGTCTGGATGGAATAAAGTAAAACTCTAATCGGTGGGCTTCATGTCCTTACTGATCGGGTTGTTCGGCTCTAAAATAGCGGGATAAAGTAGGTGAAGGTGATGAAAATAAAAAGAGATCAAGTAGATACATGGGGGAAAATGGGAGCTTTTCTTTTTCAGTTCCGCTATACTGTAATAGCTATATTATGTATGCTAGCTATCATACTAGGTATTTTTGCGCCAAAACTTCCAGAAGTATTGGGCGGTGATGGCTTTCAAACAAAAGGAGACTATCAAAAGACAAAAGCTATTTTGGACAAAGATTTTAAACAATCACAAGACACACTGCTGCTTGTGTTTCAAAAAAATAAAGGGATTTCAAACGACGCTTTTCAAAAAAAAATTGCAGAAATCGTAGCAAAAATTCAGACGAAAGAAACGTATGAGTCGTTTCATCATCCGTTAGAAAATAAGAGTATGTTACAAAATGATCTAGCTTATGCGACAATTTTATTTTCTGGGAAAACTAGTAAAGAACGAAATGAAAAAACATTACAGTTTGCCGAAGAAATAAAAAAAGAAAGCAATCGTATCTTGAAAGTAACTCCAACCGGTTTTCCGAAAATTAATCAAGAAATCAATGAGCGAACGCAGAACGATTTGAAAGTAGCTGAAATGATTGGCTTGCCAATTGCCTTTCTCGTGTTACTTTTTTCGTTTGGTAGCTTGCTTGCGTCCATCTTACCTATTGTAAATGGGGTACTGAGTGTAATTAGTACGATGGGGATTTTATATTTTATCGGTATAGATAAAGAGTTATCAATTTTTGTTTTAAATGTTGCGCCGATGATTGGCCTTGCCTTATCCATTGATTTTGCACTTTTATTTGTCAATCGTTTTCGGGAGGAGTTGGCATATCGCCCCGTTCGAGAGGCAATTTTAGTTACATATCAAACAGCAGGACGAGCGATTGTATTTTCGGGATTGTGCGTATTCGTTGGACTATCAGGTTTATTTTTCTTTGAAATAGACTACATTCAATCAGTTGCAATCAGCGGAATGATTGTTGTTATTATGAGTATTATTTTTTCACTTACGCTTCTGCCAGCACTCTTATCATTAATGGGAAAACGGTTTCTTAATAAGAAGCGAACACCGCCGCGTATTTCACGAGTGTGGAGGAAATTTGCGCAGTTTGTTATGAGTCATCCAATTATGATGATCATAATCGTAACAACGTTTATTATCATCTGTCTCTTACCTCTTCGCACAGCGAATCTTCAATTTCCAGGTGTAGAAGCATTGCCGGAAAAAAGTGAGACAAGGATTGCTTATGAAAAGTATGAAGAGACATTCCGTAACATGATGAAAACTCATGCGGATGTTACGGTAGTAATAGAGACAAAGGAAAAGATAACACAGCAAGAAAGCTTGCAGCAACTAGAATCTATTGTACAAAAGTTACAAAAAGATAAGCACGTATACAAAGTGGAGAGTCTTTACGATGAGCTACATGGAATGACTGCAAAACAAGTTGCTGCGTTATTACAAACGCCTGAGGGAGCCAAAATCGCTCCGATATTTGATATTTACACGAAAGAGAATCGAACAACTTTGCAAATTTTCTTACATACAAAGCCGAAGACAGAAGCAGCAAAACAATGGGTGAGAGATTTTAAAACAAATTATAAAGCCGATCATTTAACCTATTATGTAGGTGGAATGACAACGTTTCAACAAGAATTAGAGGATGCAATAAAAGATAAAGTTGTAATTGGGATGTCTGTTATATTTGGATCTACATTTTTAATTTTATTATTTGCTTTTAGATCAATACTCATTCCAATAAAGGCAATTGCCATGAATATATTAAGTCTCAGCGCAACAATTGGTCTTGTTGTTTGGTTATTTGAAGGTGGACACTTTGGATTGGATGAAAGTTCCGTACTATTTGTACTACCTATTTTTATTTTTGGTCTTGTATTTGGTTTAAGTATGGATTATGAGGTATTTCTTATTTCTCGTATTCATGAGCTATACGAGGAGACAGGAGATAATGATGTAGCAACGTTAGAAGGGCTTATATCAACAAGTCGCATCATTACATCGGCAGCCTTAATTATGATTGTAGTGACAGGGGCATTTGCTTTCACCGATATTCTGCCAGTTAAACAGATGGGCCTTGGAGTAGCACTTGCAATTTTCATCGATGCGACAGTTATTCGACTTATGCTTGTTCCAAGTTTAATGAAACTGTTTGGAGATTGGAATTGGTGGCTACCATTTCGAAAGAAAAAAGAAAAAGCATAGGAAAGCACTTATCTTTTTGATAAGTGTTTTTTTATTTATGTGAAATGAAACTTTTTGTTTATGAATAGCATGCCCCTTTTTTTGCAAATAGTATGTGATAAGGACAATATAGATAAGTAGGTGAAGACAATGTTTCGCTATTTTAAATTTAAATTAAATGATACTGTACAGTTTGCAGAAAATGATGGACATATGTATCGCATTGTCGGTTATAGATTAGAAAAAGGATTTTATCCAAAGGATGAATGGACTCATATTATTTACGAATTGTTACGGGAGTTTGATGGATATACGCTAGATGCAGAAGAAGATGAGTTAGTGAAAGTGATTCAAGTAGATGATGAATACTATAAAATTCATGAGGTCTCTGGCTATCGATATCCTGTGAAACTGAAGGAAAGATCGAAAACTATGAAGGTGGCGACAATGGATGATTTGTTAGATGCATATAATGACTATAAACGGCTAGCAGATTTCTTTAAGGACTTATCATATGAGCAAAAAGCAGAAGAAGTATTGCAAGAGATGAGAAGACTTCTTGCATAAGAAGGCGGTCTATTTAATAGGCTGCCTTCTTATGCATCGTGCATCATAGAAGAATTTCCGATACAATAGAAGAATCAATAGAAATAAGGAGAGAACTATGAAGACGAACAAAAAAGGAGAATGGTGTGAAATAACAGTTCCATCTAAATGGAACGGCATTTCTATCGAATTTTTATTAAGAGAAATATGGTGCGTGCCTAAAAAGATATTACATCAACTTCGAATGGGAAAAAGTGTTATTGTAAATAATGAACAGAAGCGTTGGAGCGAGCTTTTAAAAGAAGGAGATAAACTGCAAGTACATATGTTTATTCCAGAAGAATATGGTGTTATACCAGAATTTGGGGAATTAGATGTTGTATTTGAAGATGATCACGTCTTAATTGTAAATAAACCTGAACAAATGGATACACATCCATCTGAAAAAAATGGGACGGGAACGCTTGCAAATTTAATTGCTTTTCATTTTCAAATGCAAGGTTTAGAAACGAAAGTGCGCCATATTCATCGCTTAGATAAAGATACAACGGGTGGTGTTGTATTTGCGAAACATAGACTAGCTGGCGCCATTATGGATCAGTTATTGATGGAGCGGAACATTAAAAGAACGTATATGGCGCTTGTTGAAGGGAAAATGAAGAAACGAAAAGGAACAATCGATGCAGCAATTGGCCGCGATCGTCATCATGCAACAAGGCGCCGCGTGTCTCCAAAAGGAGATCGTGCCGTAACGCATTATACAGTAGAAGAGTATTTTAAAAGGCAAGATACGACACTTGTCACAGTACAATTGGAAACGGGAAGAACGCATCAAATTCGCGTTCATATGAGTTACAATGGCCATCCGCTCCTTGGCGATGTACTATATGGTGGAAATGTAACATATATGTCTCGGCAAGCATTACACGCCATGCAAATTGCTTTTTTACATCCCATTACAAGAGAGGAGATTATAGTAGACATTCCAGCTCCTGAAAAAATAGATACGCTTATGCAAAGTTTTCGAAAATCCAACATGTAAATGATTTGGTAGAAATTTGAGAAAAATATTTTTTGCAGGAATTTTGTTGTGAAAAGAGAAGCCGTAAATAGGAAAGAGAGGGGAGGATCAATTGGTAAGGGATAAATATATGTTGTGGATATTTTTGACTTGCCTTTTATTTACTTTATTTCTCTATCCGTATTTACCGTACTCTATCGCGGTGCATTGGAATCAGGACAATGAGCCAAATGAATTTGCCAGAAAACAAATCGTCGTATTTTTGATTCCTTGTTTTATTATTGCTTTTCATAGTTTGCTGTATATCATTTCGAAATATATACCTAAAATGGATCGCGGGAATCAAACAATTATAATAGAATTTAAAACAAATATCACAGTATTCCTATTGTTTATTCATATGCTCGTTCTTTTCATTGCTTTAGGGATGATGGTGCCATTTCAAATCGGTTTGACAATTGGAATTAGTGTATTTCTTTTTATGACTAGTAAAAGCTTTAAAAAGATGGGGAAAGAAAAAGAGCCGGTTCCTTTGCAAAAAATATGTCTATTGGGGCAACGTGTTTTCTGCAGCATGGCTTACATGAGTTTATGTTCCTTGTTGTTAAGGTTAGAATGGGGGATGTATGTATTAATTAGTATCATTTGCTGTGGAGCCATTTTTTTTCTATTCGGTATTCTATATTCCTATTTGTTAGCAAACTATGAAACATAAAAAGAGCCTTTCGCTTAGAAGACTCTTTTTATGTTTCTTATTTTATTTTGTAATGAATTGTTGTGTCCAGTAGTTACCGTTTTCTACATGACCCACACCGATGTGAGTAAAGCTGCTATTTAAGATGTTTGCGCGGTGACCTTCGCTATTCATCCAAGCTTGTACAACTTCTTCTGGTGTACGTTGACCTTGTGCGATATTTTCACCTGCAGATTTGTAAGAGATACCAAATCGTTTCATCATGTCAAATGGAGAACCGTATGTTGGGCTATTGTGATCAAAGTAGTTATTTTTTTGCATATCTTCAGATTTTGCACGTGCTACTTTGCTTAATTCGTTATCAACTTGTAACGCTGATAAACCGTGTTTTGCACGTTCAGCATTTGTTAATTTAACAACACGTTGTTCAAATTCGCTTAAAGAACCTTTTTTTTCTTCAGCAGGTTTTTGTGTTTCAGGTTTAACTGTTTCGTTGTTTACAGCAGGTTTTTGTGCTTCAGGTTTAGCTGTTTCGTTGTTTACAGCAGGTTTTTGTGCTTCAGGTTTAGCTGTTTCGTTGTTTACAGTAGGTTTTTGTGCTTCAGGTTTAGCTGTTTCGTTGTTTACAGTAGGTTTTTGTATTTCTGGAGTTATAGGTACGGGTTGCTTATTAGAAATGAAGCAGTTTTGTTGGAATGCTACTTGATTCCACTCTGCTAAAGATTGGATTCCGATAGATTGTAAGTATGCTTGTAATTCTTGTTGATTCATATATTTCATCATAACTTTAGAATTATGAATGTTTTGAATCTTAATTTTAGCTGGTTGTACAGTTGCAGCTTGTGCGTCTAAAGATGTTACTCCTAGCGTTAATGCAGTTGCAGCTGCTACAGATAATAAAACACGTTTTTTCATAAAGATGTGTCCTCCTATGGAAAAGTATTGTACTGTTTTCAACAGATTCATTTTTGACAGCCTGTCTGACTGACAAATTTATGGTAACACAGAAAAGGTCGCAAAAAAGATGGAAAAAAATTCATAGACTGTAAAATTTCCTGTTTTATCCTAGAGTAGGAGGAGAATAAAAATAGGAGAACACTAGATTATAAGAGGAATGATTAGCAATTTTATCTTTACTAATAAAGATGAAATTTTGGTATAATTTACCGTAGTTTCATTATAAGAAACCTCACATAGCGAAGAGTTTCAAAGTTTTGGAAGGAATATAATGGATATTATTTAACAAAACTGTAACGTTTTTGTTGTTCTTTTTTATCGGACAGTAACATATTTTTAATCTTGTAGCGGATAAAAACAGCGGCTATCTCTTTACATAGAAGAAAGGGATAGCCGTTTTCTTATTATTATGAGTTATACTCAATTGCCTCTAATAGTAGATCTACAATATGAACTCCTCGCATTTTATGAGAGAGATGTTCACGTTCAATACCAAGTTTCATTTGTAATAAACAACCTGGATTAGCAGTAACGATTGTAGTTGCATTTGTTTCGTGGACACGTTCCATCTTGTAATTTAAAAATTCCATCGATAGTTCAGAATGAACAATATTATAAATTCCAGCTGAACCACAGCAACGATCAGCATCTTTCATTTCTCGATATGTTATGCCTTGAATTGCTTGTAGGAGCATACGTGGCTCTGAGGATGTATGCATTACGTTGCGCAAATGACAAGAATCTTGATACGTAATAATTTGCGGTGGTAGGCGTAAATCAGTTCGTTTATGGAAATCTAACTCAACTAAAATGGCTGTAATATCTTTTATTTTCGCAACAAACTGTTTTGCCCGTTCAGCCCACTTCGAATCATCTTTTAACAAGTGATCATAATCTACAAGATATGCTCCGCAACCACCAGCATTTGTAATAATATAATCAATATTCAAATCCTCAAAAGCTTTGATATTTCGTTTCGCAAGTTCTTTTGCTCCCCTCTTTTCACCAGCATGACCATGGAGCGCACCGCAGCAATTTTGATTTTTCGGAATCACAACATCACAACCAGCAAGTTGAAGAAGTTTCATCGTTGCATTATTTGTTTCTAAGAACATGGTATCCATTAAGCATCCTGTAAAGAAAGCAACACGTTTTTTCTTTGTCGCTTGAGCAGGTAAAAATTCTGGACGGTTTTTCATTTTTTTCATTTTTGGTACTTTTGGTAAGACAAGATCCATCGTTGCAAGTGTTTCAGGAAATAGCTTCATAATCCCTGTTTTATGTGTCAATGTTTGTAAACCAGAGCGTTGGTAAAATCCAATGATTCCTGTTAATGTGCGCATGCGATTTTGATGGGGAAATAGTCCCTCAAATACCATTTTACGAACAGCTTTCACAGGCATAGAGAACTTTTTATTTTGATTAATAATATCTCGTGCTTCTTCTAATAGATGGCCGTAGTTTACACCTGATGGACAAACAGGTTCACACGCGCGGCAACCAAGGCAAACATTTAATGTATTTTCCACATCTTCATCAGGTTCTATTAAACCATCAACAACCGCTTTCATTAAAGCGATACGCCCGCGAGGTGAGTGAGACTCCTTATAACCAGATTGAATATAAGTAGGACAAGTTGGTAAGCAAAATCCGCAACGCATACAGTTTAATAATTCATCTTCATTTAAGCGCTCTTTAAACTCTTTTTGAATTTGTTCTTTGTTCAATGTTGTCATTGTTCGACCACCACTCTTTTACGAGAATCTTTGGCGAACATTTTTCCTGGATTCATAATATTGTTTGGATCGAAAGCTTGCTTAATTCCTTTCATAGCCGCGATGCCCTCTTTGCCTAATTTTAATTCTAAATAAGGAGCTTTCATAGCACCTACTCCATGTTCACCTGTAATGGTGCCGCCGAGTTTAATAGCTGTTTCAAAAATTTCAGCAAAGGCTTGTTCAGCACGGTGCATTTCTTCTTTATTGCGAGCATCTGTCATACAAGTTGGGTGTAAGTTTCCATCACCAGCATGACCAAATGTACAAATTGAAATGTCGTATTTTTTAGCGATTGCATTAATTGCTTCCACCATTGGCGCAATTTGTGAGCGAGGAACAGTTGCATCTTCTAATATTGTTGTCGGCTTTAATCTTGCTAAGGCAGAAAGGGCGCTACGACGTGCGGTACGCAGTGCATCTGCTTCTTGCTCATCTTTTGCAATACGCACATCAACCGCATGCATCTCGCGGCAAATTTCAGCCATTTTTTCAATATCACGATTCACCACTTCACTTGCACCATCTTGTTCAATGAGAAGGATGGCTTTTACATCGGTAGGCAGACCGATTTGGGCAAATTCTTCTACGACTTCAATTGTCGGCTGATCTAAAAATTCAAGTGTTGCAGGAATGATTTTATTCGCAATAATCGTAGAAACGGCTTGAGCAGCTTCATTCATATCTTGATATAATGCGAGCATGGTTTTCTTTGTTTCAGGCATTGGAACGAGTTTTAAAATAGCCTCTGTTACAACACCGAGAGTACCTTCCGAACCAACGAATAAACGAGTTAAATCATAACCCGCTACATCCTTCGCTAATTTACCACCTGTTCGGATGATATCACCATTTGGTAAAACGATTTCAAGACCGATTACATAGTCTCTTGTTACACCATATTTTAAGCCGCGTAAGCCACCGGAATTTTCGTTAATATTCCCGCCGATTGTAGAAATTTTCATTGAGCTTGGGTCCGGTGGGTAAAAGAGTCCTTTCGCTTCTACAGCATTCATAATAGCAAGGGTAATAACGCCAGGTTGCACAGTAACTGTTAAGTTTTCTTCATCTATTTCTAATATTTGATTCATATGACGGAAAATCAAAACAACGCCACCTTCAAGCGGACATGTTCCTGCACAGAGATTTGTACCAGAACCACGAACGTATACAGGCACTTTATGCGTGTTGCATATCTTTAGCACTTCGGATACTTCATTTGTATTACGTGGTGCAACGACTGCATCAGGAATCGATTGAAAGTTTGGCGTCGCATCATAACTATACGTTAAACGACCCATATTGGATGTATCTACATTCTCTTGACCAACAATAGATACAAATGAATCAATAATATGTTGTTCTAGCATTAGAAATCCCCCTCAAACTGTTGACTTAATATCCTATTCATGAGAGTTGGACTTATTTCATGATTTGCCTTTGTGAAACAAATCGCATTATGAGTACAAACATCTTTCAAGTAAATTGTTTTTCTCCCGTGAATAACCTTGAGATTGTTGACATGCTTCTGAAAGAAAATAAGAATAAAAGCGCTGTCACAGTGTTTTCATTAATAATGATAAAAAAGTAGGGAATTTCTTTCTATATATAAACAACTAAAGATTAGTTCGTTTTTTCACCTTTTTTTGTATGATTATCTAATAGGAGGAGGGCAAAGTATAAAACAATTAAATCTTTAAATTGTTTTGGATTAAGTCCTGTACGATCCTCGACTCTTTTTAACCTGTAATGCAATGTATTAATATGAATATGTAAACTTTTAGCTGTTTGTTTATACGACTGATTGTGCTCAAGAAATAGTCGTAATGTTTGCATCAGTTCCCCTTCAGATAATAAAGGGGCGATTGTACGTTTCAGAAATTCTTTCCGAGTTTCGGTGGTAATATCTTGTAAACACATTTCCAATCGTAAGTCTTCATGAAATACAATTCCTTTTGTTTCAAAGGCGACAGAAAGGGCACGCAATGCTTGTTCATAAGATATATGCATCTCGCTAGGCATAACAGTTTGACCGATTCCAATATAAACTGTAATCGGGAATAAAGCTTCACAATCTTGTTTTAATCGTTTGAAAAATTGAAAGGATTTGTTTTTAGATTCGATTGTAGTAAATAAAATAAAGCGGTCATTTCCCCATCGTACAAATAATGCATCTTTTGTTAATAAATTGCGAATATGTTGCCAAATTTTTCTTTGTAACATTGCGTCCTCCTGATTAAAGGAGATTAAAACGAGTTGTTTCTTTTTGTATAAATCGATTCCAAGTGTTTTGGCACGATCTAAAAAACTAGGTGACCAATCCTTACTTTGAAGCCAATCAAACACGAATGCTTCATAGGAGCGCTGCTTCAGTTCTAACTGTTCTAGAAAATAATTTTCATGGATAAGCAACTCTGTCATTTTTCGTAATATTTCTCCGTATGGTGAAATGTTTTTGGGGTCACCTGTTATGCCAATCACACCGATGACTTCATCGTGAAAAAGGAGCGGGAGGTTCATTCCAGCTTTTACGCCTTGTAAATGGTGTTCATCCTCTTTTGTAATAATGACAGTTTTCTTTTCTTTTGCACACCGAAGGGCTCCTTCATGAAACTGTCCAATTCGCTCGAAATCTGTACTCGCAATGATGATCCCCTGTATATCAATAATGATAATATTCCCTGTAATGAGTCTTCTCACTTCACGGACAATTTTATTTGCTAAATCAGGAGAAAGCATAATTTGCACACCTCTACTTTTATTTGTTGTACATTATATATGTTGTCGTTGTATTCATATAGGAAGATTTCACACATTCCTCACAATTATTTGTTATTTTACAATTATAACGAAATTATCTACAGATGGAGGGAATCTCTTGAAGAAATATTTGTTTCTTCTATGTTTTTTGTTTCTGTTAGCAGGGTGTAATGAAAATTCGTATACACCGATTGCAAAACATAAAAGTGTAGTTATAACAACAAATATAAAAGAAGGCAGCATTAGCTTTATTGATAAAAAGTTAAAAAAAGTAATCGCATCATGGGAGCTGCAAGAACCTATTACTGGTGTTACGATACTTCCAAATGGTGAGGATATGCTTGTATACGGAAAGCAATTAGAATATATATATATTTATTCGTTAACAGAGGGGAAGCAAATGAAGAAGTGGAAGACAGGAAAAGGAATTGCAAATATTATTGTAGCAAATGATGGTAAGCAATTGTTTTTGGCGGACCAAAATGAACAAAAGATACGATTTTTTACGATGGATGGTAAAGAGATAGGAAATGTTCCTGTAGCAAAAGGCCCCCTTACAATGGTGCAGCATCATAAAAATTTATATGTACTAAATTTTTATGATACAGAGCTATCTACAATCGATTTAGAGAAAAAGCAGGTGAAACAATCTTTTATAGTACCACCAGCATCGACAGGAGCTATGGTGAGTAGCGATGGGAAGGAAATATGGATCGGCGGACATGGAGATGGAAAGCAAGTGAATGAAAAAGTACTTGTATATTCACTACGTAATGGAGAAATGCTTCGTTCGTTACATGCACCATTTATGCCGATTAGTATTTCTGGGGATGGAAAATTTGTATACGTCTTAAGTCATGGGTCAAATATGCTTCGAAAGTTTGATGCGGGAACATATCGAGAGGTAGGAGCAACCGAAGTAGGATCCAATCCATTTGCTTTCTTAAAGAGCGGGGAAGAAGAAGGATATGTCGCCAGCTATGATAGTGACGAAGTGTATATCATTGATATAAAGGATATGAAGATAAAACAAACGGTTGCAGTTGGCAAAGGGCCATTTCACTTGACTGAGAGAGAGGAGAGAGAAAAATGAACAAATATAAAGTATTACTTGTTGATGACGAGAGTGATATGAGGCAACTTGTTGGTATGTACTTAGACAACTTTGGTTATGAATGGGATGAAGCGGAAAATGGAAAAGAGGCACTTTTAAAATTAGAAGAGGCGCATTATGATTTTGTTATTTTAGATATTATGATGCCAGAGATGGATGGAATTGCCGTTTGTAAAGAAATTAGGAAAACATCAGATATTCCGATTATTTTTTTAACGGCTAAGGGAGAAGAATGGAATCGAGTAAATGGTTTACGAAATGGTGCGGATGATTATGTTGTGAAGCCATTTAGTCCCGGGGAGCTGATTGCACGCATGGAAGCTGTACTCAGACGATATACAAAGCAAGAGCAACAAGAAGAATTGGAATTTGGCCCAATACGTATGAATGAAAAAAGCAGGAAGGCTGAAACGAACGGAAAAATCATTTCCCTTACAGTAAAAGAATTTGATTTATTATATTTTCTTTGCCAGCACCATGGCCAAGTATTTAGCCGAGAGCAGTTATTAGAGAAAGTATGGGGATATGACTATGCAGGAAGTACAAGAACGGTGGATACACATGTGAAAACAATGCGTTTGAAACTAGGAGAAAGCGGAAACTGCATCCAAACAGTTTGGGGTGTAGGATATAAATTTGAGGTGTAATATGTTTACAATGGTACAGAAGCTATGGCTTACAGTTGTATGTGCAGTATGTATAACAGTTTCTTTTCTTTACTTTGTGTCATTGTACTCGTATGAAAAATTATACGTTCAAAATATTAAAGACACATTAATTGTAGAAGGAAAAAAACTTGTTTCACAATACAATAAGCGTGAAGGGATTTCCGCATTTGAGGAAAAGGTAAGAATGTTTGATAGAGTCTCTCATGCAGATATACTGTTTGTAAATAACCCGCGTGATTTAAGTGCGTGCTTACCTTTTGATGTGCATTATGATTCACTTATTAGTGAACAGGATCGACAAATATTATTAGACGGTAAAACAGTGACAAAGGTTGGATATGAGGAACACTTTAATCGGAATATTATGGGAGTAGTTATTCCTGTTTTAGAAGAAAAGAAATTAGTGGGAATTGTATATTCTTACATCCCTTTAAAAAGTATTAAAGATTTAATATTTGATATGGGCATTATTTTAGCACCGTTAGCGCTTATTATAGTAATACTTACTGTATGGATTGGCCGGAAAATTATTATTGCGATTACAAAGCCGCTTTCACAAATGGAACAGATTGCAAACCATATGGCAACGGGGGACTTTTCAGAGCGTATTACCATTTCATCTGAGGATGAAATAGGTCGCCTTGGAAGAGCATTTAATAAAATGGCTACTTCATTGGAGAATGAAGATATAAAGCGAAAGGAATTTTTAGCGAATGTTTCACATGAACTTCGGACGCCTCTTAGCTATATTAAAGGATATAGTGAAGCGATTTTAGATGGTGTGGCAAAGGGGAAACAAGAGAAATTTATGCAACTTATTCATAAAGAGGCAGGACGGATGCAGCGACTTGTGCATGATTTATTAGATTTAGCTCAATTAGAAGGGGAGCATTTTCCACTTCAAAAACAGCCAATTGTCTTTGCGCAGCTTATTGAAGATGTGGTGGAAACGTATGAATGGAAATGTATCGAAAAACAAGTGGAAATTTCAATGGAACTAGATCCGGATATTATTGTAATGATTGATGAAGATCGAATGCAACAGGTGCTCCATAACATATTGGATAATGCTATCCGCTATACAAATGAAAAGGGAAAGATTACAGTGCAGCTACAGAAGCTGGAGAAAGATTGTCAGTTGAAAATCATGGATACAGGAATTGGAATTGAACGAGAACATGTAGAACAACTTGGCGAAAGATTTTATCGAGTTGATAAAGCAAGAAGTCGTCAGCATGGTGGGACTGGACTCGGACTTGCGATTGTAAAACAAATTGTGCACATTCATGATGGGAAATGGAAAATTGAGAGCGAAAAAGGAAAAGGAACAACTGTTATGATCCAATTACAAATGGAGTAACGCAGAGAGGGGCGTATGGTAGAACGATAGGATTTTTATGGAAATGAAGGGTGAAAATAATATAGTATGCAGAGAAAAGGAAGATAAATAGAAGAATTATTAATTTTATTCCTTGTATAGTGAAAAATTGACGAATTTATGAACAAAATATTTGTACTTCATACCAATTCGTTCTAAAATAGGTATGATGCTTAATTCTTATAAATCGTTTTAATTGTTGTTTGGATGATACTGAGGTGATTTAACTGGAATACAAATCTATTAAACCAAAAAAAATTTACGAAGAGGTATCTGAAGCCATTTTAACAATGATTAAAAATGGTACATTAAAACCTGGAGACAAACTTCTTCCTGTACATCAATTAGCGGAGCAGTTTCAAGTGGGCAGATCTGCGGTTCGTGAAGCGTTAAGCGCGCTTAGAGCGATGGGCCTAATTGAAATGAAACAAGGAGAAGGAACATATGTGAAGAACTTTGATTCTTCTTCATTGACAAAGTCGTTAAATCATACGTTATTAATGAAGAAGGAAGACATTTTGAATTTATTAGAAGTGCGAAAAGTGCTTGAAGTGGGGGCAGTTCGAGCAGCAGCAGCAAAGCGCACGGAAGATAACTTGCAAAATATGAGGCATTGGTTAGATGAGATGGAAAAAGGTATTGGAGATGAAAAAGCTGGCGAAAAAGCAGATTTTCATTTTCATATGGCAATTGCAGAAGCTTCACATAATAAGATTTTACTTGAGCTTATGAATCATGTTTCAGAAATGATTGCTGAAACGATTGGTGAGTCAAGGCGCATTATTTTATATGGTGAACAAACGACAGCAGAACGACTTTTAGAAGAGCATCAAGCAATTTATGAGGCAGTATTGGGGCAGGATATAGACTCTGCACAACAAGCAATGCTAAATCATTTAACGAATGTAGAGCATATTGTCACAGGTAAAAAGATATAAATTCGTGATTTGGTCATTCAAACATTTACTGTTAGAGAAAGATTAACTGAGCGTGTTTTTAGAAAAGGAGATTTGGGCGTTGGTTGAGCCTACTTCTTCTTTTTGGTCATCTGATGACCATATGATTGTGAGCTAGATTGTAATGAGGGGGAATTTAAATTATGAAAGTTACTTTATTTGTTACTTGTTTAGTCGATATGTTTGAAACAAATGTCGGTAAAGCAACAGTCGAAGTGTTGGAGCGTTTAGGTTGTGAAATCGAATTCCCGGAAGCGCAAGTTTGTTGTGGGCAACCAGCTTATAATAGCGGGCATGTAGAATCAGCAAAAGAAGCGATGAAGCATATGATTGAAACTTTCGAAGATGCAGAATATATTGTTACACCTTCTGGATCTTGTGCGACAATGTTTCACGAGTATCCACACGTTTTTAAAGACGATCCAAAGTGGGCAGCACGTGCACAAAAAGTAGCAGACAAAACATATGAATTAACACAATTTATTGTAGATGTGTTAAAAGTTACAGATGTTGGAGCGAGTTTAAAAGGAACAGCAACCGTGCATAAATCTTGTCATATGACACGTATGCTTGGAGTAAAAGAAGCACCAGGAATTCTATTATCTAATGTAAAGGGATTAACTGTAAAAGAACTGCCTAACGTGCAAAATTGTTGTGGTTTTGGCGGAACGTTCTCAGTTAAGATGACACCAATTTCTGAGCAAATGGTAGATGAGAAAGTAGATAGCGTGATGGAAACAGGCGCAGATTACTTAATTGGTGCAGATTGTGGGTGCTTGTTAAACATTGGCGGACGTATCGATCGTTTGGGAAAAAAAGTAAGAGTCATGCATATTGCTGAGGTATTGAATAGTCGTTCATAAAGGGGGAACATAAGCTATGTCTATGAAAATCAGTGAAAAAAAATTTAATGATCGCGTTGGTGATGGAATTCAAGATTCATTTATGCGCGGTGCAGTAACTTCTGCGCAGACGCGTTTATATACGAATCGTCTAAAAGCAGCAGATGAATTAGGAAATTGGGAAGAGTGGCGTGAGCTTGGTGAACAAATTCGCCAACATACTTTAGAAAATCTTGATTATTACTTGATGCAACTGAGTGAAAATGTATCAAAACGAGGTGGAAATGTTTTCTTTGCGAAAACAAAAGAAGAAGCAGCTAACTATATTCAAGAAGTAGCGAAAAAGAAAAATGCAAAAAAGGTTGTGAAATCAAAATCAATGGTAACCGAAGAAATTAGCATGAACCACGCGCTTGAAGAAATCGGTTGCGAAGTTGTTGAGAGTGACCTAGGAGAATATATTTTACAAGTGGACAATGATCCACCATCTCACATTGTTGCACCAGCACTTCATAAAAATAAAACACAAATTCGTGATGTTTTTAAAGAAAAATTAGGATATGAAAACTCTGATGATCCATATGAAATGACAAAATTTGTTCGTAAGCATCTTCGTAAAAAATTTATGGATGCTGAAATTGGGATAACAGGTTGTAACTTTGCGGTTGCAAATACAGGTTCTCTCTGCCTAGTAACAAATGAGGGGAACGCAGACCTTGTTATGTCTATTCCGAAAACACAAATTGCGGTAATGGGTATGGAGCGTATGGTTCCAACTATGGAAGAGCTCGATGTTTTAGTTGGTTTACTATGCCGCAGTGCAGTAGGACAAAAACTAACGAGTTATGTAACAGTAGCTGGTCCAATTCAAGAAGAAGAAATAGATGGACCTGAAGAATTCCATTTAGTAATTGTAGATAATGGACGTTCTGAAATTTTAGGATCTGAATTCCGCCAAGTACTGCAATGTATTCGTTGTGCAGCATGTATTAATGTGTGCCCTGTATATCGTCACGTTGGTGGACATTCTTACGGTTCTATTTATCCAGGCCCAATTGGAGCTGTTTTATCCCCACTTTTAGGTGGATATGACGATTATAAAGAACTTCCATATGCATCTAGTCTGTGCGGAGCTTGTACAGAAGCATGTCCAGTAAAAATTCCATTGCATGATTTACTGTTGAAACATCGTCAAGTTATTGTTGAGAAAGAAGGACGTGCCCCATTTGCAGAAAAATTAGCAATGAAGATGTTTAGTATGGGTGCTTCTTCAGCCGCTTTATACAAAATAGGATCAAAAATGGCACCAGTTGCACTAAGCCCATTTACATCCGGTAATCGTGTTACAAAAGGAGTAGGGCCACTGAAAAATTGGACAGAAATTCGTGAGTTCCCAGCTCCAAGTAAAGAAAGATTCCGCGATTGGTATAAAGAGCATAAGAAAGGCGGGGACAAGTGATGGCAGGAACAATTCAAAATCGTGATTCTTTTTTAGATAACATTGCAAAAGAACTTGGACGTGCACGCAAGACAGAAGGAGTGCAGCGCCCAGTATGGAAAAACAATGTGAATCTCGAAACATTAAAAGATTGTTCAGAGGAAGAATTATTAGAAGTATTTAAAAAACAATGTGAAAACATTCATACAACTGTAATTGAAACAACAAAAGATGAGTTAAAAGACGCGATTCAACAAATGATTGCTGAAAATGGTGGAGGACCTATTTTAGTATCTGATGATGAACGTTTTGAAAAGTATGGTTTAACATCTTTCTTTAGAGAAGAGCTTCCAAGCCAAAATGTTGAGGTGAATATTTGGGATCCTGAAGAAAAGGACGAAAATATTCGTTTCGCTGAAAAAGCAAACATTGGAATTGCATTCAGTGATTATACATTAGCAGAATCGGGTACTATCGTTGTCCAAAGTCGTAAAGGACAAGGTCGTTCTTTGCATTTCTTACCAACTGTATACTTTTCGATTATTCCGCGTGAAACAATTGTACCTCGTATTACACAAGCAGTTCGTGATATGAATGCACGTGTTGAAAAGGGAGAAGCGGTAGCATCTTGTATTAACTTTATTACAGGTCCAAGTAACTCAGCTGATATTGAGATGAATCTTGTTGTTGGTGTACATGGACCATTAAAAGCATACTATTTTGTAGTATAAAATGGAGAAAAGCAGGCGAGAAATAGCCTGCTTTTTTTAGTGGACTTAAGAAAACAGTAATTAGCAAGATCGCACTCTCTTTGATATATTTTGGGGAGAAAGGGGGAGGAAGTAGTGCTGTTATATATATATGCATTTGTAACAGGAATCGTGCTCGGATCCTTTTACCTTGTGGTGGCTCTTCGTGTACCAAGGGGAGAATCTATCATTACTCCGCGCTCATATTGTCCTCATTGTCAGCATAGATTGCAGCCTAAAGAACTGATTCCCATTTTGTCTTTTTGTATGCAAAGCGGTCGTTGTAAACATTGTAAAAGGAAAATACCTTATACTTATCCGATAGTTGAATTGATAACGGGAAGTTTATTTCTTATTTCAGTATGCATGGTGGGAGTGGGGCAAGAATTGATTGTCATTTGTACACTTTTTTCTTTACTTGTTATGATTACGCTTACGGATCTTTTTTATATGATGATTCCCAATGCTGTATTACTTAGTTTTAGTTGTATTTTTCTTATCGAATATATGATAAGCCCGTTTATTTTTTGGTTGGATAGTGTGCTTGGTGGAGGAATTATATTTTGCGTATTGTATATACTCCGAATGATATATCCAAATGGTCTTGGAGGTGGCGATGTGAAATTGTTATCTCTACTTGGATTTGTACTAGGAATAAAAGGGATTTTGATTACGCTTTGTATTGCTTCTTGCTCCAGTCTTTGCTTTTTAGGAATTTGTTTCCTATTTAAGCGAATGAATATAAGAGATCCCTTGCCGTTTGGCCCTTTTATTGCACTTGGGACAATCTGTTATGTCGCTATAAAATTTTTGGAATAAGGCGGGGGCACATTGCTGAATTGCATATCAATTCTTTAATAACCAATCATATCCATTGCAATAAAATATGATTGGTTGTAACATTTACCAGTATTTAAATGACGAACATTGTTTAAAGGATTTTAACTAGTATTTAAGAGGAGAATACAATGAATAAAATAAAACGGTTACTGAAACGTAAAACGACTTGGATAATTCTTATCCTATTTGTATTTGTTTATGTAAATAACAGTTCTCTTTTGGCTAAGAGGGCCGAGGGGACTCCTCTTCTTCTTGCTCACCGAGGACTTTCGCAAACATTTAGCATGGAAGGGATTGAGGATGATACATGTACAGCAGAACGTATAGATAAACCTGAACATCCTTATTTAGAAAATACAATTCCATCTATGGAAGCGGCATTTAAAGCTGGAGCTGATCTAGTAGAGTTTGATGTTCAACCAACTAAAGATAATAATTTTGTTATTTTTCATGACTGGACTCTTGATTGCCGTACTAATGGTAAAGGTGTTACAAGAGATTTTACAACAAAAGAATTACAAGCACTTGATATTGGTTACGGTTATACAGCTGATGGGGGTAAAACATTCCCGTTTCGTGGTAAAGGGATTAATCTTATGCCAACACTTGATGAAGTACTTCACCATTTTCCAGATCGTTCTTTTCTTATTCATATTAAAAGTGATGATGAAAATGAAGGAAACCAATTGGCGGCTTACCTCAAGAAACTACCAGCGAAACGCCTTGATCAACTAACTGTATATGGCGGTGATAAACCAATTGCTGCGATAAAAGAGCGTATCCCTAGTTTACGAACAATGTCAAAAGCAACCATGAAAAAGGATCTTCTTACTTATATTGCATTAGGGTGGACTGGCTACATACCTTCAAGCCTGAAGCATGGAGAATTACATATACCAGACAAAGTAGCTCCTTGGCTTTGGGGATGGCCAAATCGTTTTCTTAATCGAATGGATAAAGCAGGTACTCGAGTTATCGTTGTAGGAGGAAATGGATTTGGATTTTCAAGTGGATTTGACTCATCTGAAGATATAAAACGTCTTCCTGACGATTATACAGGTGGAATTTGGACAAACCGCATTGATAAAATAGCACCTGTATTTAAGAAATAAGGGATGATATAACAATCGAAGTTTTTTCATATGTTTAACTATTTATATTTTAAAAGAAAACGTATTAATAATGTTGAAGTTTTATATGCCCCGATCTCCCACTGGGAGCGTCAATATTTTTGTGTAAATGCATTTTCAACCTTTTTGGATAGAACGTCACTTTTAGTATAAATATAAGCTTTGCTCGAAGGATCGATTTTATTTATTGGCAGGGCTAGCCCTGCCAATAAATAAAATTTCACGATGCTGTGTCCTTCCTCTTCAAATTCTTCCAACATCGTTAACGATGCAGCACGCGCCTTACGAATTTTGTGTGATAAATTGCGGGCTATATGGACTAAACAAGATTGATATTTGGCTCTTGAAAATACGTTTGAGATGGCATCTACCATGTCTTTGAAGCCATCTGAAATAAACAGAAGGACATCCTTTACACCACGATCTTTGAGTTCTTCTAAAAGCTCTTGCCAGTTATACGCTGATTCAGTTGGCGCAATCGTGTACGCAAGCACTTCTTTTGATTTATCTTCACAAATACCAACAGCGATATAGGTTGTATCTATATACACACATATATAGCGAGTATGTAAAGGTCGTTGATGAAACGCTTTAACTTGTTCAGAAACAGATTTCGCCATATTTGAAATCGTTTGAGGCGTGTAATGATGACCGTACATTTTCTCGATTAAACGTGCAATTTCTGTCCTTGTAATTCCTTTTGGAAAGAGATGAATCACAGTCGCGTTTCGCGTATCATTTGAGCGCTGATATGGTGCCACTGTCTGTTGCTTAAATTCGCCGTTAGATCACGCGCGGTATTTGTAAGTGTAACTCTCCATACTCGGTGTGTCAGGTACGAGAATACGAACCATTGCGAGAATTACCTGAATTGAAACCTATACGATCATATTTTTATAGTTTAAAAATGAAGTTCATTTTTGGGAATAATTAATTTCTTAAGTTGATGGCAACGGGGCGAGCCCTCTAATATAAATAAGAAATTGGGATGAAATGAATACTTTCTTTTATTATCAAGAACTCAATGAAAAAGTTTTTAAAATAAAAGAATATTAATGATAAACTTCTTCAATTCTGTCCAGCCATTCATTTACTAGAGTGTTAAAAAGTTGTGGTTGCTCTATTTGTAAATTATGTCCAGCTGTATCCAATACGGCAAATGTTCCTCTTGGATATTTATGTAAAATGTTAAGGGCATCTTTATATCCAACAGAAGCGTCTTGTCTTCCTAAAAGAAATATACTGGGCTTATCAAAATTAGATTGATCAACTTTAAATGAAAACTCATATTTATTCCTAACTCTATTTAAAAACTTTTCATCTGCAATTTTACAGCCTGCAACAATTTCATTTTTGTAACGCAACCAATTATACTCATCAAGTACAACTTGATTGCTTTTGAAATGTTCTAATTCCTCTTTCGATAAACTTTCAATAAATTTAGCATCTGTTTTCAAGACTCTATGTTTCTCAACGGCTCTATTTTCGTTCAGAGGGATAATAACAGGACATATAAATGCTGCTCCGAGTATTCGTTCTTTTTGTTTTTCGATAAGTCCTCTAGCTATATAGCCGCCGTAAGATTCACCAGCAATTATGTATTCTTGATCATGGAGAACGGCTTGAATAAAATCTAAAACAGCATTCAACATTTCATCAGAGCAACTTATTTCGTCATAGTTTTTTGTTACTCCCATTCCAGGTAGATCGATATAAATACGTCGCCATCCATCTCTTTTAGTAAATATAGGTTCCATACAACCACTCATTAATCGATGATCAGGTGCATAGCCATGTACCATTAAAATTGGTTTTCCTTTCCCTATATCTTCATAGTAAATGTCGGCTTGTTTAACTTTGCAATATGGCATATTGAACCCTTCTTTCTTGAAAATTTTGAATATTCTATCGGTTATTCCCTCTAAATTTAAATATACAAGAAGACAATTAAAGATTCCAGTTATTTGGAACGGAATCTTTATCCTGCAAAATTCCCCAATCTTGACCATAGCTTCTCTACTCCATCATTATCGTTTTGAAACTATTGGCTGTTATTTTCGGGGAATTTGGAACTGTTGTTATAAGGGAGTTTACCACCGTTACTAACATCTACAAAATATTATTTCAGTTAGTTGCATATTTTTTACTGTAGAATGAATTGTATAAGCGTAAATTTGTACCGAATTATTTGGAGAATGCTAGTGAGTGAGGCCATAAGTTAAACTAGAACACGTCAATTTATAAAAAATTTCACAAATCGACCATGTATCTCAATTTTTTGCGCTTACAATGAATTTCTGAGGAGGAAATTGACTATGATGGATTGGAATAAGGGGAAAAAACAGATTGAAAATACGTTTAATGGCACGATATTGCTTGCACAAGATAAAAAATTCTATTACAAGGTGCCTATGGAGAAGCTTCTATTCAAACACATGCTCCAATGAAACTCAAGCAACGTTTTAACTTAGCTTCTGTATCAAAACCCCTAACAGCATTAGGTATTTTACTATTAGTGCAAGAAAATAAAATCAAATTAGATGATGATATTAACAAATGGTTTGCAAATTTACCTTATGATAATATTACTGTACGCCACCTTTTACAACACACATCAGGTTTACCTGATTATATAGAATTGTTTGCTGATCATTGGAACGAATCAACATTTGCTTCAAATGAAGATGTGCTACAACTCTTAACTCAATATGCACCACCTCGGCTCTTTGAAGCAGGTGAACAAATGGTATATAGCAATACAGGGTATGTATTATTATCCCTGTTGATTGAGCGTGTTACGAATAAGAGTTTTTCTAAGTATATGACTGAAGCGATCTTTAATCCATTAAATATGAAACATACAACAGTAACTTCAACTACTTTTATAGAGGAATATCCTTGTGAAATTGCACAAGGATATGTATATGATGTTTATAGTGGCAAACATATTAGGCCTGTTGAATTTGAAGAAACTAGGGATACTGTTTGTTTAGATTATATTACCGGTGATGGAGGAATTTATTCAACGGTGGAGGACTTATGGAAATTAGGGCGTGCTGTCATTTGTGCGCAACTTTGGAATAAAGAATTGCTTGAACAAGCTTTTACTCCATCAACTCTTTCGGCAGAACAATCTTTTCCTTACGGTATGGGATGGATGATATATGAAGATGAACAACTGGGAACATGCGTGTCCCATACTGGTGGTTGGCCAGGCTATGCAGCCACCTTTAAAATTTTTCTTCAATCTAAAACAATCTTTGTCTTTTTACGTAGTAAAGAGCAAGGATTAACCTACGAACAAGCGATTGAAGAAGCGATTGAAAAGGCACTAAAAACAAATGAATTAATCTTACCAAAAAAACCTAAGCAACTGAAAGCTATACATTTATCAACTGAATTATTGGAAGGATATGTGGGAAAATACTATTTACAAGAGAATCCTGAATATGCGATTGAGGTGGTATTACAACCCAATAATCGCTTATATATATATTTACCAAATACAATGCCAATGGAATTACATGCAATTAATGAGAATGAATTTTTTTTACGTAGTATAGAAGTTTTAATAACGATTAAACAAAATATATTAACTGTTATTGACGGAGATCAAAAAACGATCGCAATAAAATAGTATGAAAGTGGGGGAGTATCAACAAAACGCGAATTTCGTATCCTAAGCAATTTTTCACATAGAAAAAGCCGATTTCCTGTACGTTAGGGGATCATCGGCTTTTATTTTAAATATTTAGGACTTGGTTTCAGAGGCAAGACTAGGCATTAGTACGAACTGATTGCCATAGGCTACAACTTCCTCAAACAGGCGAAAAAAACAGCTTGTTTGAGGAAGGAAATCAAAAAAATAACACCCCCCCACAGAGAAAGTACATTTTCTCTGTGGGGGGTTAGTCATTGAAAGGAGCTTTTGGGACAGCCCTTTCATTAATGTTTCATATGAGCTTGTAAAGGAATGATTTCCTCTTGAGGAGCAACTTTACCAGCTTTTTTTGTTCCGCTTGTTAAATAATGATATACCATACCTACAAAGACGGATCCGCCAATGATGTTCCCGAGTGTTACGGGAATTAAATTGTGAATGGCACCAGCAAAACTAATTGTATCAGAGTGTGGTGATAGTAAAGATAATGCAAATAATGATAAGTTTGCAATGCTATGCTCATAACCGGATAGGAAAAAAGTAAAAACAAGGAACATCATAACAAGAATTTTGGCTGTATCACCTTTCACTTGAGACGGAAGAAAACAAGCTAAACAGACAAGCCAATTACATAAAATACCTTTAAAGAAAAGCTGAATGGTAGGTGTTCCCATTTTGATTTCCACAACTTTATTCATCAAATGTTCATGATCGATTGTTTCAAAAATTCCAGTTGCATAAAATAATAATGCAAAAAATAATGCCCCTGCTAAATTGCCTGCATAACAAGTAATCCAGTTACGAAATGTATCGGAAATAGTTGTTTTGTTTCTTAAAGTGGAGACTGTAAAATACATTGTATTTCCTGTAAATAATTCAGCGCCACCGTATATGATTAATACGAGTGCAATACCGAAAAACATAGAAGCAGCTAAATAAGTTGCCGGAGAATTTTCTATACTGAAGAAATTACCTAATTTAAAACATAGTACAATAATAAAGCCGATATAAACGCCAGCAAGTGCAGCACGAATGAAGTATTGCATTAAATTTGTGTCTAGCATTTCTTTTTTTTTCTGAGCAAGTTTTACAACGTAAGTCAATCCGTGTTCTAGCATAATAATTGCGCTCCTTTGTGTAAATACTCTTTATATGAATAAAGTACATGGATTCGATTCCATTTTCAACAAAATTGTGAAACGTTTCACAAAAGGGACACATATTAAAACAAAGAGTATAGGGATTAATATGTAATTTATTCACTATTTGCGGACATTCAGATGAATAGTGAGGGCTCATAGTCAGTTGAGGATAGGAGACAATTGCCATTGATTCCAGTTGCGCTTTATGTGAGAAAGTAGGAAGGGTAAGCTTGTATAATAAATGAAAAAAGCGCTGTGATTACAACGCTTTTTCATCAAAATTCTTTTGTATAGTGTTTGTTTTTGTATCTTTGGAGAAGAACCAACCACCAGCTGCAATTCCAACTAGTACAATCCAGAATCCAATTTTCCATGGAGCAGATTCAGGGAATGAATGAGGGAGAATCCCTAAAGTTGGGTGTGCTAATGTGTAAACAGCAAGTTTTACCCCAACCCAACCAACAATCAAGAAGGCAGCTGTTTCTAGTCCTGGCTTCCGTTTTAATAAGTGTACGAAAGCAGAAGCAGCAAATCGCATAATGATTAGACCAATTATACCGCCGGCAAAAATAACAAGGAATTGACCAGTATCGAGGCTACCGATTGTACCTAATCCTGTTTTTGGTAAAGTCATTGCCAATGCAACAGCAGCTAAAATAGAATCAACTGCAAATGCGATATCAGCAACTTCGACTTTAAATACCGTCCACCAAAAGTTTTCTTGTTTTTTCTTTATGTTTGCATCTTTTTTCTTCGTTTCTTCATTTGTATGCTTTCTCATATAAGTTTTGAACAAATGGTTACCTGCAATAAACATTAAATAAATGGCACCTAGCGCCTGCACTTGCCATACATCAACTAAGAAAGAAATGATAAACAGTGATCCAAAGCGAAATATGAAAGCACCAGCTAATCCATAAAATAATGCTTTTTTTCGTTTTTCTTCGGGTAAATGTTTTACCATAATGGCAAGAACAAGTGCATTATCTGCTGCTAAAATCCCTTCTAATGCAATTAAAATAAGTAATACCCAGCTGTACTCCAAAAGTAATGATACATCCATACACATTCTCCTCTCATTTGTATAAATCCTAAACGAGTGACGAAAATCCCCACAGTTTAGTTTCCCCATACTCCTACCTATCAGCGGTAGAAGAATCTGGAAAAGAATGCAAAAAAGACCTCTGCCGTTGGTAGGCAAAGGTCTTGCTAGACATATGTAATGAAAATGCCAACAAAGCCGGAAGAACTAAGTTCTACGTAATGACGACTTTGTTTCCAAGAATTATTTCTTGGACGCTACTCCCCTTTGGAGATATGTTATTGTAGTTATATTATATGAGGGATGGAATTGGTTGTCAACCTGTTAAAAGATCTTCGTTTGGATATTTTATTTTTTTTTGCTTTTTACGTGCAAAGGAAAAGGCTAGTGTTAGTGGACCCATCTTTCCAAAAAACATCATAAATATAATAATAAATTTTCCAATGACCGTTAGCTGCGGTGTAAGTCCCATGCTTAATCCAACGGTTCCAAATGCCGAAAAAACTTCGAATGCACTCATGAAAAGAGGGGTTTGTTCAGTAATGCTTAAAATAAGTATGGAAAAGAAAATAAATGAAATGGATATGACAGTAATTGTTAAAGATTTAACGATAAGAGTATCTTTTATCGATTTTTTAAAAATAACAATATCATCTTGTTCTTGAAGGAACTTAAATACACCAAATAACATAATTAAAAAGGTTGTTAATTTAATACCACCTCCCGTAGATGCACTACCAGCCCCGATAAACATAAGTAGCATCATGAGTAAAAGAGAGGGGGTGGAGAGCTGTGCGATATCAACTGTATTAAAACCAGCAGTGCGTGTCGAAATGGCTTGAAAGTAGGCAGCTAATGTTTCTTCAAATGGTGTAAATCCTTTCATGGAGATAGAATTATGAAATTCAAATATAAAAATTAAAAGTGTTGCAATAATATTAATTATAAGAGTAGAAGAGAGCATAAGTTTAGAATGTAAGGTCAGTGTTTTAAAACTCTTTTTTCGTTTTATGTCCACGATGACTGTAAAACCCATCCCTCCTAAAATAATTAAAGTCGAAATAACAATATTCACAAGAATACTGTGAGATTGAGACATTAAATTGTTACTCCAGATGGAAAAACCGGCATTATTAAATGCAGAAATGGAGTGAAACAAACTATAATAGACCCCTTTCTTTATACCATATTTAGGAATCCATTCGAACGAAAGAAAAAGAGCTGCGATACACTCAACTGTAAACGAAAATATAAACAAAGATTTGACAAGGCCGATTACACCGCCAATATTCGTTTGATTTAATGCTTGTTGGAGTAATATTCGGTTTTGAAGTCCAATTTTTCTTCCTAACATAATCGCAATGAATACGGCAAAGCTCATAATACCTAGTCCACCGACTTGAATGAGAAATAAAATGACACATTGTCCAAATGTAGTGAATATTTTCCCTGTATCTACAACACCTAGTCCAGTAACGGTACAGGCAGAAACAGTTGTAAATAAAGCATCTAGCCATGAAATAGAAGTTGTTGTTGAAACGGGGAGTTTTAATAAGCATGTTCCAGCAATGGAGAGCATTATAAAAGATAAAATGAGTACACGAGGTGGGCTCATTTTCATATTAATCTGTTTCATGTACATCTGTCCTTTCAGTGTGCTCTCTGTAGTATGTGAAGAAGAAATATAATGTATGTCTAAAAAGAAAAAGGCAGAATCTCTGCCTTCTAAATCCAAACAGTATAAAATTATCCACGCAATTGTTGTTGTGCTAAAGAAACAAGACGTTTTGTTACTTCGCCACCGACAGATCCATTAGCACGAGCAACTGTATTCGATCCTAAGTTTACGCCGAACTCTTGCGCAATTTCGTATTTGAATTGTTCCAGCGCTTGTTCAGCACCAGGAACAAGTAATTTATTTGTTTTTACCATTTATACACACATCCTTGTCTATAATCCAGTTTGGTAACTGGTATCGTTATTGTATGTGTTATAGCGCCAGTCATACGCGGAAGTAATCGGAGGGATTAGTAGTTCTTGGATATACAAAAGGAGTAGCTCATTTGCTACTCCTTTTTGAGTATCGTTGCAGTTCCTTCGACAACAATAACATTTGATTGGTTATATATGTTTGTTTGCAATGTAATGATTTTTTTATCATCACGTTTTTTTATCACTTCTACTATAACGCGTAATGTATCACCAATTTTTACAGGTGCACGAAATGAAACATTTTGCGATAAATAGATGGTATTTTTACCTGGCAATTGCGTACCGAGAACAGTAGAAATAAAACCTGAAACAAGCATTCCATGTGCGATACGCTCTTTGAAGATTGTTGTTTTTGCAAAGGAATCTAGAATATGAATGGGGTTGACGTCCCCAGTTAATTTTGCAAAAGCAAGGATATCTTCATTTGTAATCGTTTTGGTTAATGAAGCTTGATCGCCAACTTGAATCTCATCGTACTGAAGCTCTTGAACGGATTGTGCTTCTTGAAATAGATTCATGTGATCCTCCTTCTTTTCCATATCGAAAAATGTAAGCCATCTAGATGCAATAGGAGGAAGAAAGAGTTTTGTTTGTTTAGCAGTAAGCTGCCACATTTTTCTTATTTGATGGAAGTAAATAGATTTTTGGAGTTTTCCTCGAACTTTTTTACAAGTTCCAGTTGTGTAGACTTGAACTCCGTCAAAAAATCATCTAATTGTTTTTGAAGTTCCTCACGCTGAAGTTGATGTTGCTCAATAAATTGTTTTGTTGTTTCCTCGAATTGACCGCTTGTTTGTGTAAGAATAGACAGTGATGTTTTTGTAGGAGAAACAGTAAGTTGATGAATGTGGTTAGAGAGTTCATTCCATTTTTCTTGCCACTCATGAATTTGATCATTTAGAGAATTGCCTGTAAGTTGGTTCACATATTCTGTATATTGGCTGTTCCATTGAGCAGTGAATTGTTGAAGTTCTTTTTCTAGTTCGTCAACTCCTGCTGTTAGTTTATGCAAAGCGTCTTGTTGTTGTTTTAATATTTCTAATGTAAGTTGTTCTAATTGTTTTCCCGCTGAAGAAAAAAGGGAAAGCGAATGTGACCAATTTTTCCAAAATGCATCGATAAGTTCATATGGTTTAGTTTCCATAGTTTGACCTCCAAATGTTTTTTTACATATTGTGAACGCAGATTATTCTGCTGTACCACCAGGTGAAGATGAAGAATTTTTTTCATCCTTGTCTGGAGAAGTAGAAAACGGAAAGAATGCATTGGTGTATAAAGTGAAAAATGTTCGCAACATATTTTGGTAATGTTCAAAAGAGGTCGCGCATGTTGCTAAATATTGCTCTCCATATTCCGTTAAAGAGTAGATACGTTTTGCTGGCCCTCCTTCACTTGTATCCCAAGTTGAAGAAATAAGATTTTCTTTTTCTAATTTGCGTAATGTTCGATAAACATTACCTTGATCGATAGAAGAAAAGCCGATGTCCATTAGCATTTGAATGAGTTTGTAACCGTGAAGACTCCAGTCTTTCAGACAGAGAAGTAAGAAGGGAACTAAGAAGTTTTTTGGCATGGAGTTTGGTTGTTTTGCTGAGATTTTTTCAATACTTTCTTGTTGGTCTGGTTCATTATGTAGCATGATTGTACATCACCTCATGAATCAGTTAGATGGAATTTTTTGCTTATAAGTGCAATTTACACCTATCTGTTTCTCATGTCAATACATTTATTGGAATAAAAAAGTAAAATACAGACTTGAAGTTTTTTTCATAATATCAGAAAATAGTGAATAGGTTGAATTGTTTCAAAAACGAATAAAGGAGTGTAGGAGAAGTGATTGATCAAAAATTTGATCCACTGCAAACATGGAAAGAGGTTTATGAAAAAACAGAAACGTTTTGGGGAAAAGCATTAAATGAAACAATCAAAACAGAAGAGTATTCTGCTTGGATGGGAAGCGTTCTAGATTTGAACTTGTTTTATCAGAAAATGTTAAATGATGTAACGAAGGGCTATTTAGAAAAAGTAAACATACCGACTCAAGAAGACATTGCTAGGGTAGCAACACTTGTTATTAACTTGGAAAATAAGGTTGATAACATTGAGGAAATTCTAGAGGAAAAAGCAGAAACTTTAGGCCAACCTCCTACGCTAAAACGTGATGTGACAAAAGTGAAACAAGACATTCGAACTTTAGAAAATAAAGTTGATAAAATTTTAGAATTATTAGAAAAACAAAATGAAACATTAGCAAAATTACAAGACCCTGTGAAGGAAGAGACAAAAGCACAAGTGAAACCAGAAAATAAAAAATAAGGAATAGGCGCCTTGTTTATCAATTTCAAAAAAGATGGGGAGAACTTTCTTGAGATTGTGTAAACGGCGAAAACATACTATATATAGGATTTTTTGAATAAGTACCAAATGGAGTTATTAACTATTGTTCACAATTCATTAAAGGGGGAAAAGAAATGACTCAATTAAATGGAAAAGTTGCAATTGTAACAGGCGGAGCAAAAGGAATTGGGAAAGCAATTACGGTGGCTTTAGCAAAAGAAGGAGTAAAGGTTGTTATGAATTACAATAGCAGTAAAGAAGCAGCTGAAAATCTTGTAAATGAGCTAGGAACAGAGGGTCATGATGTATATGCAGTTCAAGCTGATGTTTCAAAGTTAGAAGATGCAAAGCGCCTTGTAGATGAAACTGTGAATCACTTTGGTAAAGTAGATATTTTAGTTAATAATGCTGGTATTACAAGAGATCGTACGTTTAAAAAGTTGAATCGTGAAGATTGGGAGCGCGTCATTGATGTGAACTTAAGTAGTGTATTCAACACAACAAGCGCAGCGCTTCCTTACATAACAGAGTCTGAAGGTGGAAGGATTATTAGTATTTCTTCTATTATTGGACAAGCAGGCGGATTCGGTCAAACGAACTATGCCGCTGCGAAAGCAGGTATGATAGGATTTACCAAATCGTTAGCGTTAGAGCTTGCGAAAACAAATGTAACAGTAAATGCAATCTGCCCAGGTTTTATTGATACTGAGATGGTTGCAGAAGTACCGGAAAATGTTCGTGAGCAAATCGTTGCAAAGATTCCAAAGAAACGATTTGGACAAGCGGATGAAATTGCGAAAGGCGTTGTGTATCTGTGCCGAGATGGAGCATATATTACAGGGCAGCAATTAAATATTAATGGCGGATTATATATGTAATGAAGCGAGAAAAAAGTGCATATCCATAGCAGGAGTGCACTTCTTTTTTGAAGAAGGAAATTAATCGAAAAGGGAGATAGAAAAATGACTACATTCGTAACTGAATGGGAAAAACAATTGGAGTTATACCCAGAAGAGTATCGAAATGCATATCGTCGTTTGAAGAGAGCAAGTGAGGTTTTATTGCGCGAACCGGAACCGCAAGTTGGTTTAACGCCGAAAGAGGTCATTTGGACAAAGAACAAAGCGAAATTATATCGTTATATTCCAAAGCAGGAAACGACACATTCAGTTCCTATTTTATTAATATATGCTTTAATCAATAAGCCGTATATTATGGATTTAACACCAGGAAACAGCTTGGTAGAATATTTAGTAGATCGTGGTTTTGATGTGTATATGTTAGACTGGGGAACATTTGGCTTAGAGGATCGTCATTTGAAATTTGATGATTTCGTATTCGACTATATTGCAAAAGCAGTGAAGAAGGTAATGCGAACTGCAAAATCGGACGAGATTTCTTTATTAGGTTATTGCATGGGCGGAACGTTAACTTCTATTTATGCAGCACTTCATCCGCACATGCCGATTCGCAATTTAATTTTTATGACAAGTCCGTTTGATTTTTCTAATACAGGATTATATGGTCCTTTATTAGATGAAAAATATTTTAACTTAGATAAAGCTGTTGATACATTTGGAAATATACCTCCAGAGATGATTGATTTCGGAAATAAAATGTTAAAACCAGTTACAAATTTTGTAGGGCCGTATGTAGCATTACTGGATCGATCAGAAAACGAAAAGTTTGTAACAAGCTGGAAGCTGGTTCAAAAATGGGTGGGAGATGGAATTCCATTCCCAGGAGAAGCATATAGACAATGGATTCGTGACTTTTATCAAAAGAATAAACTAGTAAAAGGTGAGCTTGTTATTCGAGGACAAAAAGTGGATTTAAAAAACATTAAGGCAAATGTATTAAACATTTCTGCTAGACGTGATCACATTGCTTTACCGTGTCAAGTAGAAGCATTGTTAGAACATATTTCTAGTGTGGATAAACAATATGTTTGCTTGCCGACAGGACATATGTCTATCGTATATGGTGGAACAGCTGTAAAACAAACATATCCAACCATTGGGGAGTGGCTTGAAGAGCGCTCTCAATAAAGTGAAAAAATCCAGCTAACGGTAGCTAGCTGGATTTTTTCTATGACATGATGAACAGTGAAGTATTTTACATTAGCATGTGGTTCTTTACTTTTACTATGAGAGCTTTACTGTCCTAAAATAGCGGGATGAAAGGAACGAAACGAATATAGAAGTATAATCAAAAAACGGCAAAAGTGAGAATTTGTTTTGAAGTAAAGGAAAGAGTATACCTTGTTATTCGCTATTGGAAAATGATATGATATGTGATGTGTTTATTGTTAGTCGCGGTGCAGTAGAGATGTACTACGTATATTAGGAACAAACAGGGAGAGGAAAATAATTTTTCTTTATTTAATTGATGGAAAAAAGGTAGCGAAGTGATGGAATGAAAGGTATAAAGAAATTTTTACAAAAATTACGACCAGTGCAGCTTATCGTTTTCTTTTATTTTATAGCAGTCATTGTCTCGGTAATTCTCTTAAGTATGCCCTTTGTTATTAAACCGGGGGTAAAGTGGACGTTTATAGATGCGTTGTTTACATCGGTTAGTGCTGTAAGTGTTACAGGGCTTTCGGTTGTTTCAATTCCCGATACATTTAATACAGTGGGTATTATTGTTTTAGCGTTCGTTTTACAATTAGGCGGTTTAGGAATTATGGCGCTTGGAACGTTTCTTTGGATTTTAACAGGTAAAAAAATTGGTTTACAACGTAGACGATTAATTATGGCCGACCATAACCAAGGAAATTTATCTGGCCTTGTTGAATTGATGCGATCTATTTTGATTGTCATTATTTCAATAGAACTCGTCGGTGCGCTTCTTTTAGGAACGAGATTTTTAAATTATTTTTCAACATGGCAAGAAGCCTATTTTCATGGTTTTTTTGCTGCAATTAGTGCGACAACAAATGGTGGGTTTGATTTAACAGGTCAATCGCTTATCCCTTATCAAAAGGATTATATTGTACAAATCATTCATATGCTATTGATTATTTTAGGAGCAATCGGTTTTCCGGTATTAATGGAAATAAAGCAGTACATAAGTAAGAGGAAACATCAATTGTTCCGCTTTTCATTATTTACAAAATTAACGACTACGACATTTTTTGCGCTTATTGTTGTTGGTACGATCGTCATTATTTTATTAGAGCAGGGCCGATTTTTCACGGGAAAGTCATGGCATGAAACATTGTTTTATGCATTGTTTCAATCTGTAACGACAAGAAGTGGTGGATTAGCGACAATGGATATAAGGGACTTGTCACAACCAACACTACTATTTATGAGTGTGTTAATGTTTATCGGTGCTTCGCCAAGTTCAGTTGGAGGGGGAATACGTACAACAACTTTTGCAGTTAACATTCTTTCTTTATATTCATTTGCAAAAGGTGGAAGAACGGTGCGTATTTTTAAACGCCAATTACATGAGGAAGATATTTTAAAAGCATCTGTTGTGATGACGATGGGCATTTTATTATGTGCCTCAGCATTATTTATTTTATCTATTACAGAAACAGCACCACTTATGAAATTAATTGTTGAAGTTTGCTCAGCCTTTGGAACGACCGGTTTATCGACTGGTATCACATCAGATTTAACAACTGTTGGAAAATGTGTCCTAATTGTTCTTATGTTTATTGGACGTGTAGGGATTTTAACCTTTATTTTAGCAAGCGGTGGAAGAGAACAGCCGCCACGCTATAAATATCCGAAAGAACGAATTATCATTGGATAACTTGAAACCATTCTACCTAAGGAGGCAGAATGGTTTTTTTAATCGTGAATCCCAAATTGTGGATGCATAAATATATCTTCTGTTTTTTGGGTTTTATTTTTTAATAACTTTTGGTTTTCTTCTGAAATCCATCCGATGTCATTCGTTGGGTGGATCCACTCTTCACCGGCCATAATAGCAGGGTCAATGTCATCGCTCCAATGATTAAGAGGACTGTTTGGTGAATTGTATTGACTGTCCCCAATGACAACACCATATTGATTAGTAAAAGGCTCTTGCATCTTTTTTCCGCTTCCTTTATAGGACGGAAAGTTTATTTGATGCGGAAGCGTTTCGTCTAAAATTGGTGATTGAATTTTTGATGCTTTCTTCAAAGTAATCCTTCCTTTTTTTATAATGAGCACAATCATATATAGTATTTCCGCGAGTATAGTATTTTGTACATGTTAACACTTCCCAGTTATAAAATGAAGTAGTCTCCTTAATCTATTAGAGTAAAGACTTTTCATAAGGAGGCTGAAATGTATGGTAAAGCGAAAAGTAAAACAACATGCAGCAGTCAATCATAATAAAACACCAAAAGAAAGTTTGCCCGATGCAGAGTTTGCATTAGAATATGAAAATGAAAATCCAGCGAAATATGCGAATCGTAATTCAAAAAAAGGGAAGCAAAAATAAAGCGACACTTTAATTAGTGGAGGTTTATCCTCTGTTGATTCGTAGTGCTTATGAATTGGACTTTTAAGAGCCTGCCGTGGGTGGGCTCTTTTACAAATATTGTTTTTATTATGGGACATTTTTTACAAATGCCTCATTTTTTTGTGGGATTTTAAATGTTTTTTTAATTATTTGTAAATTTATTGTTTTAAATTGACGAAAAAGTCCGGAAGAACATTGAAGTAGCAACGTATTGCACAAATAGACACAACAAACAAAAGATTAATGTTGGTTTAATACTCCTTTTACACTAATAGTTTATATTTGAATTGTACATAAGAAAAGTTAAAGGAGAGGGAAACAGTGAAAAAAATGTTTTGTAAAGCGGTGACAGCGGCGATGACATTTTCTTTATTAATGGGCTGTGGAGCTGCAAAAAAAGAAGCCACTGCTGATGCGAAAGCAAAGGATGATAAATTGTCTGGGACATTAACTGTTTACACAGCGATTGAAGAAGAACTTGTACCAATTTATCTTAACTCTTTTAAAAAAAAATATCCGGATGTGAAATTAAATATCGTTCGTGATTCAACGGGAGTTATTACAGCGAAATTGTTAGCAGAAGGAAAAAATACAAATGCGGATGTCGTATGGGGAATGGCAGCGTCTAGTCTTCTTGCTTTAGATAAGAAAGAAATGTTAAAAGAGTATTCTCCAAAAGGTGTAGATCGTGTTCTTCCTCAATTTAAAGATGATAAAAAGCCGGAGAAATGGGTTGGAAATACAGCTTTTATGACAGGCATTGCAGTGAATAAAGAGGAATTGAAAAAGAAAAAATTACCGATGCCAGCATCATACGAAGATTTAACAAAACCAGAATATAAAGGAACGCTTGTGATGCCGCACCCAGCTTCTTCAGGCACAGGATTTCTAACAGTGTCTGCATGGTTGCAAATCATGGGTGAAGAGAAGGGATGGGCTTACATGAAGAAACTTCATGAGAATATAGCAACTTATACGCATTCTGGTTCAAAACCGGCAAAATTAGCAGGTGCTGGGGAGCATCCTGTCGGTGTATCTATGATTTATAGCGGTTTGAAGGAGAAACAAAAAGGTGCTCCGATTGAAGTCGTTCTTCCAAAAGAAGGTCTAGGCTGGGAAGTAGAAGCAAATGCACTCATTAAGAAAGAGGACGCTAAAAATGAAAAGCTTGCCAAAGCCTTTTTAGACTGGGCCATTACAGATGATGTTATGAAATTATATTTTGAGAAAAATGGATTTGCAACAATTAAAAATGATTATAAACTTCCAGATGGTTTTCCAAAAAATGTGACCGATAAGTTGTATAGAGAGAATGATTTTAAATGGGTTGCTGAAAATCGAGATAAAATCTTAGAGCGCTGGGAAAAAGAGTTTGGACAAAAAGCAGAAGCGAAAAAGTAAGTGGGAGAGAAGAAAATGAGCGAATATTTATCCATTCAACATATTCAAAAACAGTTTGATACATTTACGGCATTAAAAGATATTTCTTTTACAGTGAAAAAGAATGAATTTGTTTGTTTACTTGGACCGAGTGGTTGCGGGAAAACGACATTACTTCGAATTTTGGCTGGTTTAGAAGAACCTACAGTAGGTAGTATTACGATTAACGGAAAAGATATAACGGCGTTGCCTCCTGGAAAACGAAATGTAGGAATGGTCTTTCAATCCTATGCGTTATTTCCGAATTTAACTGCACTTGAAAATATTGAGTATGGTTTGAAAGCGAAACGATATCCAAAACTAGAAATCAAGCGAAAAGCAATAGAGGCATTAGAGCTTGTTGATTTGTTGAATGTGAAAGATAAATATCCTGCTCAAATGTCTGGTGGACAACAGCAACGAGTGGCACTTGCACGCGCACTTGCGCTGTCTCCAGATATTCTGTTGCTTGATGAGCCATTGTCTGCACTTGATGCAAAAGTGCGTGAGAAATTGCGCAGGGAAATGCGAGAATTGCAAGAAAAAGTAGGTGTGACAACAATTATGGTGACACATGATCAAGAAGAAGCATTGACAATGGCTGATAAAATTGTTGTCATGAATCATGCTGAGATTATGCAAATTGGAACACCAGAGGAGATTTATCAAAAACCAGCTAATCCGTTTGTAGCAGACTTTATTGGTTCTATCAATTTCTTTTCGCAAAATGATAGAAGTCAAGCCATTCGTCCTGAACATATAATGGTTGTGAAGGAGAATGGATTGAAAACAGTTGTCGAAAATATGGAATTTCGAGGATCTGTATATCGAGCGGAAGTACGTGTAATCGAAGAGGAGACACATCTTTATAATGAGAGAGTTGTTGTTGATATATTAGCGTCTGTAGCCGAAAAACAGCGCATTCAAAAAGGGACGACTTTACAAATCACTTTTTCAGAGAAGCATATGCTGTCGTATGGAAAGAAGGTCGTTGTTTAGATGGACATGTTAGAAAATCACAAAATAGAAATTTCTGAAAAAAAAGTCAAGCGAAGTATTGGGAAGGAAGAGGGGTTACAAAGGTTGCTCATTTTTGGCGTGCTTGTAGCCTTTCTAATCATGCTCGTTTTACCGCTGCTACAACTGTTTACACAAGCTTTCTATGATAAAGATGGTACATTTGTTGGCGTTGCAAATTTTAGTAAATATTTTACAACACCAACGTTAATTCAATCTTTACAGAATACGGTTTGGATTTCAGGAATGACAACAGTAATTTCCGTTACACTTGCTTTTATGTATGCTTATGCAATTGCAAGGACCAACGTTTTGGGGAAGCGAATATTTCAATACATTGCATTGTTACCATTATTCGCGCCGACGATGTTGCATGGTATCGCACTTACATATTTATTTGGAAATCAAGGATTAGTAACAAAGGGGCTATTTGGTTTATTTGAAGGGATTCAGATTCCGTTGTATGGTCCTGTTGGAATTACGATCGCTGAAGTTATTTACACATTTCCACAAGCGTTCCTTATTTTGTTCATTGCGTTTCAAGGAGCTGATTACCGATTACATGAAGCATCAAATATGCTAGGTGCGAGCAAGGTGAAACAGTTTTTTTCTGTTACATTGCCTGGGGTAAAATATGGATTAGTTAGCGCTATGTTCGTTGTATTTACACTGAGTTTTACTGATTTTGGCGCTCCTAAAATTGTAGGAGGGCAGTATAATGTGCTTGCGACGGATGTTTATAAACAAGTCATTGGACAACAGAATATGCCGATGGGGGCAACTGTTGGAATGATATTGTTACTTCCAGCCATATTTGCTTTTATGGTGGATCGGATTACGCATAGAAAACAGGAAACCTTTTTATCTTCCAAAGCCGTACCATACCGGATCACGCCAAATAAGACAAGAGATATCATTTCATTTATGTACTGCACCGTCATTACGTTAATGATTATTCTATTATTTGTCGCGGTTGGAGTTGCAGCAAGTGTGAAAGTATGGCCGTATAACATGACATTTACACTAGAACACTTCAATTTTTCAAGTTTAACAGGAGATGGAATAGAAGCTTTTAAAAATAGCGTAATCGTTTCATGTATTACAGCTGTCATTGGAGCAATTGTCACTTTTGTATTTGCTTACATCATTGAAAAAATTCAGCAGTTAGCGTTTTTTAGAAAAGTGGGGTATTTTTTCTCTATTATTCCACTAGCTATTCCAGGGTTAGTGCTGGGGCTTGGATATGTCTTTTTCTTTAGTCAGCCTACTCTTCAATTTTTAGGGTGGGAAGTAACAAATCCGTTTCATTCTTTATATGGCACGATTGCGCTTCTTGTACTGGTAAATATTATTCATTTTTACGCTGTAACATTTGTTACAGCGACGACAGCATTAAAGAAACTAGATCGAGAGTTTGAGCTTGTTTCACAATCGCTGAGCATTCCTTTTTACAAAATGTTTTTTAAAGTGACCGTACCGATGTGTTTACCAGCAATTTTAGAAATGGTGATGTATTATTTTGTGAATTCAATGGTCACAGTGTCAGCAGTTGTCTTTTTATATGCGGCTGATTTTAAATTAGCAGCTGTTTCAATTGTAAATATGGACGATGCTGGAAACGTGGCGCCGGCAGCGGCGATGAGTGTGTTAATTGTTGTAACGAATATTGTCGTGAGAGCGATTTATGAATGGGGAACAAAGGCTGTTCGCAGGCGAACATCATTATGGCAGAAAAGATAAAAAGGAGGACATTATATGAAAATTGAGGCTGTTATTTTTGACTGGGCTGGTACAACAGTTGATTATGGATGTTTTGCACCACTTGAAGTGTTTATGGAAATTTTTAAAAATCGTGGTGTTATGATTACGGCTGAAGAGGCACGAAGGCCGATGGGATTACTAAAAATTGATCACGTTCGTGCATTAACAGAAATGCCTCGTATACGTGGAGAATGGGAGCGAGTTTTTGGACAGTTACCAACGGAAGCAGATGTTCAGGAAATGTATGAAGAGTTTGAAGAGATTCTCTTTTCCATTTTACCGCGTTATGCAACGCCGATTTCTGGAGTGAAAGAGGTAGTGACTTATTTACGAAGTCAAGGAATTAAAATTGGTTCCACAACAGGCTATACAAGAGAAATGATGGATATTGTGGCAAGAGAAGCAAAAGCGCAAGGATATGAACCAGATTATCTTGTTACACCAGATGATGTCCCAGCTGGCCGTCCGTATCCATGGATGTGTTATCAGAATGCGATGCAACTTAATGTATACCCAATGAAGCATATGGTGAAAGTTGGAGATACAATTTCGGACATGAAAGAAGGAAGAAATGCAGGAATGTGGACGGTTGGTGTCATTCTTGGTAGCAGTGAACTTGGATTGACAGAAAAAGAAGTTGAAAGTATGGATTTGGTAGCACTTCAAGAGAGAATGGAAGTTGTCCGAAAGCGATTTATCGAAAGCGGCGCTCATTATGTAATCGAAACAATGAAAGAGTTACCTCAAGTAATCGAATATATCGAAAAACAAGAATTTATCATTTCTTGAAAGGAGCATAAATTATGAAGAATCATCACTATTTATTATTAACGCCAGGGCCATTAACAACAACAAAAACCGTCAAGGAAGTAATGCTATACGATTGGTGCACATGGGATACAGAATATAACGAGTTAGTACAAGAAATACGAAAACGCCTTGTATCATTGGCGACGAAAGAAGAGGAATATTATACAACTGTTTTCATGCAAGGAAGCGGTACATTCTCCGTAGAATCAGTTATTGGATCCGTGATTCCACAAGAAGGAAAGCTACTTGTTTGTACGAATGGAGCATATGGAAAGCGAATCGTTCAAATAGCAACAACATTACATATTAATGTTGTTGAGAGTTATACAAATGAATGGGAACCAACGAATCTTGCAGAAGTAGAAGAGATATTGCAAAAAGACTCGGAAATTACGCATATTGCGGTGGTGCATTGTGAAACAACAACAGGAATAATCAATCCAATCGCTGATGTATGTCGGTTAGGAAAACAATATGGAAAAGTTACAATTGTGGATGCTATGAGTAGTTTTGGCGGAGTAGAAATGGATGTTGCTGATTTACAAATTGATTTTATGATTAGTAGTGCAAATAAATGTATTCAAGGTGTTCCAGGATTTGGATTTGTCATTGCAAAGCGTACGGAGTTAGAACAATGTAAAGGAAGGGCTCGCTCTTTATCATTAGACCTTTATGACCAGTGGGAAACAATGGAACTTCAAAATGGGAAGTGGCGTTTTACATCGCCAACTCATACTGTACGTGCATTTTATCAAGCCTTGCTCGAGTTAGAAGAAGAGGGGGGAGTGAAAGCGCGAAATACCCGTTACCGTAACAATCAACAAGTATTAGTGAAGAGAATGAGAGAAGTTGGGTTTGAGCCATTGTTAGATGAAGCATATCAGTCTCCTATTATTACATCTTTTCTATATCCAGGGGAAGGTTTTACATTTCAGCAGTTATATGAGGAGTTAAAAGAGCATGGATTTGTTATTTATCCCGGAAAAATTTCAAAGGTAGATACATTCCGAATTGGGAATATTGGTGATGTGTATGAAAGTGATATTCATCAATTAGTAGATTGTATTTCTGAAGGAGTTGTAATTGGATGAAAGTATTTTGTTTAAGCGTGCAAGTAAAACTTGTCGAGAAGCACATTTAGATTTCATACAATATTTATCTTTTGAAATGAAAAAAACGTATTTTGCATAAGAGGAATTCAGCATATAGAGCTGAGAAAAGGGTGCCTATATAAGTGAAAGAAACGAGGTGAAAGAATGTCTGTTGCTGGAGAAGAAAGAAAGCGTACTATTCTTGAAAAAGTAGAGTTTAAAGGAAAAGTGAAAGTGTCCGAACTAGCAAAAGAGTTTTCTGTATCAACCGAAACAATTCGCAGGTATTTAGAAGAATTAGATCGTGAAAAAAAGTTAAAAAAGGTGTACGGTGGTGCTGTTCAATTGCCAGGAGTAGGTACAGAACCATCTATGTTAGAAAGGGAAATGTTACATATAGAAGAGAAGAAGCGAATTGGCTATAAAGCAGCGACGTTTGTGGAAGATGGTGATGTTATTGTAATTGATGATGGAAGTACACCACTCCAAATGGTTCCCTATCTCATACACCGGAAAAATTTAACGATTGTAACAAGTTCCTTTCCAGTTGCAACACAATTGATTTCTTCTATTAATAAAAATATGTTTCATGGTGAAGTACTCTTTATTGGAGGGAAAGTATCTCCAAAGCATTCTCGTGTATCAGGTTCTATTTCACAGCAGATGATTCGCCAATTCCATTTTCATAAGGCTTTTATTTCAATCGATGGATTATTACCAAGTTTCGGAGCATCAAGTTTTGAACTGGAAAAAGCGAAGTTATCAGAGGCGATGATTCAATTAGCAGAAAAAACATTCATTCTTTGTGATCATACGAAGATTAGTGTGAAAGGAAATTATCGAATTGCAGGGTTTTCTCATATTCAACATGTAATTTGTAATAAAAGAATGCCGTATAGTTTTGAAGAAGAGATCGCTAAACATCATATTCGGTGGACGATTAGTTAAATATAAATTGAATTTACACATGAAAAATTGTATTTGTGCAAAAAAATGGACACATTTTCCCAACTTGTTCATATAATTTACCAATGAAAAAAAGTTGACTTGAGGAAAGAGGGGGACGAGAATGTCGGAACGCATATACAATAAATTAGTACTGTATGCTCATATATTACAGAAACTGCGAGTCATTAATGAGCAAGAAAAAAGTCAAATCCTTCAAATGATGAACAAAAAAGCCCTATGAGAAAGGGCTTTTTATTTTAGGCTTGATAGAATCCTCTCTTTTTCTAGATAGAGAAATCGTATTGACAAAAAAGCGTTCTCATGTAATAATTCAATTAAATTTTTAGAATAATCAAAAAACAGTCTTTTTTACATAGAAATGATCGTGGGATTACCATGGGGGTGACGAAATGTTATTTTTTTTAAAGAAATGGAAAGAATTAAAGAATGTAAAGATGGAATTGGCACTTCGTGATTGGTTTTATGGAACAAAAATTAGTTTGTCTATGTGTACATCAAAAGAACCATTAACATTTTTAGTGAACATAGAAGGAAAGGATAAAGGTTTATTTGTTGATGAAGATTTTATTGTGGTAAACAGTATGTGTGAGCCTGTTTTTGAAAATGATCAAAAGCCGGCTATTGAATCCTTTATGCATGCTGATATTTATAAAAAAAGTAATGCGGAATGCATTTTACAAGTTCAGACAGTAGACAGCCATTTAATGTCAGAGCTATACGGGAAAGAAGGAGAAGTAACATTTGAAAAAGGGAGTGTGAAACGTATTTTTGGATCAGAAGGGATAGAAGAGCTAACGATTCCGATTGTAGAAAATGAAAAGGAATTTGCAGATTTATTAGAGGAGAGTGTTCCAAACTTTACAAAGGACGGGGGCGTTGTTCTTGTTCATAATTATGGAATGATTGTTTGGGGAAAAACACCAGAAGAAACCAAAAAATGGTTAGAAGGACTTGAATATTTAATGAACTATCATGTCAAGTTGTTAATGATTAAAGGGGTAAAGAGTTCGGTAATGTGAAATATTCCTTATTGATAAACTAGGCAATGAAAGCGTTTTAATATTAGTTTTACTCATAAAATATAGGTCTCCTTATTATATATAGATTACATGTTAATGTGAGGGGGAACATATTTTGCGAGTTAAATATCATTTTCTGCCGAAACAGCAGGTGTTTTTTTGTAAAAGCCATGATTCGGCAGAAAAAGCACTAAGTATAATGAATGAAAATGGATATCGGGCCATTCCTGTGTTAGCAGAAGATGAAAAACACTTTCAAGGAATCATTTATAAAGTAGATATTCTAGAACAAAAATGTGGAGGTGGAGGAAACGGAATATATGTAAAGGACATATGTGAGGATCAATCTGCATTTATTTTTGAAAAAGATTCTTTTTTTCGAGCGTTTTATATGATTAGACGTCTGCCGTTTCTAGCCGTTTTGAATGAATATAGTGAATTTGTTGGGATATTAACACATTCTAACATATTTGATGTGATTGAAGATTCATTTGGTATGCGAACAGGTGGGCATATACTTACAATTGCAACGCAGGATTGTAAAGGAACGATGAAAGAGATAGGAACAGTGCTAAAATCGTATCATATTGGGGGGCTATTGACATTAGATAATGGAGATCAATACATTCGTCGGGTGATTGTCAATATTACAGACGAATTACATGATAAAGCGCTCAAGCAATTAATAGCTAAGCTAGAGAAAAAAGGATTCCGAGTCAGTCATGTTGATTATATTTAAGAAAATAAGAGAACAGTGATACGCTGTTCTCTTATTTTTGCTTAGAAACAGGAGGAGATAGGACAAGATCAGATAGAAAAATGAAATCTGCATGTTCCCGTACTTTTGGAATGGTAGATTGGATTGCACGTGAAGTGGTTTCTCCTGGCGGTCCAACGTGGCCAATCGCTACGACAACAGGTGTTTTTCTTATTTTTTGTAGAAGGAACTGTGCTTGTTTCAAAATGTGTGATGATGTATAGATGTCATCAAAAAACATTTGGTTTTCGATAATCGGAACATCTAGTTCTTTTCCAATTCTTGAGACGACGCTATTTGAATTGGTTTTACTATCCAAATAAAATAAACCATGTTTTTTACATACAGTGAGTATGATTCGCATAATTCGTTCATCTGCTGTCACTTTGGACCCCATATGGTTATTCATACCGATTGCATATGGTACTGCTTCAATTGCTTGTTCGATTCGATGTTTAATTTCATCGTCACTTAAATCAGTTGTAATAGCTTTCGGTCCTAACCATTCTTTTTTTCCATTTATCGGTTCCATTGGCATATGAATAATTACTTCATGTCCTTTTTTATGAGCGGCGATTGCATCTTGTTTAGTGGAAGGGAGAAAAGGCATAACCGCAACTGTAAGTGGGATTGGAAGAGATAACATTTCTTTCGTTCCCTTCATATTATTTCCAAAATCATCAATTACAATAGCTACTTTATTCGTATGAGCATGTATGTTGATTGGGAATATAAGAAATGGAATCAAAATGAATAATATAAATGTAATCATGTATTTACGCATATATGAAATTCCTTTCTATTTCATAAAATAAATCATCTTTTTTAAAAAGGATATATGTACCTACTACAATCGGTGCGCTTACCTGGAGATAGGAAGAAATAACATCATCATTATGATTTGCTTTTTTATCTAAATTAAACAAAAAATGTCGAAGAAAAATAAGGTAATAACGGAAAAACAACGTTTGTCCACGTATTGTAAAAAAATAATATAAAAAAAATGTCTATTATTGCGAATGTATTTACAAAGATAGAATAATTTGTAATAATTCTCAAGGTGAGGTTAAAGGTTTGTAAATTACAGGGAGAAATTGTTAAAATTTCTGAGTATTCGAACTTGAATATGGATACTGAAAAGCTTATGTGATGAACAGAAAAAACAAGGATGAGAGTATGGGAAGAATAAGGGGGATATGAATGTTTACAGCAAAAAGGAAGTACACAATGGAAAAACTTTCACGTGATATTCATATGAAGCGTGAAGAAATGATTCATTTAGGATTGACATATGGATTAACCAATAAGGAAACAGTTCAAGTGAGCCAAGAATTGGACAAGCTTATTGTGAAGTATCAGCGTTACAAAGAAAAACAATCATCAAGATGGCTATTTTTCACTAAAATACCGATCTTTCAAATTGAATGGGGAGCAAAATCAAATGATTTTTGGAAAATTCTCGTAACCGGTTTTATGAAATAAGTATAATTACCCTCCAAAGAGAAGGATAATTATACTGAATCTAGCGGAAACTCTATTTGCACAGTTGTTCCTTGAGCCTCTTTACTTTTGATTAGAATACGACCACCGTACATTTCTATAATTCGTTTGCATATAACAAGTCCAAGACCTGTTCCAGTATCTTTACTAGTAAAGAACGGATGAAAGAGGTGTTTTTGAATATGTTTTGGGATTCCTTTTCCTGTGTCAATAATGTGTAATTGCGCATGATCTTGATTGCTGGTTATGATGATTGTTAATGTATCACCAGATGACATAGCTTCAATTGCATTTTTTGTAATATTTAAAATCACTTGTTTCATATGATCTTTTGAGCAGCGTATGTAAACAGGATGATCAGGTAAATACAAAGTAAATGTAATGTTATATAGGTTTGCCTCTGATCGAATAATTAATGAAACTTCTTGCATGATATCTCGTATATCATATTTGTCTTCGATAATCGCCGTCGGTTTACCAAGAATGAGAAATTCGCTAACAATCTCATTAATACGTTCGATTTCTTGTTCAATCACTGAAAAATAGAATTGGTCTTGTTCTAGTGTATATTTCTCTTTCAATAAAGCAACAAGGCCTTTAATTCCAGTTAGCGGGTTGCGAATTTCATGAGCTGTACTAGCTGCAAAAGTTCCAACTAACTCAATCTTTTGCATTTCATTTTGTTGGCGTTCTAAACGTGCTTGTCGCTTTAATAGCATATTTTGAATTAATAAAAATAAAATGGTCATTAAAAATAATGTGACAAGACATTCTACAATAACCATTTGATATAAAGCTTTTGTATGGATAGGTAATGGAGCAACAGATACTTTCCAATTTACTTTTTGGAGTGGAGTAGAAAGTATATTCGTATGCTGTTCGTTTTGTTCGTTATTATGATCCTTCAGGAAGACTACATCATATTGATCAGTTATCTCAAAATGATATTGCGGTTTAATAGCATTTAAAGTATCTGATATATAATCGAAACGCAAACTGGCTAGTAATAGACCAGAAGTTTTCGCATGTTTTGTGAGAATGGGGGTAGCAATCATAATTGCTTGATGGCCAAGTACATGATCTGTAATCACAGATGATACAGTTGTTTTTTTTGATTGAAAAGCTTCCTTAATATAAAAACAATCTGAAACATTGACAGGAGCTGTTAGTCCTTCTGAGGCAACAGTTATGACTCCATCGGAATTTGTATAATATAGACCAGAAAACCGTTCGTCGTTCGTATCTGTCTCATGAAGCACTTGCTTAATACCGTTTCTGTTTCCTGTTTCTGTGCTTACGACCATAGCGAGCATTTCGAGGGCAGAAATCGCTTCGCCGATATGATGATCGAGATAATCCCTATATACAAATAAGACCGTATGAGTAGCTTGTTTATTTTCTTCTTTCATTTGATAAGTATGGTACGAATAAAATGTTACACCAATTCCGATTGTGGGTAATATAACAAGTAATATATACAAAGTGGTGCCACGGAGTTTCTTACTCAAAGTTGCTACTCCTTCTTTTTTATTATCATTATATATAAACTATGTTAAAATTGTCATGTTTTATTCAGGGAAATTACTGGGATATGTAAAGAAGTAAAAGATGAGTGAGCAATCAGTCAGAAATGAGCAGGATGAATGGGTTATGATGCAGAGTGTCTTTCATTTTTAGAATTTACAAGAAAGGTTGGAAAAATGTAATGTCGAATGATATACGAGAAGAAATTTCGCAATCTTTAAAGATATTTATTGCGTTATCACGTGTGCAACGCTCAATTATGGATACAACAAATAAGTATATACAAGGTAATGGATTAAATCCAACTGAATTTGCTGTGCTAGAATTGTTATACCATAAAGGAAGTCAACCTCTTCAACAAATTGGAGAGCGTATATTAATTGCTAGTGGTAGTATTACATATGTTGTAGATAAGTTAGAAAAAAAGGGGCTTGTGAAGCGAACTCCTTGCCCGAATGACAGACGTGTTATATATGCGGAACTTACGGAAGACGGAACAATGCTAATTGATTCTATTTTTCCGAATCACGAAAGGCTTATACATCAATCTTTTGAAATGTTAACAAAAGAAGAAAAGGCAGAGTTGTTAACTTTATTGAAAAAGATTGGGAAATATGAAAAGTGATATGTGATCAAAAAAGTTTTTGATAAAGTGAAACTTTAATTAATGGGGATTCTCCATCCTCCCACCAATCGGGCTATTACTGCCCTAAAATAGCGGGAAAAATGATCTAAAGTTTTTTGTTCAGTCATTTTTTAGAGGAAAAAAAGTGACTGAAAATGTTTCGTTTTTAAAACAAATCGTTATGTTCTGGCGAATTTTGTTGGAAAATAACAGGAGAAAGGGGAAGGGAAATAGAACTATAAACAGATACATATAATTGAAAGGAGGCATATTTTCTATGTCATTTAAAGATTATGAATATAAACGTCCGGATATAGAAGAGTTCCAAACAAACTTTACTGCAGCTTTAGAACGATTTGAAAAGGCAAAAACAGTAGAAGAACAAAAAGAAGCTATTGGGTTTATTAATCGGATTCGCAATGATTTTGGGACAATGAGCACTCTTTGTTCGATTCGTCACTCGATAGATACAACAGATACTTTCTATAAAGAAGAACAAGATTTTTTTGATGAATATGAGCCAGTGGCACAAGGGTATGTAACAAAGTATTATAAAGCATTGTTAAGTTCTCCATTTCGTGCAGAATTAGAGGACTACTATGGAAATCAATTATTTTCGTTAGCAGAATGTGACGTAAAAACATATTCAGATGAAGTTGTGAAAGACTTACAAATCGAAAATAAATTATCTTCGCAATATACACAGTTGTTAGCTAGTGCAAAAATTCCATTTCAAGGAGAAGAAAGAACGCTATCACAACTGATTCCTTTTATGCAAGGAAATGAAAGAGATACGCGGAAACAAGCAAGTGAAGTATACTATGGTTTCTTAGCAGAACATGAAGAAGCGCTAGATCGTATTTATGATGAACTTGTGAAAGTAAGAACGAAGATTGCCAAAGCGCTAGGCTTTAAAAACTTTGTCGAACTTGGATATGCGAGAATGTACCGTACAGATTATAATGCGGAAATGGTTGCAAGTTATCGGAAACAAGTATTAGATTATATCGTCCCAGTTGCAACGGAACTTCGAAATAGACAGAAAACAAGAATTGGTGTAGAGAAATTAGCATATTATGATGAAAACTTTGAATTTGCAACAGGCAATCCGACTCCGAAAGGGGATGCGAATTGGATTATCAATCATGGAAAGACGATGTATCAAGAGTTATCAAAAGAAACGGATGAATTTTTCCATTTCATGCTAGATAATGATTTGTTAGATTTAGTTGCGAAAAAAGGAAAAGCTGGCGGTGGGTATTGTACATATATTGAAAATTATAAGGCTCCGTTCATTTTCTCAAACTTTAATGGAACGTCTGGAGATATTGACGTATTAACACATGAAGCTGGTCATGCATTTCAAGTATATGAAAGCCGCAAATATGAAATTCCAGAATATAATTGGCCGACATATGAAGCATGTGAGATTCATTCCATGAGTATGGAATTTTTCACATGGCCATGGATGAAGTTATTCTTTGAAGAAGATACAGACAAATATTACTTCTCTCATTTAAGCTCAGCATTATTATTTTTACCATACGGTGTGTCTGTTGATGAATTCCAGCACTATGTATATGAAAACCCAGAAGCATCACCAGCAGAACGAAAGGCAGCATGGCGGAATATAGAAAAGAAATATTTACCTCATCGTGATTATGAAAATAATGATTATTTAGAGCGCGGTGGATTCTGGCAACGCCAAGGACATATTTATAATGCACCTTTTTATTATATTGACTACACATTGGCTCAAATTTGTGCGCTCCAATTTTGGAAACGCGCAAGGGAGAATAGACAAGAAGCATGGGCCGATTATGTGAATCTTTGCCAACAAGGTGGAAGTCAGTCATTTTTACAATTAGTAGAAACTGCAAATTTAACATCTCCGTTTGCAGAAGGGTGTGTACAAGGAGTTATTAAAGACATTCACGCGTGGTTACATGCAGTAGAGGACACAAAATTGTAAAAAACATATGCTGTTTTCGTTCTGTTTCTCATCGACACAATTATAAAATAATGAGATAATAAAAGAAAATTCAGATTTATTAAAAGGAGGTGTTTCTACATGAAGAAGCACCTCTTTTCACCAAAAAAGAGGGGGGAAATATATGATTCAATCGAATATAAGTTTGGAGACATTGCTGCAATCATTACAAGCAACAAGACATGCATTATTATCAGAAGTTGAAACGTTAAATGATACAGACGTAAACATAAGACCACGGCGTGATAAATGGAGTATCATTCAAATTATGCATCATTTACATTTAGTGGAACAGTCTATTACATCGGCGCTTGTATATGCACTGCAGAAAAGAGAAAGAAAATTCGTTCCATTTAAAGACCTCCAGTTAACACTTGATCGAACGTATAAACGCGAAGCTCCTCAACAAATGCAACCTACAGAGACACTTATGAAAAAACAACACGGAATTCAATTGCTAGAACACTCAAGGCAAGAGCTCCTTCATACGCTCCATAGTATTATAGATGAAAAAGAACTATGCCAAAATTCATTAAAACACTCGATTTTTCAAGAACTTAGTTTGTATCAATGGATTCAATTTCTTGATTTACATGAACAAAGACACCTTACCCAATTAAAAGAGGCAAAACATGCTATTTTACAAAGATAGTTACCTTTTTATATGAAAGAAAGTGAGTGAGCGATTGACTCACTTTTTTTATTAGGGTGAAAGAATTTTTCTGATCATACTTGGAATAATACAAGGATAGAAAGGAGCTGAAAATATGTCCAAAAAGAAGAAAGAAAAAGAGCGTGCTTGGAAAGCAAGGAAAGAAAATCAAAAGCCACATGGAAAAGTAAAAGCTTTTGCAGAACTTGTAAGTGAAACGGAAAAAACGTGATGGATTATCATCACGTTTTTTTAAAGGATAAAAAAATTAGATATTTCCTTGATTCTGCACCGTATGATACAATATGTTTTGTCAATGAAAGAAGAAATTCCATGTTATAACATGGGAGAGGTTCGCGAACTCCCTCTATAAAAAACTATGAGAACAACAATATCTTAAGGTATTGTTTTGTTTTTTTATTATGATAGTTCAAGAACGTTCTTTCTTCTTATTTATAATAGAGAAGGAGAATGAGTAAAATGAAAAAAGAGAAAGCAGTTGTTGTTTTTAGTGGTGGTCAAGATAGTACAACTTGTTTATTTTGGGCTATGCAACAGTTTGCAGAAGTAGAGGCTGTAACGTTCAACTATAATCAACGTCATAAATTAGAAATTGAATGTGCAGCAAATATTGCAAAGGAATTAGGAATTAAGCATACAGTACTAGATATGAGCCTTTTAAATCAACTTGCTCCCAATGCTTTAACAAGAACAGATATCGATATTACGCATGAAGAAGGTGAATTACCATCTACCTTTGTTGAGGGACGAAATTTACTGTTCTTATCATTTGCAGCTGTTTTAGCGAAACAAGTAGGAGCACGTCATATTGTAACTGGCGTGTGCGAAACAGATTTTAGTGGCTATCCTGATTGCCGTGATGCATTTGTAAAGTCATTAAATGTTACCTTAAATTTATCTATGGATTATCCGTTTGTCATTCATACTCCGCTTATGTGGATTGATAAGGCGGACACATGGAAGCTATCAGATGAATTAGGTGCATTTGATTTTGTGAGAGAAAAGACTTTAACGTGTTATAACGGAATCATTGGCGATGGATGCGGTGAATGTCCAGCATGTCAACTTCGCAAAGCAGGTTTAGATACGTACCTACAAGAACGTGAAGGAGCGAAGGCATAATGGAACAAAGTTTTTTTGGGTTTCGTGTTGTAGAAAACTTACAAAAAATAGATAAGGATATTCAGCGTCAGCAATTAAAATATCATAATAAACGCGTAATGGTCAGTAAGGAATTTACATTCGATGCAGCTCATCATTTGCACTGCTATGATGGGAAATGTAAAAACTTACATGGGCACACTTATAAAGTTGTCTTTGGAATTAGTGGATATGTAAATGAAATTGGTATTGCCATTGACTTTGGAGATATAAAAGAAATTTGGAAAAATGAAATTGAAATTTATTTAGATCATCGTTACTTAAACGAAACATTACCAGCGATGAATACGACTGCGGAAAATATGGTCGTTTGGATTTATGAGAAAATGGCAGAGGCATTAACAAAGGGAGGCCGAGCAGAAGAGTATAAAGGAGCTCGAGTTGAATTTGTTCGTCTGTTTGAAACGCCGACAAGTTATACAGAAGTAAGACGGGAGTGGATGCTCGATGAGTAAAATCCCCGTTTTAGAAATATTCGGTCCAACCATTCAAGGAGAAGGAATGGTTGTGGGGCAAAAAACGATGTTTATTCGTACAGCGGGATGTGATTATAGTTGCGCATGGTGTGATTCTGCTTTTACTTGGGATGGATCGGCGAAAGATCAGATTCAACAAATGACCCCAGAAGAAATTTGGAAGGAACTTATTGAGATTGGTGGAGAAAACTTTTCGCATGTAACAATTTCAGGTGGAAATCCAGTGTTACTGAAACATATGAAAGAACTTTTAGAGAGATTAAAAGAGAATAACATTCGGACCGCCATTGAAACGCAAGGGAGTAAATGGCAAGAATGGCTTTTGGACATAGATGAAATTACAATTTCACCGAAACCACCAAGTTCAAAAATGAAAACAAATTTTACGATGTTAGACTTAGTAGTAGAAAGATTAGTAGATAAAAATATGAGTTTAAAAGTAGTTATATTTGATGATGATGACTTTGAATATGCAAAGAACGTTCATGAACGTTATCCTCATGTACCTTTTTTCCTACAGGTTGGAAACGATGATACAAAAACAGCAGAGGACGCAGTGTTAATTCCTAAATTATTACAGAAATATGAATGGTTAATTGAAAAGGCAGTTCATAGTAAAGAAATGAATGATGTAAAAGTATTACCTCAGCTTCATGCCTTAGTATGGGGAAATAAGCGAGGCGTATAAGTGAATAGAAGGGATGTTTAAAGATGGCAGGAAGATTAGATGAAGATTTAAAAGATGTAACGTTGCTTGGAAATCAAAATACAAAATATTTATTTGAATATAGCCCGGAAATTTTAGAGACTTTTGATAATAATCATCCAAATCGTGATTATTTTGTGAAATTCAATTGCCCTGAATTTACAAGTCTATGTCCCAAAACAGGACAACCAGATTTTGCAACCATTTATATTAGTTACATTCCTGAGAAAAAAATGGTGGAAAGTAAATCGTTAAAGTTATACTTATTTAGTTTCCGTAACCATGGTGATTTTCATGAGGATTGTATGAATGTGATTATGAATGATTTAATAGAATTAATGGATCCGCGTTATATCGAAGTGTGGGGGAAATTTACGCCACGCGGTGGTATTTCAATCGATCCATATTGCAACTATGGGCGCCCAGGTACGAAGTATGAGAAAATGGCAGAGTATCGCATGATGAATCATGATTTATATCCGGAAACAGTAGATAACCGTTGATGAGAAAGGATCTGTACGTTGTGTACAGATCCTTTTTATCTAGGAAGTTATGCATATTGATTGATTACAGTATAATTTTTATGGTTTACAACTGTAAGAGGTTCCACATCTAATTCTCTAAAGTTCTCCATAATTGTTATATCAACAATAACGGAATTTTTATTTACTTTTTGAACACGTCCGTGCATACCGTCTTTAAATTCGATAATATCTCCAGCCTTTGCGATTTCCATGAACAACTCTCCTTATTACAGTTTTAACAAAAAATAAATTTTTTTCTAGTTTCTTCTATTTTGAACTATATTTCTTGGTTTGTAAATGCTTCCAAAGGGAGAGTTTGAAAAATATTCATTTTTCATAAGAAATTTGTAAAGATATGTTGAAAGGAAGAAAGGAGATAAAATTGTGATTCAGTTACTATGTATGTAAGAGTATGTCTTTCTGCTTTTTCATGGTATGATGACAATAAGAAATCCGTGTATAATCATATGGGCGATAAGCGGTGAATGAGGAGGGAAGAGAATGCGAATTTCTTTTATTCGTCACGGTCGCTTGAATCATTGTGTAAATCCAATGACAGTTACTGAGTTTCATGAATGGATGCAATGCTATGATATAGAGGAGATGAGAGTAGAGGAAAGCATACCACGTGAAACGATTGAAGCGATTGAATCTTCCAAGTTAGTTGTGACAAGTAATCAAAAACGTGCTGTGCAATCAGCAGCAGAGTTAACAAATTCTTTATCTTTTATCCAAAATAAACTTTTTCGAGAAGTAGAGGTACCATCTTATTTTTTTGCTCCCAAATGGATAAAATGTAAACCAGAAATATGGACAATGGTAGGGCGTACATTATGGATTATAGGTTACTCTAAAGGGGTTGAATCTTATCGAGAGGCACGGGAGAGAGCAAAGCAAGCTGCTGATACACTTATTGGTTATGCCCTTGTCTATAACCACATTGTCCTTGTAGGACACAGTTATTTTAATACAATGATTGGTACGGAATTACGTACGAGAGGTTGGGTTGGGCCACCTATCTTTCATAGGAAACCGTGGGGATGTACAGAATATACATTTCACGAAGCTTTAAACGGAACGAAACTAAAAACGAATTTAACATAAAAGCACACGATTCAAACGGTGAATCGCGTGCTTTTGTTATGAAACGAAAGTCTTTTTTAAGAGCGGTTTTACTAAGTGAGCATATGGCTCACCTACAAGCATGACAGTCTTGTCTTCTTCGTAGCCAAGCTTTTTATATAAAGAGAAAGCTCTTATGTTTTCTAAATTTACAAGTAACGCAATTTTTTCATACCCTTTGTCCAATCCGTCATTTTCAACCGTTTTAATTAATTGGGAGCCAATTCCTCGTCCGCTATATTTGCTTGAAACAGATAATGTATCGATATAATACTCATCTAATTCTGCTTCTTTTTCTAACGTAATGGTTGAATCTTGGTGTAGCTTTTGCAGGTGTTTTACAATTGGAGCATCGAGCTGCTTTGCATGACTTCCGTGGTAAGCAACGATAATTCCAACTACTTTCCCATCTAATTCTTCAACGAAACAGTTTTCATAGCTCAACCGATTACCTGTTTTGGAAAACCAATTTTCAAGGCCTTTTAATACTTCTGTTTTCTCTTTTGCACCGGTGAGTTTCTCAGCAATTTCATGCAGAGCATTATACAATAGCGGAGCGATTGCTCGTGCATCTGTTTTTTTTGCTTTCCGAATCATAGTATCCCTCCTAATTGTTAACCTTATTGTAACATAAAATCAAATTGGAGCTACTCTATATCCATAATAGAGAAAGCTTTTTAAAGAAGCTATAATAAGGCTGAACAGTAAAATAAGGTGAATCATTTGTTTAGTTAGTAAGAAACATAGAGATTCCCTCACCTTAGGCTTATAAGTAGGTAGCCGTGTTCGATGACTCAATGATCCTTCTTTCCGAATTAAGATAAAATTACCGTTGTCGACTGGTACAAGATAAGATAGAATATTGCAGAGAGGTGAAATACATGGATAAACAATTAGCAAATACAATTTTAGATCAACTGAAAAATGGTGAGATAAAAGAGTATGTTGTAACAAAAGATGTATTTTATACGTTTCGTGAAGTTTTAGTAAACCGAGAAGATTTTAAACATTTTATTGGAAATGCACAGCGCGGTGGGCAGGTTATTTATACATATACGGAAACCCCACGTTCATAATAAGAGATAAAGGAGAGGCGATTTATGGGAGAGTTTAAACAAGGAGCTTTGCCACATTGGGACTATATGTGGAAAGATGAAGCTGGGAGAAGGCTTGTTGGCATGGTTATGTTTCCTGAGAGACGAAAGCATATGAAAGAGATCGTGGAAAGAATAAAAGTTGCCTATGAGCAAGGGAATAGAATTGAAACGACAGTAAAAGTACAACATACTTATCAACATGTTGAAGGAACTGTTGTATATTTTGATGAAGAGGCACCAGTATTTACGATTCAAGATAAAGAAGAAAATTTTCATCACATTTTTATAAAAGATGTTTCAAAGTTAAATATTATCAATGAATAACAAAGTTTTGTATATATAATGCACTTGTTTTACAATCCAGTCGCACGAATCAATATATGGATGTGCGTTTCTAATTGTCTTTTATCATTCAAATGATATTTTTATTATGTAACAAAATGAGTATATGTATTTAGAGAGTCGTATTTCTGATTTGTACAATATAGATAATGTGTAACCGGTTTCGAACAGATTACAACATACAGTCTGTTCTTTTTTGTGTGTGCTGGAGAAAAGGATTTCTTCAGCATTTCCCGTTTTTTACAAAAATGATTCTTAACATTTTTGTAAAAATGGTTAAATTCATTGACAACTTTTTTGAAAAGCACTTTATTGACATGAGTTTTAGAATGTTGTTTCATAGTCATTGTATTAAAAAAAACGACTGTTTATGTCGAAAAGTAAAAGTTAAAAAAAGAAAGAATTTATACATACATCTTGTGTCTTGTTTTAAAACGTAATACAATATATAGGGACATCGAGAATCGGCAGCGAGATATAAAAGGAAGAAAGGGAGGGTCGGAGATGTTAATTGCATATGATTCTATGACAGGGAACGTGAAGCGTTTCATCAACAAATTAAATATGCCGGCCGTTCAAATTAGTGAGGATTTAGTAATAGATGAAGAGTTTGTACTTATTACGTATACAACAGGTTTTGGAAATGTGCCAGAACGTGTTTTAGAATTTTTAGAACGCAATAATGCAAATTTAAAAGGCGTATCTGCAAGTGGCAATCGCAACTGGGGAGATATGTTTGGAGCGAGTGCAGACAAAATTTCAATGAAATACGAAGTACCTATTGTATCAAAATTTGAGTTATCTGGAACAAATAAGGATGTAGAATATTTTAAGGAAAGGGTGCGGGAGATTGCGACACATTGAACTGAATAATGAAATCACGCAAATGCAAGATGGTTTCTATCAGCTTCATAAAGATAAAGAAGCACTGGAAGTCTTTATGGAAGAAGCGAGAGCAAATACCATTCATTTTGATAGCGTGGCAGAACGAATAAAGTATATGATTGAACATGATTATTATTACAATGTTTTGGACGAGTATAAGTTGGAGGAAATAGAAGCAGTATACGATATTGCGTACGGAGAAAACTTTAAGTTCCAATCTTATATGGCAGCATCTAAGTTTTATAAAGATTATGCGCTCAAAACAAATGATCAAAAGCAATATTTAGAAAGCTATGAAGATCGTGTAGCAATTGTATCCTTATATTTGGGACGCGGTGATGTGAAAAAGGCAAAACAATTTGCGAGCATGATTGTTAAACAAAACTACCAACCAGCGACACCAACCTTTTTAAATGCCGGCAGAAGCAGAAGAGGAGAAATGGTGTCTTGTTTCTTGTTAGAGATGGATGATAGTTTAAATTCGATTGGATTTAATATTAATACGGCGATGCAGCTATCAAAAATCGGTGGCGGAGTAGCCTTGAACTTATCTAAGCTGCGTGCACGTGGTGAACAAATTAAAGGTATCGAGAACGCAGCAAGCGGTGTTGTACCAGTTATGAAATTACTTGAAGATTCGTTTTCATATGCGAATCAGTTGGGTTAACTTATGGCTCAACTATAAAACCGGGTCAATTGCTGGAACGCCTGAGTATATCGAGGTAGGATACTACGAAGAAATTACGTAGCGCCCCCTAAAAAACCAAGATTGCAGGAAATCAGCAGCCGAGCTCCTAAGTCTATTAGATATGGAGAAGGTTCAACGACCAAGTAGTTATGTAGGTGACTATATAGCTCGAACCTGGCTTCTCAAACCAAATTCAAAGGGTGTATATAGTTATGGAGAGAACAAAGAGCTTTATAACAAAAATATGTCCTATTTGTAAAAGTAAATATGTGGTTAATCAAAAGAACAAAAAATACACTGAGATTACATCACATTATTCCATTTCGTTTTTTTGAAAGTCTTGATCAAGCAAATCTTATGATGAATTTATTGCTACTTTGTGATTCGTGGCATATTTAGGTACATCAAAAACATGATGAGTGGCTAAACAAAGAATTTGGTGAGAAGAAGATATGGTCTGAACTCTATAGCGATATAGAGAGGGTAGCAGAAATGACTATCCCCCATACGTTTTAAGGTATGGAGTAACAATATGCAAAGAAAAGGTGCCGGTGCTGTATACTTAAACATTTTCCATTGGGATATTATTGAATTTCTCGATACAAAAAAAATAAATGCCGACGAGAAGAGCCGGATTCAGTCTCTATCAATCGGTATTATCGTTCCAAGTAAGTTCTTTGAGCTTGCTGAGAAAAATGAACCATTCCATGTTTTCGCACCATATACAGTATATAAAGAGTACGGAAAACATTTAGATGATATTGATATTGATGAAATGTATGATGAGTTAATGAGCAATCCAAATGTAAAGAAAAAGTCACTAGATTTAAGTGCGCGTGATATGCTCATTAAAATTGCAATGATTCAGCTTGAGTCTGGTTATCCATACTTAATGTTTAAATCAAATGCGAATCAGCAACATCCATTAAAGAATATTGGAACTGTGAAGATGTCGAACCTTTGTACAGAAATCTTTCAATTACAAGAAACATCCGAAATTAACGACTACGGTACAGATGACATAATCCGCCGTGATATTAACTGTAACTTAGGATCATTAAACATTGTAAACGTAATGGAGAATAAAGAAATTCGTGAAGCGGTACATGCAGGAATGGAAGCTTTAACAGCCGTTTCTGATATGACTGTTATTCCAAACGCACCAACTGTGAAGAAGGCAAATGATGAGCTTCATTCGGTTGGACTTGGTGCTATGAACTTACATGGATATTTAGCGAAAAATAAAATCGCTTATGAAAGTGCAGAAGCGAAAGAATTTGTTCGTACATTCTTTATGATGTTAAACTACTACTCGATTGAAAAGAGTATGGGTATTGCGAAAGAAAAGGGCGAAACATTTAAAGACTTTGATAAGTCGGATTATGCAAATGGCACGTACTTTGAAAAGTATGAAACAACAGACTATAGCCCTGTAACGGAGAAAGTACAACAGTTATTTGAAGGGATTTACATTCCAACAAAAGAAGATTGGACAAGTCTAAAAGAAGAGGTGCAGAAGTACGGTTTATATAACTCATATCGTTTAGCTATTGCGCCAACACAATCGATTAGTTATGTTCAAAATGCAACTTCAAGCGTAATGCCAATTGTAAGTCAAATTGAGTCAAGAACATATGCGAATGCGACAACATATTATCCAATGCCATATTTATCAAAAGATACGTTCTGGTACTATAAGTCTGCTTATGATATGAATCAGTTTAAACTGATTGATTTAATTGCAGAGATTCAAGAGCATATTGATCAAGGAATTAGTACGATTCTTTATGTAAATAGTGACATTTCTACACGAGAGTTAGCACGTTACTACATTTATGCACATAAAAAAGGCTTAAAGAGTCTGTATTATACAAGAACGCGTAAGTTAAGTGTGGAAGAATGTGTAGCTTGTACGGTTTGATGTAATGATATATAACTTAAAGGATAAGACATCATGAGCAGGGTTTTATAACCCTGCTCATGCTTAGTTATAAATTTTTAGGTTCTGATAGACTGTGATTAGGAAGTATGAGTTTAGAAAGGATTTCATTATAAAAAAGAAGGGGCGATTCAATGCGTGCGGTAAACTGGAATAAAAAAGAAGACGATTTTAGTTTAATGTTTTGGAAGCAAAACATCGCTCAGTTTTGGACAGAAGAAGAAATCGCAGTATCTTCTGACAAAAATACTTGGGTGCAATTATCAAAAGAAGAACAAACGACGTATAAGCGTGTATTAGGTGGCTTAACACTTTTAGATACAAAACAAGGTGGCGAAGGGATGCCACTTGTGCTTGTACATATCGAGAATTTACAAGCGAAAAGTGTGTTAGCTTTCATGGGCGCTATGGAAGAAGTGCATGCAAAGAGTTACAGTCATATCTTTACGACACTTGCAACAGAAGAAGAAATTGATGAGATTTTCGATTGGGTGGATCAGCATCCATTACTTGAGAAAAAAGCTGGTATTATTACAGGATACTATCGCAAGTTATTAAAGCCACAAGTAACGAAAAAAGAGTTATACATGGCAATGGTAGCGAGTGTATTCTTAGAAAGTTATTTATTCTATAGTGGTTTCTTCTATCCTCTATATTTAGCAGGACAAGGGAAATTAACTGCAAGTGGTGAAATTATTAATCTAATCATTCGTGATGAAAGTATTCACGGCGTATTCGTTGGTCTTTTAGCACAGCAAATCTTCGCTGAACTGTCTGCAGAAGAACAAGAAGACGTGCAAAAGGAAACACAAGATTTATTGATGGAACTGTATGAAATTGAAACGGCATATACAGAAGAAATTTATGCGTCTATTGGTCTTGTCGAAGAAGTAAATCGTTTTGTTCGTTACAATGCGAATAAAGGGCTTATGAACTTAGGATTAGAACCACGCTTTGAAGAAGAAGAAATTAACCCAATTGTTTTAAATGGTTTACGTACGGATACGAAAAATCATGATTTCTTCTCTGTAAAAGGGAATGGCTATGTAAAAGCAACGAATGTTGAAAAATTATCGGATGATGATTTTGTATTTGATTTTTAATAGATGACTGAGGAAACAGGAGGCAAAAGCCTCCTGTTTTTGTTTTTTACCATATTGCTCATATTATTTCATTTACCCAATTATCAGTAATGATTAGGTTACCCATTGTTTTCATATATTCCTTAAATAGTTTACATAATGTTATTATTTTGCAAAAGAGTTTCTCTGTCTTATGATTTCGTCACGATCTTTACAATTGATAGGATGTAAATCGCATTTGAAACGTGTACATGGGCAGGAGAAGTTCATACTCTTTTTTTATGCTCATTTTCGTATGAGTATTTACAATCCTCTTGTATCGGTGTACTATTAAACTAGTACACCGATACAAAAGGAGGGAAGAAATGAAAATTGAGTTTTCTCCAAATATACCAATTTATATTCAAGTGATGGAATACATAAAAAAAGAGATTGCAACCGGTCATTTATCACTTGGTGATAAAATTCCCTCTGTTCGTGAATTGGCAAGTGAGTTACAGGTAAATCCAAACACAATTCAGCGAACCTTCCAGGAGTTAGAGCGGGAGGGTATCGTCATAACTCGTAGAGGGATGGGACGATATGTAACGAGCGAAGGAGAGAAAATTATGGAATTGCGTAAAGAGATGGCCAAAGAACTGCTGGATTCTTTTATCAATGGAATGGATCATTTAGGGTTTTCTGGAGATGAAATTCTCTCTATCCTTCGTTCTTCATTAGAAGACAAAAAGGGGGATAAAGGATGACGAATTTACTTGTGATCAAAAACCTATGGAAGAAGTATGGTTTAAAGACAGTAATCCGGAATGTAAATTTGGAGATTACAGAAGGAAAAATTATTGGTCTTGTTGGGGATAATGGAAGCGGAAAAACGACGCTATTAAAAATGATGGCTGGTTTACAACATCCTTCAGAAGGAAGTATTACAATTGCAGGAAAGAAAATAGGATTAGATACGAAAAAGGTTGTTTCATTTATGCCAGATTACCCTGTATTTGATGAGTGGATGACTGTAAAAGATGCAATATTTTTCTATCGTGATTTCTATCAAGATTTTGATATACAAAAATCGGTAGATACAATTGCTGCATTCAAAATACCGTTAGAAGAGAGAATTACAGCTTTATCAAAAGGAATGGTTGAAAAGTTACAACTCATTTTAACATTTTCCAGAAAAGCAAAGCTTTACATATTAGATGAACCGCTTGGTGGGATAGATCCTATATCAAGAGAACATGTATTAGAGCTTGTTTTACAGTTTTATCGAGAGGATTGTACAATTATCATTTCGACACATTTAATTGGTGAAATTGAAAATATTTTTGATGAAATTCTCTTTTTAAAGGATGGAGAAATTGTACTTCATGAAAATGTGGAAGAGCTTCGTTTTCAAAAAGGGAAAGCTGTGACTGAGTTGTTTAAGGAGGTGTTTAGTAGGTGAGCGGATTACTACATTATATGTGGAATTGTAATAGAAAGAGGTTCATTATTTCATTTTGTATACTTATATTTATTATGGCTATATTATGTATACAAATGAATGTGCAGTTAAGTGGTACATCTGATAAGAAGCAATTGGAACTCTTTTTTGTTATAGTAATATTATATATATTTAGTCTATTTCTTTCCTTTATACAAACGGTAGCTACCTTTTCAAAACTTTTAAAAAATCCACTTATTCGTTTAAGTGGGGTTTCCGGATGGAAAATAGTATGGGGAATCGTTTTATTCTTATTTGCGGTGATGATAGTATGGGAAGTTGTAGCGGATTGTCTATTATATATTTTGGGAATTTTGGCAATACCGGGTTCGACATTGTTTCAATTGTTGACTGAAATAAAAGATATGACAAGAATGGAATGGCTTTTGAATTCTTTGATAGAAATGCTGAAAGTAGAAAGTATTATGGTTCAAATATTATTTTTAATCGTACTAATGAAATGGTTGATTAAAAAGAGGAAGCTGCAATTCTTATCTATCATTGTTTCTTTCTTTATTTTAAATGCAATCTTTAAAGGAATATATGTAGGGTTAGGAAAAGTAACAACAGCATATGAATTCACAAAAAAAGTAATGTATTTAAGTGGTGAAGGATTAGAAATTGGTATGTATGCAGGAACAACTATTAATATATACAATATTAGTTTTGCTTGCATAATAGGTGTAGCATGTATGTACGCAACAGCCTACATCATCGATAACAAACTAGAGGCCTAAAGGAGGAAGAATCATTGGGAAACGTAGTAGTTAAATTAGAAAATGTTTATAAAAAGATTGGTGGAAATGAAATTATTCGCGGTCTTTCATTTGAAGTGGAAGCGGGAGAGGTATATGGATTTCTCGGGCCGAATGGAAGCGGAAAAACGACAACAATTCGCATGATGACAGGTCTTATTGCCATGACAGCAGGAGATATTACGATTTGCGGTCATAGTATTCGGACAGAACGTGAGAAGGCGTTAGAACACATTGGAGCGATTGTTGAAAACCCGGAATTATATGATTATATGACAGGTATGCAAAATTTAAAACATTTTGCTAATATGGCTGTTACGCCAATTAGTAAAGAGCGTATCGCTGAAATTGTGAAGCTAGTTGAACTAGAGCATGCGATTCATAAAAAGGTAAAGACATATTCACTTGGTATGAAGCAGCGCCTAGGAATTGCTCAAGCACTTCTTCACAATCCGAAAGTTCTTATTTTAGATGAACCGACAAATGGATTAGACCCAGCTGGTATTCATGAAATTCGTGATTATTTACAAAAATTAGCGAAGGAAAAAAATATAGCTGTCATTGTATCGAGCCATTTATTAAGTGAGATTGAATTAATGTGTGATCGCGTTGTTATTATTAAGAATGGTCAATTTGTACAAGCATATAACTTACATGAGCAAGCGAAGCATGATGAAACTGTTGTCGTAATGTTTGAAGTAGATCAAATCGAACGTGGAAATGAAATCATTCAAGGTAAGGTGCAAGAAAATATTATTGTTGCTTCTATAACAAAGACTGAAATTCCGCAAATTGTGAAACAACTTGTTCATCATGATATTCTCGTATATGGCGTTACAGTACAAAACAAAACACTAGAAGATAAATTTTTATCAATTACAGGAGGAGTGAAGGCATAATGGTAAAATTAATCCAAAATGAATGTTTAAAATTACATGCGAAAAAAGGTATATATATTTTAATGGGAATATTAATTGGATTGGAAATTATAATCGCAGTCGGTGTGAAACAATGGGCACCGTCTGAGATGCAACCGTCTGGATATGGCTCATTTACAAATAGCATGTTCGATTTTATATTTCTTGTTGTTACAATTTTTGGAATCACCTTAGCAACTCGTTCTATTACAGAAGAATTTCAAAAAGGAACAATTAAACAGTTGCTGATTCGTCCTAGAAAGCGAGTTACAGTTTTATTTTCAAAATATATAACAATTGCATTAGTTGTAACAGTCATATTATTTATTGCTTTCATGGTTTCCGTATTAATTGGAATGGTTGTTTTTGGTGGAGAAAAAGAGGGACTAACAGTTGCGGTATTAATGAAGAAGTTTATGTATGAGATAATATCAGTGTTATTCTTTATAACATTAGCTTTTTGTTTAGCAAATATTTTTAGAAAATCTGTATTACCATTAGTTATGACCCTATTTATCTTTTTCTTAAAAGGAACAATCAATACGGTATTAATGATTTTGGCAGAAGGTGTAGCAAAGTTCTCTGTTTTTTCTCATTTAGATTTAAGTGTATATGATAGTAATGAATTCATTAACGCGGGAATGAAACCTCCATTTGCTGGGTTTACCTTTACAACATCATTATTAATCGATATCGTATACTTTGCTATATTACTGATTGTGTCAAGTGCCTTATTCCAAAAACGTGATGTATTATAAATGAAAAATCCTCCGCGATGAGCGGGGGATTCATTTATGAACTTGTTCTTTTTTACTTTTTGTATATCGTCTTGCAGTGATTTTCTTAATGACAATTAAGATGGATACAATGCTTATAAAGAGGGTATAACGGTCTGGAAAATGATTGTGATTATAGAAGTACGCATGAATTTATTTCTACAAATATGCGTTTAATAATGTAATAGATTAAGGGGTAGAGGTTATCATATTTTCAAAGAAATCCGTGTAAAAACTTTTTCTTATTTTCAACACGTTAAGATGTTTTATAAAATGAAAGTATAAAATGCAATATTTGGCATTATCTTGTAAAGAGGAATTTTTATTACATAGTTTCATTGAAATGTAGTAACAAAGGAACTGAGCAAAATCGGAAGAATTTTATGGATACATCATCTTTGGGGGTGTTTTTTATTCAGTACGCATTTTCACATATAAGACTTCGCAGTTTTTTTGCATGGATGATTTTAGGAATGATTGTTACAGTAGTAACGTTAACGGTGATAGGAGTTTCAAAAACGATTGAAGATGTCGTCATGCAAACGACAGTGTTTTTTATATTCCCATTACTATGGCTATATATGAAAACACAAAAAAATAATATTGTATTTACTAGTTTTTTTGATAAAACATCAAAAATGAATTGGAAATTAATTTTGATTGCAACAGCAATGGGAATGATTTTTTCTTTTGGTGTATCATTTATTCAATTTTACATACTAGCACATCTTGTCCCGAATTTTATTGTAGATATATTGAATGATACTAGTTTAATGAATACGAACAATGTGTTCACAATGATATTTAGCTTTATTTCGGCATGTATATTTGCACCGATTATGGAAGAAGTGATTTTTCGAGGTTTTTTCTTACAACGTATGACAGTAAAGTGGGGAATTAAACGAGCTGTAATTATTTCATCTCTTATTTTTGGGTTAGGTCACTTTGATATTGTAGGTGCTTTCTTATTTGGAATCATTATGTGCCTTTTGTATATTAAGACACAAAATATATGGATGAACATTGCTGTACATGCTTTAAATAATTGTATTGTAACGATTATGCAATTAATAGGAGGAGAAGAAGCAAATGATACGATTTCTGCTAGTACATTACAAGGAGTAGGAAACCTATGGGTTGGAGCTATTTTCATTTTGATTAGTCTATTATGGTTTGTACCTTTTATTCGGAAGAATTGGCGAAACATAAAGGAAACAGGAGTGCCGCCTCTTCGTTTCATCGATGAGGAAAAGAGAACGGAAATAGCGCCGCAAAATAGAATATATAGTCAAGTTATTATAACGGAGCGATTGATGGCTGTAGAATTACCAGATGAAGTTGTCAATCGGATCAAATTAGAAGAAAATGATGAAGTAACAATAACGGTAGAGAATGATCAAATTATTATTCAAAAAGCTGAGTAAAGTAAAAAGTAGCCTTCCGATGAAAGGAAGGCTACTTTTTTAATGAATAACAATTTCTACATGAAAGTTATTTCCTTTTTTTATATATTTAATATCTGTAACGGTACGAATCGTTTTTAAAATCTCTACTTTTTCCCCAATGCGGGGAATGGTAGGAACATTATCCCAAATGCCAAGTAAGTCATCTTCCTGCGCTGTTTTTTCATAAAACAAAATTTTCAAAACGATACCCCTTTCTCGAAGATTTTGTATTTTAATACATAATAAAACATTTTTATTCTCTTTGTAAGGGGTTTTTAAGGTTGTTTTGAATAAAAATTAATTTTTATTTTTCTGGAAAAACATGTTCAATATCAGGCGTTAGTGCAACTTCTGATAAGACAATATGAGAAACAGTTGTTGCATAGGAAGAGACATCATTAATAAATTCCTCAAGTTCAACTAAGGAAGGAACAGAAATTTTCACGATATAACAGAGGCTACCTGTTACGCGATAACAAAAGCTTGCTGATGGATAAGACTGAATAAATTGTTGCATACGTGTTGTATCACCATTTTTTAAAGTAATTTCTAAAATACAATCTAAAACGAGGCCAGCTTTTTTATAGTCAATATCGATTGTATATTTTCGGATTACCCCCTCACTTTCTAATTTACGAACGCGTTCTGTTGTCGAAGGTGCGGATAAATTCACACGTTTTGACAGCTCTCGCATTGAAAGGCGACTATCATTATATAATTCATTTAAAATTTTACGATCCACACGGTCTAGTTGCATTTGTAAATATACCTCCAGAAAATTTATATTTTTTGTAAAGAAAACATATAAATTAAGATTCATATGAAATGTAAAGAACGTCTTATCTATTTTACAATAAAAGTGTGAAGAGGAGGAGAGAGTGATGGAGAGAATTTCATTATCAAATGTAGGAGATACAAAGTTTCAAAAGTTATTAGGTCATAATCCGGATATATTACATTCATGGAGTGCGTTAGAAAACACGCTGTATCATACAGGAAATCTTTCGCCAGAGTTGAAGGAGCAAGTAAGAAGAACATTAGCGTATGGGAATGAATGTCCGTACTGCATGGCAAAGGGAAGACCTGATGATATGCAACAGGTGGAAGAAATTAGTGTAGCAGTTACTTTTGCACATACATTTGTTCATGATCGAAAGGCGATAGATGATAATCTGTTTCATATATTAAAACAATATTGGACGGAAAAAGAAATTGTAGAGCTTTGCGCGTATATTTGTTTTATTACTGCGTCGCAGCAACTTGGATTTGTATTTCAATTACAGCCTGATTCATCGCTAAAACTATTCCGATAAAATAATTGCATAATTATATGGAAAAAAATAAGAATATTTCGTATAATTAAAGTATAATTATTTTGAGAAATAGGGGTGGCAGTATATGGAGCAAATTCCAGTAAAAAAAATAGAAACCGTACTCGTTTTAGCAGAGGATGATAAGCAAAAACAAAAAGAATTTTATGAACTGTTGCTTATAACTCATTTTTATGTTGCTGGTACAATTGAAGCAGAAGATTCAGCAAAAGAAGGAACGTTGCGTTTGCGCCATTTTCAAGGAGAGGGTAGATGGATTGTTCCGTTCTTTACGCAATTGGAATTTGTAAAAGAAGTATTGCCAGAAGATACGCCCCTTATTACGATACGTGGTAAAGAATTGTTTGAAAGTATGGATAAGGACGCAACGGCAGTATTAAATGTAGGCACGGAAATAAGTAAAACATTTATTCCTGAAGAAATCGCAGATATTGTGTCTGGTCGTATCTTTCAGTATTACAACTAAAAAAGAAAAGCCATTTTGGCTTTTCTTTTTTAGTTTATAAATGGCACGATACCAGAAGGGATAGAAATTGTATTTCTGTTTGTATTCATTGTGACTGTAATCCCAAGGGGAATCCCAATATTAGGGTTAATATGTCCAATTGGTAAGCCGAATAGAACTGGGATATGATGCGGTGCAAAGTATTCGTACAATATCGTTTGTAACGATTGAGATGGTTTTGAAGAAATGCAGTTATGACAGCTTGTAAAAATAATACCTCGACATTTATTAAATTTTCCTGATAAATGGAGTTGATTCAACATACGATCAATGCGATATGGTTCTTCGCCAATATCTTCAAGTAATACAATTTTATTGGTTGTATCGACTTCAAATGGTGACCCAAGTGTGCTTGTCAATACAGTTAAGTTCCCTCCAATGAGTGTTCCAGTAGTGAAGCAGGAAGGGGCTGGCACAATACATTCTGATGCCGTTAAGATAGATGAATAAGGAGAGAAGAGTTGATTGAAAGAAGAACGCGATAGAGAATCTACCCCTTTTCCTAATTCTTCAATCATCGGTCCATGGAACGTCACGAGGTTTGCATAGCGTGAAAAAGCGGTATGTAAAGCTGTAATATCACTATATCCCCAAAAGATTTTTCGATTTTGTTGAATGATTTCATATTGAATGCGAGGGAGAAGACGAGCACTTCCGTAACCACCTCGTGCACAGAAAATCGCCTTTACTTCATTATTTGTAAAGGCTTCATGTATATCATCAAGACGAACTTGATCATTTCCAGCTAAATATCCATACTTCTCATAAACACTCTTTCCAATTATTACGGATAAGCCCATCTCTTGTAAGATGTCCACACCTTTTAATACATTTTCAAGTGTTGGTGGGCCAGACGGTGCAATAATCATTACTGTATCACCTTGTTTTAACGCATTTGGATATATCATTGTTTTCAGCCTCCTTCTCTTTCAATATATTCGCTTCGTATGAAATTCAATCCTTGTAAAAGAAGGGGAAAACTTGTCAAATAAAGAAGGTATAAGGGGAATAGGAGGAGGCATAATGTTTACAAGTCGAGTTACAGACATATTACAAATTAAGTACCCTATCATTCAAGCAGGTATGGCAGGTGCGATTACGACACCAGAACTTGTTGCAGCTGTAAGTAATAGCGGAGGATTAGGCACGCTTGGAGCCGGCTATATGAGCCCAGAAAAAATTCGTGAAGCGATTTATAAAATAAGGCAGTTAACTGATAAGCCTTTCGGTGTTAATTTACTTGTAACGAAAGAGATACAAATAGAAAAAGAGAAGGTAAATGAGGCGAAAGTCTTACTTAGTGGAATGAGTAGAGAGTTAGGTATAGAGGAAGATGAATTCAAGCTTCCACAAAGCTATAAAGAACAATTACAAGTACTATTAGAAGAAAAGGTGCCGGTTGTTAGCTTTGCATTTCAAACGTTAGAACAAGAAGAAATAAATGTTTTGAAAAGAAGAGGAATAAAAGTGATTGGAACAGCTACTCATGTAGCGGAAGCAAAAGCACTTGCTGAACTAGGGGTAGATATGATTACTGGGCAAGGTAGCGAGGCAGGAGGACATAGAGGAACATTTATCGGTAAAGAACAAGATGCTATGATTGGTACGTTTGCGTTAATACCTCAGTTAGTAGCAGCAGTCTCGCATATCCCGATTATTGCAGCTGGTGGTGTAATGAACGGGAAAGGGTTTGTTGCTGCATTGGCATTAGGTGCAGAAGGTGTTCAAATGGGATCAGCCTTTTTAACGAGTGAAGAAAGTATTGCACATGATGTATATAAAGAGGCCATACTGCAAAGTGCAGATACGAGTACAACTGTTACGAGAGTATTTTCTGGAAGATATGCAAGAGGTATACGGAATACTTTTATAGAAAAGCATGAAGGAAAAGAAGATAGGCTTCCGATGTATCCAGTGCAAAACGTATTAACTTCTAAAATACGCCAAGAAGCAGCGAAACAAAATAAAGGAGAATACATGTCGCTTTGGGCAGGACAAGCATCATCATTAGCACGAGTAGAATCAGCTCAGCGCGTCGTGGAGCGAGTGATGAAAGAAGCAGAGAATGCCATTGAACAATTAGAAAATGTATATAGAAAAAGACCACTTGAGTAATTCAAGCGGTCTTTTCGTTAGTTTGTTTTATAAAATTGTTGGATAGCTTCGTCGATGTAAACCCAGCCTTTCCAACCTAAGTGCATATGATCTTTTAAGAAGTATTTATCATACTCATGATTTGAGAAATCGGCAATTGGATACCCAGCTTTCTCAATTTGTTTATGAACTTTTTTGTAGTACAATTCGCGGCGTTCTTTCGGGAATCCAGCGTAATCGTACCAAGTTCCTTTGACAGGAACAGAAATGAAGAGTGGTTTTGCACCTGTTTGCTTTAATAAGTCAAGTACAGTTTGTAAATCTTCATACTCTGGAGATTGATCATACGCATCATGTTTTAAGTATCCTTGACGTTGTTTTAATTTCTTTTTAATTTTTTTATTGAAATAATGATCTTCGATACCGTATTCATTCGATTGCGATTCCATTTTACCAGCTTCATCCGCATATTTACGCGCTTCTTCCCAGTTCATTTGTTTCAATGCTGGATCAAGCTTTTCTTTCGGTGTTTTAATATGAAACATTGCCGTAAATAAATCTTTACGATCTAAAATATTGCGATACAGATAAGCAAAAGGTTTCACAGCCATTGCTTTTATTTTATGCTCTGTATCATCATAAACAATACCTTCTAAAGAAGTTTTCAACAATGTTTCTTTCTTTACAATTTCAAAGTTCAGCAAACGCTTTGCAATTTGTTTTTTCATTTCCGGTTTTAAATCATTGTTGAAAATGAAATGATAGCCTTGTTGCTTAGAAAAGTTAGGTGCAAAATGCGTTTCGTCAATACCGTGTGGGACAAACCATTGAGGTGAAAGAACAAAGACCATTTTTTTATCTTTTAATTGATCCATTGTAGATGCAAAGTTTAATACATGTACAAGGTTTTGTGTTCCACCTCGGCCAAGAAGGAATGGTGTGAATCCTTCTGGTTTTACTTTAAAGTAATTGGATGGATGAAAAGCATCCATTCGAGCAAACTCCGATGAACCATACATCGGAAGGTATTTCGGGTCTTCTAACATTTTTTGCTGTAAAATCATACTTTGAATTTTTTCTTCTTGTAAAGAAGTAGCAGCTCGTTCTACTTTCTTATCACTGACAAGTGGAAGTAGAACGCGTGTTGGAATAAGTAAGAATACAGCAAAAAGGGCCAATGCTAGAAGCATCGGTCCAAATTTTGCTTTGCTCATCGGATTTCTTCCAATTTCTTAATAACCATATTTGGTGTTGCCCACTCATCACGGTCGAAATCAGAAATAGAAACTTCAATACCTAAGCGCTCTTGGAATTCTACTAATAAAGATACGACAGCGAAAGAATCAAGAATACCTTCTTCAAATAATTGAATATCTAGATTCTCTTTCACAATATCATTTTCACATACTTCTTCTAAAATATCTAATACTTGCTCTTTAAATTCTGCCATTTAAAAAATCTCCTTTATATCCGAAATGTATTATATATGCGAACTTCTTAATGAAATAAGAAGTGATGCATTAAAAGTATCTGTTTAGGTGACCAGAGAAGATTAGGAAACCGAAACATACAAAATGGAATGTAATTACAACCGCAAGGATATGCATCCATTTATTATTTGGCCAAAATTTATGCTTCTTGTTTTTCCGTTCGAAAATATCGAACAGGATAAATAAAGCAGCATGATAAAGGCCGTAAATAATGTATTGATATACATGCTCACCAGTAATGTGCCATATCCCCATAATGAAAAAGTTTAAAAATGCGCCAATATATGAAATCGTATACCGATTTTTCAATAACTTTTTCTTCGTTGCAAAAAAGACAAAGCGCATATAGATAAAGTCACGGAACCAGAACGATAAACTCATGTGCCAGCGATTCCAAAAGTCTTTAATGTTACGACTAATGAACGGCTTATTAAAGTTTTCTGGCGTTTTAATTCCCATCATATAACTTACACCGATTACGAATGCACTATAGCCAGCAAAATCGAAGAATAAATAGAAGCTATAGCTATACATGTAAATTACATTTGAAAGAAAAGTATCTTGTTTAGCAAATGCTGCTTCCATAAGATGTTGATTTATTAAATAAGCAATAATAAATTTATACAGAAAACCTTGGAAAATACGATTCATTCCTGTATAGAGTAGTTGTTGATATTCCTCACTACTAGGTGGTTTTTGAATATCTTTTTGGAATCTTCGGTACCGATCGATAGGTCCCGTAGAGATAGCAGGGAAGAATAAAACGAACTCCCAGAAATGAAAGAATGAAAGCTCTTTAATTAAGCCATCACGTACTTCAAAGACCATCTGTACTGCTCTGAATGTTACGTAAGACATACCTAAGAAAACAACAAACTTTAGTTCCGGTACAAACGGTGCGATTTTGGCTAAAATAAGCGGCAAAATCGACAAAATAACAGCCATGCAAAACATGAACGTGTTATTATTTTGTTTCCTCAAATGTAAATAGCCTCGAATAAGGACATATTGCCAAATAATAAATACTGCTAACATAATGGCTTGCTTTGGTTTGTCTGAGAAGATTATCGCAAGCATAACAAGTGTTAAAACAGCGTTATATTTTCGCAACATTTTACCTTTTAATCCGGCAATAATCGTAGGTATTAATAAAATGCCTACAATCACGAAAAAATAAAATGATCCATATGCGGTCATGCTGTAACCTCACTCAATAATTTTTTGCGATCTACCTTTCCATTTGGTGTCATTGGAATAGAAGATTGATACATGAATTTACGTGGAATCATATAGTTTGGTAATCGCTCATTGAGTTCTTTTTTAATTGCAGATGTTAATTTGAATTCCTTTTCAAACGAATGCTCCCCAGGAACAACAACCGCTAATAAATAATCGTATTTCTCACCTTTTTTAATAGGAACAATAACTGCTCCTTCTACGTAAGAACATGCACGAAGATGATGCTCAATTTCTTCTAATTCCATTCGATACCCATGAAGCTTAATTTGGAAATCAAGACGACCATTATAGAATAGAAGACCGTTTTCCATATAGCCAGCATCGCCTGTTTTATAGGCGCGCTCGCCGTCAATCATAGTAAATGATTTTTCTGTTAATTCAGGGCTTCCTAAATAACCAACGCTTACGCTTGGGCCGACAATTACGATTTCACCTTTTTCTCCATCTGATGCAATCGTTCCATCTTCTTTCATAATAAGAAGACGGCAGTCTGATTTACAATAGCCAACTGGAAGGGATTGATACGTATCAATAACTTCTTGCGTAACAGGAATACTTGTTACAGCAACAGTAGCTTCTGTAGGGCCATACGTATTCATAATTGTTGCTTTTGGAAAACGTTCCATTAATTTTTTCGCAACCTCATTTGGTAATACTTCCCCGCAGAATAAGAATGTTTTCATATTTGGTAGCATACTTTCAGAGAAAGATGTTTCCATTAAACACATTTCTGCAAAAGATGGTGTAGAAGTCCATACTTGAATGTTCGATTGTTTTAATGATGCAAATAAATCTTTTGGACGCGCAATCATATCTTTATCGATTGCCCATAGTGTACCACCTGTTACTAACGATGGGTAAATATCCATCACAGATAAGTCAAATGAGAAAGGTGCTTGATTTAAGAATACTTGTCCTGTTTGTAAGTTGAAATCTTGAATCGCCCATTTTGTAAAACTAACAAGACAATTATGCGTAATTTGTACACCTTTTGGATTACCTGTGCTTCCTGATGTGTAAATAATATAGAAGTTCTCATCGTCTTTTACTGCATGTTCAGGATTTGGAATTTTCCCTTTATGTGTAAAGAAAATGTCTTTTAAGTTGTTTTGAGATACAGTGCGAACTGGTAAGTCAGTTACAGTTAATTCTGCTGCTGATAAAAGAAGTTTCGCACCAGAACTTTCCGCAATACGTAGTACACGGTCAGCTGGAATCGATAAATCAACAGGAATATAAGCATGTCCGGCTTTTACACAACCTAAGAAGCTGATGATCATGTCAGGTTGCATATGGCCATACACCATAATTGGTGAAGAATCATCTGGATATTCAGATGAAATCCAATGTGCTAATGCATCAGAATCGTCTTTTAACTGTTTGTACGTAATCTTTGCATCTCGCCAAACGAAAGCGGTTTGATCAGGCGTTTCTGTTGCCCACTTTTCGATTTGTTCTAATAACTTCATAACGTTCTTCCCACCCTAAAATTCATTGTAAATAAATGTACTTGTGTTTGTATCATGAAAGCCATACAACCAAAGTAATGCAAATAAAATTGCAAGGTAATAAAAGGTTTTTGTAACCCATTGTGTGAGTGGTCGAGACCATATCTCTTTTAATCTTTCCATGTCTTTCCCTCTCTTATAAAATGATAACTCTATGTAGGTAGCATGTCCTACATAATTGTGAAAAAAACAAAATTCCACATTTTAGGTAAAAATAAGATGAAAGGCTCTTTTCTGATAGTAGCACTAAATACTAAAAAAGAAAATCCCCAACTTGCTAATTATATTACAATCATCATAAATTTGTAATGAATTTGTCATGTGAAACGTAGAAATCCTAAAAGACTGCCTTTAAAAATAAATATATTGAAATAGAGGACGAACGATTAGAAGGAGGGTATTAGGGATGAATGATAAAATGATAAAATGGCAAAAGCTTATCTCAGAGAAAAATATAATAAAGTGGCGTCGCCATCTTCATCAGTTTCCTGAACTTTCATTCCATGAAAAACAAACTTCTCAGTTTATCTATGATATATTGTGCTCCTTTTCCGCTTTTGAAGTAACAAGACCAACAAAATATAGTGTGATGGCAAAGAAAAAGGGTAAGAAACGCGGAAAAGTTGTCGCCATTCGAGCAGATATAGATGCGTTACCAATTCAAGAAGAGAACGAAAAGCCGTATACATCATTCGTTTCAGATGTTATGCATGCATGTGGTCATGATGCACATACAGCTATTTTATTAGGAGCAGCAGAGGCGATTGCAAAAATGGAGGAAGAATGGGCTGGCGAGATTCGGTTATTCTTTCAACATGCAGAAGAGGTTTATCCTGGTGGTGCTCAAGAAATGGTAAAGGCTGGGGTTATGGAGGGAGTAGATTGTATTATAGGTCTGCATGTCATGTCTGGGTTAGAAACCGGTAAAATTGGAATCGTATACGGGCCTATGATGGCAGCGCCAGATGTATTTACAATTGAAGTGAAGGGAAGGGGGGGGCATGCGGCTAGACCTGAAGAAACAATTGATCCGATAGCAGTAGGAGCGCAAATCATTACGAATTTACAACATATTGTTTCGAGAAATACAGGTGTTTTTGAACAAAGAGTTGTCTCTGTTACACAATTTCATGGCGGAACAGCGGATAATATTATTCCTAATACAGCATTTTTAATGGGAACGGTACGGTCTTTTCAGCAAGATGTTAGAAAAGAAGCAGAAGAAAAAATTAACCAAATTGTAAAAGGTGTTACAGAAGCACATGGCGCTACATATGAATATACATATCGCTATGGATATGATCCAGTGATTAACGATGTAGAGGTTACAAAAGTTGTCGAAGAAAGTGCTCGAGTGCTATTGGGAAGTGACAGCATTATACAACTGGGTCCTTCCATGGGAGGAGAAGATTTTTCTGCTTATTTAAGAAAAGCTCCAGGCTGTTTCTTTAAACTAGGGACTGGGAATGAAACAAAAAAGACGTGTTATCCACATCATCATCCGAAATTTGATGTAGATGAGTCGGCACTTATGTATGGTGCGATGCTATTTTTAGAAGCGACAATGAAACTATTAGAAATCGAGTGTTGATATAAAGTGAACCTTTAATCAGTGGGGAAGTTCTTCACCAACCGAATTATTACCGCTTTAAAATAGCCGGGATAAAAAAAGGCAACTGCGAGAATCGCAGTTGCTTTTATTTCTTTCCGTTAGAGAGGGCTGAGAAAGAACTATGCTCATTCATAGTATATGAACTTTTAGAGGACAAGCTTGTACCTTTTCATTATTTTTTTGAAAATAGTCATTGACTTTGATAATCGTTATCAATTAACCTAATGGTGTAAATAAAAATGATAATGATTATCATTTTTGATTAATAAAAAATGTGGAATGGAAACGAATCACATAGAAAAAGTAGTACATGAACGAAGGAGAGATTGAATTGAGTAAGTTGGTAATGGTTTTTGCAAGTATGAGTGGCAATACAGAAGAAATGGCTGATCACATTGCTGGAGCAATTCGTGAAACAGGAAATGAAATTGATGTGATCGATATTATGACTACACCAGAAGCTTCTATATTAGAAGAATACGATGGTATTCTTTTAGGTGCATATACTTGGGGCGATGGTGAGCTGCCAGATGATTTTTTAGATTTCTACGATGAAATGGATAAAATTCATTTAACAGGAAAAAAAGCGGCTGTATTTGGTTCTTGTGACTCCGCTTATCCAAAATATGGTGCAGCTGTGGATATTTTAATAGAAAAATTACAAGAACGCGGTGCTGAAGTTGTGTTAGAGGGACTAAAAGTAGAGTTAACGCCAGAAGATGAGGATATAGAAAAGTGTCTTCAATTTGGTATCGATTTTATAAAATACCTTTCTTAATGGCGGGAGGGAGATGAAGAGCAGTTGCAAAGGAAAATCTCAATTAAGATGATGACAGACTATCATTTATATGAATTTATGCGTTGTCCACATAAATATTATTTTCGTCATATAAAAAGGAGAGAATCTTCTTCACTTGAATGGCAACAAATCGTTCAAATGATTGTAAATCAAATTGTTCATGAATATTACTTGACGTCAAAGGAGAAACAAACAGAAATCTTGTTGCTAGAGCTATTGGAGAAACATTGGCATAAAGTAAAAACTTCTATGTTTTCTTCTAAAATAGAATATTATATTGTGTTGGCAAAATTAACAGATCATTTGTTACAGTTTGTGAAAAAAGATGAAAGTAAAACACCACCTTTATTTTTATATGAAAAAATTCAAATGTACATGGAAGAACTAGGTATCCATATTTCTTTAACCTTTGAAATTGGTGAATGGTCTTCTCAATCTTTTGTCATAAAAAAGTATGTTGTGGATGGAAATGAAGAAATGTTTGCTCTTTGTCAGAAATTAACAACTGTATTTTGTTATAAGGCTTTTGGTATATTGCCAGAGACAATTGAATTTGTTAATTTAATAGAAGGAACTAGGTATGAATATGTTCCAAAAGATAAAGATATAATAGAAGGAATAGAGTATTTAAAGATAATGAAGGAAATGATAATAGACTCGAGGAACTATATGAAGGCTTCATTCCATTCAAAATGTGCAAACTGTGTATTTCAAAGAGAATGTGTTCGAGGAAACCAGTCAGTAGAGACAACAATTCATTAAAATAATATTCATTTGGATGCTATTTCTTTATTTTATATCTTGATAGGTATAAAGAATATGATATAATAAAAATTCATCATTATATATTAGGTAAGAGTAAGTTTGAAATATAGTTTTAAAAAAAGAAACTGATATGATGACGAATAAAAAATCTAGTCAGTTGTTATATTGACTAGATTTTTTATTCGTTATAAATCTTTCATACTATATACCTTAGAGACGATATATAGTATGAAAGATTATCATTACTTATATCACTTTGACCGTAATTTCTTTAAAATATAGTCCATCAGCGGAGCTAATTGTTACCTTTGTTGTACCTCGATTCATGATTTTCATATTTAGATTACCCGCTTCAGCATAATCAGGATAGATGATAGGGTCTAGAACATCACGGTTTGAGACAGTAACTTGTGCTCCTTTTAAAGAATAATCAAAATTGAAGTCTATAAACGGAGCATGTTGAGTATTTTTGTATAATTTGGTAACTGTAATGTTTTGTGAGTCAGTGACGTTTTTATCACCAAATGGTTTTGCATACCACGTAATGTTAGAGAAGTTGCTAGGAACTCTACTTAATAATTTTGTACGTCCAGGGCTATCAGGAAGTTTCTTTAAATCTGTACGTACTTTATCAATATCTGTTTGTGTAATGCCTTGTTTGACAGGAGTTCCGATACCATTTGTAAATAGCGACTCTAGTAGTTCTTGTGCTTTTTGCAATTCAGAAAAGAGTCGTTGTGCCTTTTTAATCTCATCTAATAGATTTGTTTTATCTTCCGTATCAGGAAGTTGATCAACTTTCGCTTTGGAGGCATCAATGTCAGCTTGTGTAATATTAGCTTTTAACGTATTGTGATCATTGGCCGTGAACAAATCGTTAATTGCTTTTTGAGCATTTTGTAATTTTAGAGTTTGAGTAGCATTGAATAAATTTTGTGCTTTTTCAATTTCTTTTATTAAAGTTTGCTTATCATTGTTGTCAGAAAGTTGGTCAACTTTTATTTTGACATTATCAATATCAACTTGAGTAATGGTCTCTTTTAATGCTGTATGGAAACGATCAGTAAAGAGAGAATCTACGTTTTTACGAGTCTCGTTTAATACATTTAATAGATGTTCAGCTCGTTCGATTTCTTTTTGTAATACTTCTTTTTCAGGTAAATTTGATACAAGTTCCACTTTTTGCTTAGCTTCTTTGATTTCTTTTTCAGTAAGAGAGTCATTTAATATAGTGTGTTTATCATCGCTGAATAGAGCATTAACCGCTTGTTGCGCATTTTTTAATTGTGTTGCCTCCCGTTCCTTGAGCAATTGTTGCGCTTTTTTAATCTCGTTTAACAGTTCTGTTTTATTGCTGTTATCAGGAAGTTGTGATACTTTTTCTTTTGCTGCATCAATCTCTTTCTTTGATGTTTCGTTGTGAAGAATAGAATGAGATTCATCGCCAAAAAGTCCATGGACGATACTTGTTGCGTTATTGAGATGATTCAATAGATTTTGCGCTTTTTCCAATTCTTGCTGTAATTGTTGTTTATGCTTTGCTTCAGGTAAACTTAATACAAGTTTCGCTGAAGCATCAATGTCACGCTGAGTAATATTTGCATGTAATGTGGAATGACCTTCATCAGTGAATAAACGATTTACTCCTTTTGTTGCTTTATTGATGAGTTCGTAGCTTACTGTAATACCAATTCGTGCATCTTGCTTCACCACGGTATCTCCATAGTAGCCATAATAGGAGGCAACACTATAAATAAGCTTCTGATCTTCCGCATCTTCTGGTACAGTAAATTCTTTTTGAACTGTAACTTCTTCTCCAGGTATTAAAATTTTATCAGGACCAATATCCGCATATTCTTGGTACATGCCAAGATGCCAGTCTGCTCCCCAAACGTTAGTCAAATTACGATTGCCTGTGTTTTTTATATGATAAGTGTATATGATAGTCTCGCCGGGTGTTACAACCTCTTTATTTGTTGAAACCTTTAGCGAAATTTCTGGTTGTACTACATCAACTGTAATCAATGTTTTTGCTTGAGTTGTTATTTTTTCACCGTCAATCACACCATACACGGTAGCTAAACTGCGAAGCGTTTGGCCCTCTGTAACATCATTTGGCACAGTGAATTTTTTCGTCATTGTAATGGTTTCCCCTGGTCCGAAAGCGTTATCATTATCTAAATCGAAACGGCCTTGTAACATATTCACATTCCAATCTGCAATCCACACATCTTTAATGACTTTATTTGTGGCATTTGTAAGCTTATAGCGATATGTAATCGTTTCACCAGGCATAGGGGTTGGATTACTTGGGGTCACCTGTAAGATCATATGACCTATTTGTTCCTTACTAGTAATCTTAGAATTGTTAGTTTGTTCCGTTGCAGCTTCTGAAACGATAGGTGTTGTTAATACAGATAAACATAATAGCGATGTAATGACTCTTCTACCATTTCTTTTTTTGTATGGTTCTCTCATAAGAAATCCTCCTCTAGTATGTTTGGTGTCAAAATTAACACGCAAATTACCTTATAACATTTTGGAAAAAAAATCAAACTTATTTTTAAAAAATTTAGATTCTTTCATTTCTTTTTTTAGAGTACGTCATAATGAATAAATGTTGATATAAAGGGATTTAAAATGAGTTTTTTAATAAAAATAAGGTTTTATAAATAAAATGTTTATCAATATAAATCATTAATCTATTTCCAAATATGTAAAAAAAAGGGTTGAATTTTTTTAGGAAACGATATAACCTAATGGATGTGCATGAGGGAGATTTAATCACATAAATTCTATATTTATGATTTTACAATAATTAACTAATTTGTTCAATTTTTTTATATTTAACACTATCATGATAGTGTTAAATATAAAATTAATAGAGAATGGATAAGGGGGATTCGTTAAAAGTTTTAACAATGAAATGATGACGCACACATATAAGTGTTACGTAATAAAGATATTTTGTTAAGGAGAGAGAAGAAATGAACAAATATCTAGTTGGAATCGGAATAGCTTGTTTATTACTTAGCACAGGATGTTCAAGTAGTAAGGAGAATATGGTTAAGCAGGAAATCAATAAACAAGAAGATAGAGAAAGGAAGGAAATAACTTTTCCTAAAGGAGTAAAAGAAACTGGGGAAGCTAGTATGCAATTAATTACGAATAGTGAGAAAAAAGAAGAAAATCAAATCCCAATTTTAAAAGTAGATCCCAAGTTCAATTTAGCTCAAATTCAATTGGAGTTAAAAGGGTTAAATGAAAATGAAACCGCTTATATATATGTGGATAAGCAATTTATTACAAAAGAAGAAGTAACGAAAGCGTTTTCTACTTTTGTTAACTTAGAAGGAGAATTATTGAAGACAGGGGAACATACTGTTTCTATTGTTCAATTTAAGGATGAAAAATCTAGAAAAGAGATACAAAATTATAAAGAAGCAAAATTTAAAATTGAACAAGGTACAGTAGAGGATAAATAACGGTTTATAGGACAAGAGAATTTTCAATATGTAATTCGCAACTTACGATTTTTTTGGAAGTTATGTGAATGATTTGTTAATGAAAATATTAATTTATATAGGTTTTACAAAAAAAGGTGTTTTTCTCAGTTTATAAAAGTTAGAGATGGGAGAAGGAATAAAAAATGAATATCAATAAAGCGAAGAGGCTTTGGATTCTATTCGTATTGTGTACGATTTGTACAGTACTTATGAGTTTTAATGATATATCGTTTGTGAGCTATATAGGCAGAGTACTTTTATATGTGATGATAGCTTTTTTGATTTTCTTGACACAGTTTCAAGGTGTGCTGTCATTATATCAAGTAGTGGTTAGTTTATTAGGTTTTGTTAAGAAAAAGAATTCATATGTGTTGGATCATGATATTGCACATACTAGATTCGCTATATTGGTATGTGCACATAATGAAGAAAAAGTAATTGAACAAATTGTGAAAAATTTGAAGAAGATTGATTATCCGAAAGAAAAGTATGATATCCATGTAATTTGTGACAATTGCACAGATAATACAGCTCAAATTGTGAGAGAGAATCAAGTGAAGGCCTGGGAAAGGCACGATAATCAGAAACGAGGAAAGGGATATGGGCTAGAATGGATGTTTCAAAATTTATTTCGACTGGAAAAAGAGCAGCAAGAAGTATATGATGCAGTTGTTATATTAGATGCAGATAACGTAGTATCAAGAAACTTTTTACAAGTATTAAATGCTAAGTTGGTAAAAGAAAAATACGAAGTTGTTCAAGCCTATTTAGATTCGAAAAATCCAAAAGATAACTGGATTTCAAAATCGTATGCAATTGCTTATTGGTCTACTAATCGTTTATATCAATTGAGTAGGGGGAAATTAGGGCTATCAGCACAACTTGGAGGAACAGGTATGTGCTTTACAATGAATATTTTAAAAGAGATTGGTTGGGGAACCGAAAGTTTAACAGAAGATCTTGAGTTTACAGCGAAGTATATATTGGCGAAAGGAAGAGCGGTAGGCTGGGCACATGATGCGAAAATTTATGATGAAAAACCAACGGATTTTAAGGTGTCGTTTCGTCAAAGGATTAGATGGATGCAAGGGCACATGGACTGCATGGTTAGATATTCTGGTCCACTTTTGAAGAATTTTACTCAAACATTTAATATGAATGCAATAGATATGTTCATTTATCTTGTTCAGCCAACAAGAACAATGCTCTCAGTAAATTCTATCATTTTATTTTTTGTTACATACTATGATTTGCTTCCATCTTACATCATGCTATATGTATTACATCCATGGATTTGGCTTTTGATAGCGGTATCTTTTTATATACTACCTATTATAGCTTTATTACAAGAGAAAAAGGTAACGAATATAATATGGACACCTATTGTTTATATTTTTGGTTTTTCATGGGTACCTATTATTTTTTTAGGATTTATAAAAAGAAAAGAAAAGGTATGGGTTCATACTCCGCATAATCGAGTAATGGATAGAGAAAATATGATAAAAATGGAAGAATCAGTGTAGAGAGTGAAAAAGTGGAGGAATAAAATTGAGTTTCTTAATGTTTTTTATAATAGTTTGTAAAATGTTCATTGGATATACTGAGTTGTATGAACAATTTAATATTAATAGTTTTATAATGGACTGTTTATATATTATCTTTGTATTTTTTCTAATTAGATTTTTCATAACGAAAAAAATAAGACCAACTTTATATAGCGTACTCAGTTTAATAGTCGGGGTGTTATTGATTATTTGTGTATTGTATAAGAGGTTTTATGGTGTGATGCCGACGTATCATTCCTTAGCATTAGCAAATCAAACTGTAGAATTAAAGGGAAGCATCTCTTCTCTTTGGAAATGGCAAGATTTATATTACATAGGAGATATGATTATCATACCTTTTTTGATTTACAGGGCAGGGAAAATGAACAAAAATCGAAAGGATATGAAAGTTTCAAAAAAAGCGATGGGCGTGATTGCTCTAAGTTTTGTAGTTGTAATATTTACATTCACCTATGTCATAAATAAAGAAGATATAGTAGATGAGAAAAAAAAATCAGAGAAAATGGGCTTTTTTTCGTATAATGTATCATTTCCAATGAGTAAGATCTTCCCACAAAATAATTTGTATGATATAGCGAATGGTAAAATAACAAATTCTGTTATAAGAGATGTGAAAGAAATACAACCTTTACAACATCTTGAATATGAGGGCGTTGCTAAGGGGAAAAACTTAATTATGGTTCAACTCGAATCAGTGCAAGAAAATGTAATCGGTTTAAAACTAAATGGGAAATCAATCACTCCGAATCTAGATCAGTTACGTGATCAATCTCTGTCATTTCCAACCTTTTTTCAACAAACAGGAAGAGGAAATACGATAGACGCTGAGTGGACTGTTAATACATCAACGTTTCCAGGAATTCATGAGCTAAATTCAAATCGATTTGCAAATCGTGAAGTTCCAAGCCTTCCTAAACTATTAAAGAAGAATCATTACGTGACGAATACGTTTCATACAAATCATGCAAAATTTTATAATCGAAAACGAGTATATAAAGCATTAGGATTTGATCAATTTTATGACCAACAATATTTTGGAAATAAAGAGGTAATCGGTATAGCAGCCAGTGATAGAGTATTGTATACAAAAACAGTACCGATTTTAAAAGAATTAGATAAACAGAATAAAAAATTCTATGCACATATTATTGCATTAAGTAGTCACCATCCGTTCAAGATACCAAGCAATCATAAACCGCTAGTATTACCAAAAGAATTAGAAGGGACACAATTTGGTGATTATATTCAGGCTGTTCATTATGCAGATAAAGAAGTGGGCTTCTTAATAGAGGAATTAAAACGTGAAGGATTATGGGATAAATCTTTATTTGTCTTATATGGAGATCATCATATTATTGATACAAATGCTCTACCAAATCATGAAAAAAAATATTTGCCAAAATCTCAACTGAAAAATGGGCAAATTGATCCATATCGCATTCCATTCATTATACATTATCCTGGGTTAGAAGAAGGAAAGCAAATTGAGACAATAGGGAGTGAGGTAGATATTTTACCTACCATTACAAATCTATTAGGTATCGATACAGGAGATCAAGTTATATTTGGGCAAGATTTGCTGAATTATAGAAAAAATATGATTCCGCAGAGATTCTTTTTTCCAGATGGAACATTTATTGCTCAGGAGTACAGTTATATTCCAAAAGAAAAATTTGAAACTGGACAAGCAATGAGCTTAGAAGGAGAACAAGTTCCGTTAACTCCAGAGATAAAAAATCAATTCGAACAGACAAGAAAGTTACTATATTTATCAGATCAATATCTTGAGAATTTACCAAAAGCAGAAGGATAAGGTGGCTGAGTTATCATGAAAAAAATATTCATTATGATTTTATATAGTAGTTTTTTCTTTTTCACAGTTTATCGTTTTATAGATACACCGAATATACTACAGTTTTTGTTTCCTGGTATTAAATAAGGAAAATCATAGATAGTAAGGGCAGGAGAGTTTTATTCCTGCCCTTACTATTTTTCTTAGAGGTAAATTTTTCACATAAAAAAGTAATATATATAGTAAGGATTGACATGAAACGCTTTTCATCCTTTACGCTATAAATGGAAAGGAATCAAGTGAGCAACAAAAAAAGACATAAGTATATAGTTAGCAGTGGAAGGGAATAAGTAATAAAAAATGGAGGAACTGTAATTGATAAAAGTTTTGCCTGATAACAGGAGGGATACTAGTGGAAAATGAAAAAAAAGTATTTCAATGGTTAAAAGAACAAAATGCGCCGTTTTGGATTCGACTGCAAATTTTACAAGCATTTCAAATGCACAAAGTGATGGTTGAAATAGATAAAAAGTTAATGGCGTATGAGGAAAAAGAATATAGGGAAAGAATCTAATTCAATCCCTGCAGCATGGTTCGTAATTTTTTCAACCCATTATGTATTGCGTGTTCATCTTTTCGTTCCAAATTGTAAAGGAGCTGATGAAGTAAAGGACTATGCTGATAAAAAGAAATAATGCGTTGCATGAAGGACGAATCATGATGAAGGATAAGGGTACAGTATTTTTTATAAACATCTTCGGTAAATACATTCCCAAAATCATGATATAAACCAGCAAAATCAAAGGCAGGATCTCTAATTTGTGTATCGCCAAAATCAATAATTCCAGAAACCTTTTTACGCTTCTCATCGAATAAAATATGATGATGAGTAAAATCGGCATGAATCATTGTATACTGTAAGTCGTATCGATGGAAAAGTGTGAAAAATTGATGAAACAATTTGTCAAAGGCCTCTTTTTCGCATTTTATGAATGTATGGGAAAGGTAACGATTTAATTTCATTTGTAGTTGTTTCCAGTAGGTGATTGTTTTTTCTATTTTAAATCCTAATTGTGTAGCATGTTCTAGTGAAATAGTATGTAAAGTCGCAAGAAATTGAGCAATTTGTGTAATTACTTGTTCGCGCTCTTGTATGGTTAAGTTAGCAATCATTTGAGCTGTTAAGGGCTCTCCGTAAATGAGCGTATAGTAACTACAAGTTGGAATAGTGTCTGATTCATTTGTATAGAACAGGTGATAATTAGGAATTTCAATATCATGTAAAGACTTAGCTAAGAGGGAACAAAGTTCTTTTTCTAGCGGAATTCTCTTTGCAATCGTGGCTTCCCTAGGAAAGCGAAAAAGCAAAGCGTTATTTATAATAATCGCTATATGATCCCAGCCGCTTTCATTTTGTTGAAAAGAATCTATATGTAAATGCGGAAGGCTTGTTGTATATATCGTTGAAAAGAATTCATACATTATTCCCCGTTTCTGTTATAGTGAGAGTTCTCACTATATAATATCAGAAATTTCTTTATTATCAACATAGGAATGGTAATATGAATCGTATATTCATGTTTAAAAAAGTGATACCGTCTACACATTGGTATCACTTTTTATCTTCTTTTACAGGTTTTCATTTTGCTGTCCGATTTCTTTTTGTGCGATGTGAAGATTTCCTCGCTCCATTTGTTTCTGTTCATGAATAGAATTTCCAGCGTATTCCTTTTTTGTTGGAACGACTCTTTTGGAGGGATGAGCATTTTGCTGTTTCATAAAATGGTCCGCCTTTCATTAAAAATAAACGAAAATGATGAGTAGAAGCAATATAGCAGCGAAGATGGTAATACCAACTAAAAAAGATGTATTTTTATATTTAGGAGGCTTATGAACATCTTGGCGATATCCAGGTGAAATTTCAGGGGCGAATTCTTCATCGAATGTTTTCTTTTTGTTTTGTTCGTCCATATGCTTTCACCTTCCTTTTTTATTTATGTTACACGTTGTGAAGAAGAACTATACATGAAAGAAAAACTCTATAATTAGCAGTTTTTCTCAGAGTATGGGGAACATAATAAAAAGTGATATCGATATATGAAATACCCCTTCATTTGCCTCTTTTTTAGCATTTTCGATTTCGCATGCAGGCCTACTGTACTGACACGTATTTCTTTGTTTGGAGCATTATGTTTCTTTTTATAGGCTGTATCCTTTTTGGTTATAGTTGCTTCTAATTTTTTATTGAATACTATCTAACTAGAAGTTCTATCATTTCGCCGTAGTAATTGAAAATAGAAGGAATCCAGATTATTATATTATTATTGTAATTTTATTTTGTTGAAGGAGGATACATAGTATGATGAAAAAGTCGAAAGGTTCTATCGAATCAGAGATAAGTAAAGCAATTACGCAGTGGGAAAAAGATTATCTTGGGCGTGGGTCTATATCTGTTAAGACAGATATATTACGGGATATGATTATTGTGAATTTACAAGGTATTTTAACACCAGCTGAATATGCTGTTTGTGAAACGAAAGATGGTATGTTAACGATAAAGAAAACACGTTCGGAACTAGTGGAATCGGGAATAGATGATCTTAAGGAGATTATACTAGACTTAACTGGAGAAAAAGTAAAAAGCTTTCATACTGATATAAGTTCCCGTACGGGTGAACGGATAATGATTTTTAAGTTATTTCATAATCTTGAGAAAAAAATTTAATGTAAACAACAAGTTAGAAGCATAACAAGCAGTAACGGGGATAAACTCGAAAAAATAGTTGATAACAGTAAAGAAACGTACAATGATTTAGAAATAGGGATTTTTTGAAAGAGATATACTTCAACTCAGGAGTGTTCTGGTGAATTTTGATGAAAATAATTTTCAGAAATCTTATGAAGGAATTGACAAATTTTTAAATATGGTTTATCTTATAGTTGTTTTAAAAACTTACAGATGTTTATATTTAGAGCTTTAGCATTTTTTTAATCATTCATATTGACTAAATGAAAAAGTTTCTGAATATAAAAACTGGGTGTAACATAAATTTGTATATCGCATAATCTAGAAGGTTAGAGGTATATTATTTTTTCTTTAGATAGAAGTAATAAACAAATAAATTATGATCCTTTATAAAATGGGAGCTCTTCAAAAAACTTCGCTGAAGTTAGTTGAAGTGAAACCGACAATGTCCATAATTCAATGATTTTATATCATCATTGAATTATGGAAGTTGTCGGTTTTTTTATTGATAAAAAACATCTATTCGCTAAAAGAAGGAAATGAAGATTTGAAATTCTGAAAAATTACCTTGATGAAACAGAAGTTTGTATAAGTTCGTCGTTGGGAAGGGAGTAAGTTAAATGTTAATTTCGCTAAATTCATCAACACTATTAACATTATTGTTCATTACGCTTAGTGCTTCTTTGCTAAGTGGATTATTGTTTTTAAATTCAAGGATACCCTTACATTTTGTTCGTATTCATATTGGCATCGCTGCTTTACCATCATTCGTTTCCTTACTTGCACTTATTCATACAAATGTAGATGGAGTTATTGGTCCTTGGCATCTAGATTCTTTAGCTTGGTTAATGGCTTTCTTTGTTCTTACAATTGGTTTTATCATTCAGCGTTTTTCTTTACGTTACTTAATGGGAGATCGCTCATATCGAAAATATTTTATACTTTTCACATTCACTACAGGCGCCTCTTCCATTGCATGGTTAAGTAATGATCTTCGTTTAATGGTCATTTGTTGGGGAGTAACTCTTGTCGGATTGCTCCTACTCATAAGATTAAATAGCAGTTGGAAAGTGGTAAGTGAAGCAACGAAAATTTCTGGTCGTTTATTTACAATAAGTTGGGTGGCTCTATTATTAGCTGTCATTTGGCTTTCTCAAGTAACTGGCCAGTGGCAGTTAACATCCGTTTTAGGGGATGAAAGTTTAGCTCAATATGGAAAATGGGAGAAAGCGGGGATTAACCTATTAATCCTATTAGCTGTGATGATTCCGGCAGCCCAATGGCCTTTCCAACGATGGCTCATTGAATCTGCTATTGCTCCAACTCCTGTTTCCGCTATTATGCATGCAGGTTTAGTAAATGCTGGCGGTATCATGCTAACTAGATTTTCACCTCTTTTTCATGATGATATAGCACAAATTATTTTACTTATTTTCTCTAGTATCTCTGTATTAATAGGAACTGGAATTAGTCTAGTCCAAGTTGACTACAAACGTCAGCTAGTGGGTTCAACGATTGCACAAATGGGATTTATGCTCATTCAATGCGCATTGGGTGCTTATTTAGCTGCCATTATTCATTTAATTTTACATGGTCTGTTCAAAGCTACATTGTTTTTACAAGCTGGTTCTTCCGTACGCCATTTTGAGGTTGTGAAACACTCTCATGAAAAGGCATCGTATTTATGGATTATGATTGGACGTATTTTAGGCTTACTTATAGCAATTGGTTTCTGGCTTATGACTCCTAAAGAGGGATATCAATTGGTGAGTGCGCTAATCTTAGGATGGTCATTATACTTTTCATGGAAACAGCTTGTTGTTTTCGGAGAGGGAAAAATTGGTCGAATTGCTGGCTTATCTTTTTTGATTGGATTTTCGCTCATTTACTTTACCGTTCATACCCTTTTTTATGAGTGGTTGCATACAGATGTGTATCAAAATGTTCAACCTCCAGTTCTAGCTATTACCTTTGTTATCTGTCTCTTACTATTTGGTAGCGCTATTGTTGCTTTGGTTGCTCGCAATCGATCCTTTACTATATTCGCTATATTATACCTTTGGTTAGTTCGAGTAGGCGAGGCAAATCAAAAGTCAGTAGAAAGTCACCCTAACTACTTGAAACACTATGTATCACAGGGAGGTAATCAGTGATGAGCGTATCATCTGTAGTAACGAAAGAAAGTTTTAAAAAGAAAGACGTAAATATGAATATTCAGGAAAAGGATATAAATGATTTCGTTCAATCTGCTAGCCGAGTTATAGCACCACTGTGGCCTATCTCTACGTTTGCAGCGCGTCATCCTTGGGTGGGGCTTGAAAAGCAATCCTTTGAACAAGTTGCAGATTGGCTAAAAGAAATTCGTGATGTGGATATATACCCTAGCGCTTCTATGATTCATTCGGCAAAGAGAAGAGGAGAGATCGATGAATCTTTTTTATATGCGGGATTGCATCGTTGGCTTGACTCACAATCCTTTCATATACCAAGAGAGAAAGTAGAACGTTATTGCCAGGCAGCTTTAAAGTTAGATAAGTTACCTTCTCACCTCTTATTATCAAAAGAGTTAAATACATTAGCAGCGGAAATAAATAATGTAAATACAGAAAGTACCGAAGATTTCTCAATGCAACCAATAAGTTCGCTTATAGAGAATCAAGATAGCGAAAGGTTAGCGAATATCCTTGATTATCATGTTATCAAATGGTGTAAATTATATCTGGATAACTTTCAGTCAAGTTGGGCAATGCCAAATCGTGAGAAAGGTTTCTATCATGCATGGCACCACCTTATTAAATATGATCCAGCACTCAGTAAACAGCAGCGTAAAGCTTTAAAAGATTGGCCACAAGATGCAAATGCAGCTTTAGTAAGAGCTTTGTCCGAATTAAAAATACCTAAGTCAAAAATACAGACGTATCTTGAAGGCCATTTGCTTTCCTTACCTGGATGGGCAGGAATCATACTTTGGCGCTCAAAACAATCGATTCGGGAACATGCACTCCTAACAGAATATTTAGCAGTTCGAATTTCAATGGAGTGGGCTATTGTAAATCCTTATTTATCTTTAGTAAATCATCGGCTCAAGAAAAAAGTTTCGATTGTTCCTCTTTTAGCTTCTTGGATCCATTGGGGGGATCTTTCAATTGAGGAATGGTCTCAAATGTCTGCAACTGAACAAAATGAATTATTATCAATTGCTCATCATTTTGATGAGAAACTTCGTAGAAAGCTTTGGTGGGAAGCTTGGGAACAAACACATGCAGAACGATTAAGTCAAGAGATTCTTTCTAAACAATGTGTAAATAACAAGAAAAAATTTGTATTAGCTCAAATGGCATTCTGCATTGATGTACGTTCAGAACCTTTTCGTCGACAACTTGAAAAAGCAGGTCCGTTCGAGACGATTGGAATTGCAGGTTTCTTTGGATTACCGATTGCAACGAGTGAATTAGGTAGTCATCATAGCCATCCTTCTTTACCGGTTATGCAAAAACCAAAACATCGAATAAAAGAGCTTGCGAGTGAAGATGAACTTAAGTCTTACCAACAACGTAAGAAGGTAGACCACTCATTAAGCTATACCTTTAAAATGATGAAACAGAATGTGCTTACGAGCTTGCTTTTACCTGAGTTAAGTGGACCTTTTCTTGGTCTACAAATGATAGCACGGAGCTTTGTACCAAGAAGATTAGGTAGTTTCATTCGTAACCTTCGTAAAACTTGGTTACGAAAACCTGATACAAGATTTTCGCTTGATTATGCTCATGACACAGAGTCGGAAATACCTATTGGTTTTTCTAAAGAAGAAAAAGTGAACTATGTACGTCAAACATTAAAAATGATGGGGCTAACAGAGAATTTCGCTCCTTTAGTCGTAATATGTGGGCATAGTAGTCAAAGTACAAATAATCCTTATGCTGCAGCTCTTGAGTGTGGTGCTTGTGGTGGAGCGGCAGGAGGATTCAATGCAAGAATTTTCGCTACTTTATGCAATCTGCCAGAAGTAAGAGAAGGACTTTCTGCGGAAGGAATTAAAATCCCTGAGGATACGGTTTTCGCAGCTGCTGAGCATAAAACAACTGTGGATGAATTAGAATGGATTTATATTCCTGAACTTTCGGAATCTGCACGAGAAGCATTGAATCATATCGAAGCGATTATGCCGAAAGTCAGTCACAATGCAAATAGGGAGCGTTTAGCTCAATTACCTAATTTCAAAACGAAAATGAAAAATCCGAGGGCAGAGGCACACAGATTTGCAGAAGATTGGAGTGAGATACGCCCGGAATGGGGATTAGCTCGTAATGCATCTTTTATTATCGGACAACGTGAATTAACTCAGGATTGTGACTTGGAGGGAAGAGCTTTCCTTCATAATTATGATTGGAAACAAGATGAAAGTGGGGATATTTTAGCCAGCATTATTGCAGGACCAGGAACTGTGGCTCAATGGATAAATCTACAATATTATGCTTCAACTGTAGCTCCTCATTATTATGGTAGTGGAAACAAGGCAACACAAACCGTAACAGCGGGTCTCGGCGTTATGCAGGGGAATGCGAGCGACTTGTTATCAGGGGTACCATGGCAATCCGTCATGCAATCAGATGATGAGGCATATCATTCTCCGCTTCGTTTATTAATTGTCATCCAAGCACCTAGCCAATATATAGAACGTTTGTTAAATAATGATTTTATATTTCGAGAAAAAGTTCAAAATGGATGGGTTAGACTTGCTAGTGTTGATCCAGAAGTGGGATGGAAAAACTGGTAACTGCTAAATTAAAAGTTTCATAAATAGAATGATTATAATGAAGAAGGGGTGCAACACATGCAGTTAGAGAATAAAAAAGTTTTATTGTTAACGGACATTGCAGACGGAATAGAGCGTATGATACAACAAGTAATAAATGTTCAACCAGAAAATATGTTAACAATACAAAGCTATGGTTCCATAATTGTACATCCTTATGGAGATATAATGAGATCTATTATCATTGCTATTTATCAAGAAAATGTTGAAGAAATTTTTGTTGTAGGAATAAAAGATAAAGAGACTGCCCCAGTTAATATACAAAGCCAGCTTGATTCTATAAAAGATAACATGCAACTGGACTATCTTTTTCAACATTGCATGCCTGAATTTTCAGGTGGTACCTTTGACGATTGGCTAAATGGAAAAGGAAATGTTAGTGAAAATATCGAAAAGAGTATTGATATTATTCGTCATCATCCGCTCATACCGTCTGATATTAAAATTCATGGTTTCATGATTCATAAGATGGGGAAAAGAGCGGATGTTGTCAACGTTCTTACTAATAAAACAGTATAAAACGTTAATTTCTTGTACTGAAGTAAATTTATGAATCCTTTCAATAACTTGAAGAAAAATCGCTATATTTAGCGATTTTTCTCTGTAATATATTTGCGTTGTACTTGGAAAAGGCGTACAAGCAGGAAGCTAGCACCGAATGCAAGTCCAAGAATAAGACCAATCCAATACCCTTTTGCGGCCCAATCTGTATATGTTGCGAAGAAGTAACCAAGTGGAAGTCCAATCACCCAGTAGGCGATTAAAGTCATAATGAGTGCAACATTTACATCTTTATAACCGCGCAGCGCTCCTTGCACTGGTGTTGCAATTGCGTCAGAAAATTGGAATAAAATCGCGAATATAAGAAATTCTTTTGCCAAATGATGAACAGCTAAATCTGTTGTATAAATAGAAGCAATCGCATCATCAAAGAAATAAAGAAGGATGGAATAGAAAAGAGCAAAGGCAAGTGCGAAACCTATTCCAATCCATCCGTATTGTTTGGCGTTCCTATATCGTTTTGCTCCAACTTCAAATCCAACGGCAATTGTCATAGCCATAGATAGACTCAATGGCGTCATATATAATAATGAAGCAAAATTCATAGCTGCTTGATGTGCAGCTATCGTTGTGGTACTAAAGTTACTCATTAAAAGTGTTACAGCAGCGAAAATACTTGTTTCGAAAAAGATTGCAAAGCCAATTGGAACTCCGAGTTTTAGGAATTCTTTCCAACTTGAAAAAGAAACGCGGTATAGCTGTTTAAAGATACCGAAAGATGCGAACGGTTCCTTCGTACAAATGATCATAATCGTAATCAATAAAATGCACCAATATGTTGCAGTGGAAGCGATAGCTGCTCCGACACCACCGAATTTTGGAAAACCGAAATGTCCAAAAATAAGCACGTAATTTAAAACAACATTAATTGGTAAAGAAAGCAATGTAATAATCATCGTCGTTCGTGTTTTTCCCAGTGCATCAATGAACCCTCGTAATACAGTATAAACAAATAAAGGAATAATTCCGATTGCAATTATGCTTAGAAATTGAGCTGCAATACGTTCTACAGATTCTTCTAATTGCATGCCGCTTAAAATGGGAGAAACAGCGAAAAAACCAATTATAATAACAAGGATACTAACAAAAATTGCTAAATATACGGCTTGTATAATAATATGAGGAACATCTTCTTTTTTATTCGATCCTACGAGTTGAGCAACAATTGGGGTAGTAGCCATTAAAATGCCAGTTAATCCAGTACTAACGGGAATCCAAATGCTAGTCCCAATTGCCACACCTGCTAAATCAGTCGGACTTGCATGTCCTGACATTGTCGTATCAAAAAAACTCATTGCAAATAGTGACATTTGCGTGACGAAAATCGGAAGGAATAGTAATAAAAATTGCTTTATTTTTTGTGAGAATGAGAGCGCTTCGTTCATAAAATCCTCCTTGTCATATAAAATAAACTCTTATTATCATACAATTTAATTTAAGGATAGAAAAGAAATATGTGCATGGTAGCGAAGAAAAAATAAAAATAGATGCACTTTGAAAACGTATAGGGTATTATGATAAGGTGTGGAAATTTATAGATTTGAGAGTAAGGAGGCACAAGTTGTGGCTGATTGGTTAATTGGATTAATCATGGGTGCTGTTGAAGGATTGACAGAGTTTTTACCAGTATCATCAACGGGTCATATGATTTTAACAGGTCATTTACTTGGATTTGACGACGAGAGAGCAAAGGTTTTTGAAGTTGTTATCCAGTTGGGATCGATTTTAGCAGTTGTCGTTATATTTTGGAAGCGATTATGGTCGTTAGTGGGAATTGGAAAAGTGACAGAAGGACCATCATTAAATTTATTACATATTATTATCGGAATGATTCCCGCTGGGGTGCTTGGCGTATTGTTTCATAGTACCATTAAGGAAGTTTTATTCGGACCAGGTCCGGTTGTCATTAGTTTAATTGCAGGTGGTATTTTAATGATTGTGGCTGAGAAGTTTTCGAAGCCAAGTACAGCAAGAACATTGGATGAGATTACATACAAACAAGCATTTGCTATTGGGATGTTCCAATGTTTAGCGCTTTGGCCAGGATTCTCACGATCTGGATCAACAATAAGTGGTGGATTGATCGCTCGTGTGTCACATACAGCGGCAGCTGAATATACATTTATTTTAGCAGTACCGATGATGGTAGCTGCTAGCGGACTAGACTTAATAAAAAGCTGGGATGTATTAAGTGTAGCGGATTTACCGCTATTTGCGAGTGGATTTATTACAGCATTCATTGTTGCGATGCTTGCAATTGTTTCGTTTTTAAAATTATTAGCACGTGTAAAATTAACACCGTTTGCTTATTATCGCTTTATTTTAGCAGCGGTATTCTATTTCTTTCTTATGTAAAACAACTGCCGGAATGGCAGTTGTTTTATTTCGCGATTGTTTCAATCATAGTCTCCATCACATGTTCCCAAAGGAACGTATCATTAGCTAATGTTTCGCGGAATTTTGCATACATTTCTTTTTGTTTTTCTTCAAATGATGGATCTTCTTTTTCTGGCAATGTTTCTCGCATGGAAGAGATTAATTCTTGTATTTTTGGAGCACGTGGTCCCCATACGGCTTTTTCATTTCCTTCTTGATCAACGAAAATGAAAATTGGAATGGATCGCGCTGTGCCGTTTGTTAAATATTGATCCATTAATTCTAAATTTTCATCACGAATTAATAAGCGCATATCAATATTTGCCACTTCACAAATGCGTTTCATAACAGGTACACAAAGAAGGGCATCCCCACACCAATCAGCCGTTAAAACGATAACGCGCCATTTATCATTTTGACGTTCTTCTAAAACAGGGAGTAATTCGTTTGGAATTAAAAAGTTATTATAAATGTGTAATAACTTATCTTGATTTACTTTCATTTCGTTGACATATGTATCAAAGGACATACCTTTATCAGCCCATTGTTGTAAACTCATGATTCACACCTCTTTTGTTTAAGATGCTTTTATTGTACCAATTTTCGCTTTGAAAAGCTTGTATCATTACTTCCTAAAATGGAATGGATAGAACTGAATTTTTATAAGACAATAAGATGACAAAAGGTAAGATTTAAGGTAAAATTATTAATAATGTTTTTATTTAACTATATGAAATAAAAGGGGATGTAAATGGTGTCTTACAATCGTGAACAATTAATGGAAGACCTATCTACAAATGTCTTTGCTATGTTTCGTTCGTTGCGTAATGATATTGGCAAGATCTTTGGTGGTTACATACCGTGGAATGAGTTTGTTGTGCTTCGTATATTAAATCGTGCTAACAAAGAGATGGTTTCACGAGTGGCAAATGAATTGAATGTTTCGAATAGTCATATTACAGCTGTAACAGAGAAGTTAATTCATAAAGGTTTTGTAACACGTTCACGTTCTACATCAGATCGGCGTGTTGTATATTTAGAAATTACAGAGCAAGGAAAAGAATTAGTTGCTAAAATGGAATCGGCGAAAAGACAATATTTAAAAGAAAGATTCTCAGCTTTATCTGAAGAAGAAATGGAATGTATGATAGCTATTTCGAAAAAACTTATATAAGAACAAGTCCTTCTCAGCTTTGAGAAGGATTTTTTATTAAAAAAGTGCTATAAATAATGAAAAAATGCGTAGCTGCTATAGGTGGAAAATGAGTATGATTGGTTACGAAAAGCCATACTAAATATGATGGAAGAAAGGAGAGAGAAAAATGACGAATCGTAATGGTAGTCACGGTAGTAAAAATCAAGGTTCACCCAAATTAGGACAGTTTCAACAGGAATTTGGTGCAGAGTTTGAAGTTGGAAATGATAATAAAGGAAAAGAATACCGTTCTAAAAAAGGGAGTAAATCAAAAAAGGAGTGAGTCGATTCACTCCTTTTTCATTAGGATGCAGCAGAGTCATTTTCAATATATTTCTCTTCAGATTTTGAAACAATCATGGCACAGATTGCATCACCTGAAATATTAACAGCTGTTCTAGACATATCAAGAATACGATCCACCCCAATAATTAAGGCGATACCTTCTACCGGAAGATTAACTTGATTTAAAACCATCGTTAACATAACAAGACCGACACCAGGAACGCCGGCTGTTCCGATACTAGCTAGCACAGCAGTTAATACGACCATAGCTAATTGAGCAATTGTAAGTTCAACACCATATACTTGTGCAATAAATACGGTGGCTACCCCTTGCATAATAGCGGTCCCATCCATATTGATTGTGGCTCCGAGTGGTTGAACGAATGAACTAACAGGTTTCGAAACGCCAAGCTTTTCTTGGGCTGTTTTCATAGCAAATGGAAGAGAAGCATTAGAACTAGAGGTACTAAATCCAATTGCCATTACAGGTGCAAAATGTTTGATGAAGCGAACGATACTTTCTTTTGAAAATATTTTTAATAACCCGCCATATATAAAAATGCCATGTATGACAAGTGCTAGCATAACAACAATCATATACTTGAACATTGCAGCGACGCCTGCAAGCCCCATCTGTCCAACAGAAGAAGCGAGCAATCCAAATGTTCCAATTGGAGCGAGTTTCATAATGAGGTTTACAAGATACATCATTAATTCGTTACCCTGTTCAAGTAATGAGTGGATTCCTTGAACTCGTTTTCCAATAATTGCAAGTCCGAGTCCGATTAATACCGCAAAAGCAATAATTTGAAGCATATTTCCATCACTCATTGCTTTCGCTGGGTTATCTGGGACGATATTGAGGAGTGTATCAACAATAGATGTTTCCGCTTTGTCACCTTTATAAGAAAGCCCTTCTGTTTTAAATGTACCGCCTTGTCCTGGTTGAATAAAGAGTGCGAGTGTAACAGCAAGTGAAATAGCAATGGCTGTTGTTGTTAAAAAGAAAGAAATGGCTTTGATTCCGATTCTACCAAGTTGTTTCGGATCGCCAAGACCTGCGGCACCAAGAGCAATCGAAATAAATACAACTGGAACGACAAGCATTTTAATAAGCCGGATGAAAAGTTGTCCGATTGGATGAAAGACATATTGATTTAAAGGTGTAAAAATGGATGGAGCATATAAATTTAGAGCGAGACCGATGATAAGACCGAAAAATAGAGCGATTAAGATAGCTTTTGTTTGTTTCAATAAAATCCCTCCTTATTTTTGAAAATATGTTCTAATTTAATTGTACCGAAAAATGATATTATTTGACAATATTTTCTGAAAACTTTCCGATTGAAAAATGAATATTTTGTTTGTCTTTCAGTGATGTAAGTGAAAATGGATCATTAGCGAGAAGTAAAGCAAATAGGAAGGAGGAGAGTTATTCGTAACATCCTTCACTTTATGAGAAAGAAAAAAAGACCACCTGTCAAAATAAGGTGGTCATGGAAGGGGACAATTTATGTCAATTTTAATTAGGGATAGAAAGCTGTTTGAGACATTGGGGAATGTCTCGTTATTAGGGAGGAACAGCTTTGATAGTTATAATATAAAAGAGAGATGTGACTTCAATGTGAACTTGAAGTGAAAGGTATGGGGATTTTAAAAAAATAAACAGAATCCATTCGTTAGCGCTTATGAAGATAAGAGTTGAAATCTATAAAAAAAAGGATTATGCTCAACTATATTATAAGAGTATAAGAATTTGTTTTCATAATGAAATTCTACCTTATAGCATGAAAGATAGAAGCATTTTATTGAGGAGTTTGTGATATGAAAGCAGAAAAAAAGCAAGGGGTTTATAATCGTTCTATCAGATTAAGTCCACCACAAATTTTAGCAACAGGCTTTTTTTGTTTAATTGTCGTCGGAGGTATATTATTAAAGTTACCATTTGCGACAAAGGAATCGATTAGTTGGGTTGATGCTTTTTTTACAGCAACTTCTGCAGCGACTGTAACTGGTTTAGGAGTTGTAGATACCGCAAGTACTTTTACTATGTTTGGTCAAATTGTCATCATGTTTTTAATTCAAACGGGTGGTCTTGGATTAATGACAATTGCGATTTTAATTGTATGGGTACTCGGTAAAAAAATTGGTTTACGTCATCGTTTACTCATTGGAGAAGCTTTTAATCAGACAAATATTGGTGGTCTTGTGAAATTAGTGAAACGCGTTTTTATTTTTTCTATTTGTATAGAAGGAATTGGAATTATTTTTCTATCTATTCGATTTATCCCGGAATTCGGGTTTAGTAAAGGAATGTATTACAGTATTTTTCATGTGATTGCAGCTTATAATAATGCAGGATTTGCACTATGGCCAGATAATTTAATGAGATATGTAGGAGATCCGATTATTAATATCGGTATTTGCTCTTTAATTGTTATAGGTGGTTTAGGATTTACAGTATTAATTGATATGTGGTATAGCCGTAGTTTTCAGAAACTATCACTTCATTCGAAAATTATGATTGTAGGAACGATTGCTCTGAATGTAATTGGTATGATTGCGATTTTTATATTAGAGTATAATAATGTGAAAACATTAGGCCCATTATCTGTAAATGAAAAATTATGGGCGTCCTTCTTCCAAGGAATTACACCTCGTACCGCAGGATTTAATACAGTTGATTATGGCGGGATGGAAGAGTCATCCATATTATTTACGATGATTTTAATGTTTATAGGTGCAGGTAGTGTTTCGACAGGTGGAGGGATTAAATTAACAACATTTGTTATTTTAATTACATCTGTTATTTCCTTTTTTAGAAAAAAGGAAGACATTGTGTTATTTCAACGTACGATTAAAATGGCGACAGTAACGAGAGCTTTAGCGATTGTAGTTGCTAGTCAAATTCTCATTTTTGTGGCAGTATTTTTATTAATGCTTACAGAAAAATTTAGTTTCATTCAATTATTATTTGAAACGATTTCAGCATTTGGAACAGTTGGCTTAACAATGGGGATTACTGCGAAATTATCTGCAGTTGGAAAATGTATCATCATGTTCGTTATGTTTTGTGGATTAATCGGACCGTTAACCTTAGTATTTTCTTTAGCGCGACCTGCAAAACAAAAAATTCGCTATCCATCAGAAGATGTTTTCACAGGATAAGGTATCTCGCTTGGCGAGATACCTTTTTTAGTTAAAAGAGTGAAAACAATAAGCCGATAATTGCAGCGCGGAATAATAAAGAAACAAGTACAGCAATACCGCCAACAATAGCAGCGATACCACCAGTAACAGTAGCACCACGATTATAAGCATAAATACCGAGTAAAATGGAGACAAGCCCAAATAGTGTTGGGAATGTGAAAAGTGATAAGACTGCAAGAGCAAGAGCGATGAAACCTGCCGTTGATCCTGCTGTTTTTGATTTTACATCATCTCTATCGTCTCGATCATAAGTGACACGCTTAGGGGCAACCTCTGCCGCATATTCTTCTTTATAATCATTTTCAATTCTATGATGATCATCAAATTTATCAGCCAAGATAATAGCTCCTTTCCTAGCAAGGTTCTTTAGTAGTATGTATAGATTTTTCTTTTTTATCCTGCTATTTGTCACTTTTTAAAATTTGTAGGTAGAGTTGTTATGCTGCGTGAAATTTCATTTTGATGAGAGGGAAAAGAGGTATGGATAGCAATTGGATTCGATTGTAAAACCTGGTATGAGTTTCTTTATTTTGGAGAGTATAAAAAAGAATGATAAGGAAAGGTTGGTTGAAATGATGGAACATCCAATTGAAAATTTAATGAAAACAGCAATGACAAATTTAAAAGAAATGGTAGATGTAAATACGATTGTAGGGAGTCCTGTTTCGACAGCAGATGGACATGTAGTGTTAACGGTTTCGAAAGTTGCTTTTGGTTTTGGAGCAGGTGGAAGCGATTTTAAAGGAGAAGTATCTCGCCGCGAACAACAACATACGCATGCAGGACAGGGATCACAAAAAGAAATGAAACAAGAATATCCGTTTGGAGGAGGAAGTGGAGCTGGAGTCTCCATCAATCCTGTTGCTTTTTTAGTAGTAGGATCGAGTGGTGTGCAAGTATTGCATTTACAGAGTGGGACACATTTAATTGAGAAGGCGCTGAATACAGTTCCGAGCACTGTGGATAAGCTTGTAAATGGACGCTAGACAGTACTTTGCATTTTTTAGGAATTATGATATATTAGGAAAAGTGTGTTTGAAATGACAAATATAATTGAAATGTAAATATATATGATATATGAAATAAGGGAGAGGTAGTTATGATTAATATTAAGAATTTTGCTGTTGGCTTATGCATGCTAGTAAGCGGATTTGTTATTTACGTTGTAAAAGAAAAAGCGCCATTTTAAAACAGGTAGATGACACTGCCTGTTTTTTGTTTCTGTAAAAATGTTGACGAATTTGTTGTTATATGTTAGAATTTTAATTCGTGTCTCGGTTACAGCTAGTATAGCTTAACTATTACTTATCCATACAAAATGAAAAGTTTGTGAAAGATCGGGTGATTTTACCAACAACTTTTGTGAACAGACCCTAAACTTTGTATGTATAGGTGATACGCATGCTAGTGTATCAAGGAGCGGTCAGAGGAACCGTATTGATGAGAGAGAGGTAGGGCTTTCATCCAGTATATGTTACTTTCCCGTTAGGTGAATATAAAAAAGAGAAGTCTCCTGCATGTAAGGAGACTTCTCTTTTTCATTCGGATACATATAGTAGATATAATATCTTTTATACTCTACTTTCAACTTGTTGACAAATTTCATCTGTCGTTAAACCGCTTGCCTTAATGACAGATCCTTTTGTCGATACATCGCTAATTCCCATTACATTCGAATCTTGGCCAGTAATGACACAACAATCGCATTCCTTTGCATCACTTTCAGATTGTAGAGAAATGACTTCATGTCCTTTTTGTTGCAACGCTTGTTGAACATCTGTTAACGAACTTTCAACACCGATTTTTGCCATACCTATCACCTCCTACCATTTACTAATATGCTCAAATTCTCGCCAGATATTTATATATTTGAGAAAAAGATGGTAGGAAGTTATAAAGTGAAAGTTTTATCAATAGAGTTTTTTCCTTCGCTAATGAAAAGCTTTCACTGATCGGTTGTCACTACAATAGTGGGATACATACAAGGAAATATATCGCTAGATTAGTCGTTATATACACCAGTTAACATTTGACTTACAAATTGATCATTTAAGTGCTCTTGAATAGAATTGTTATTGGTTTGGAAATCGATGGAAGCGGTAAAGTGATTATGTTTCGTTTCATTCGGCTCTACTTCCACATAATCATTGAATTTACAAAATCCTTTTGTATCCATTAAATCAAATAATTGTAGCATCTTTACGACCTCTTCTCTTGTTCCTTTAATTTGTACATAAGCCATCTTGATTTCCTCCTTCGCTTGATAAATTATTTTTTAAACATAGGATTATGACAACGACATAAAAAATATGATGGTTATTTTCGCATCGAGATTTTTTGCTTGATTTCCTCCTTTCTCCTCAAAAATTATACATAAATGCCAAATATATAAAATCAATGTCCGTTTATTGAATACAATAGATTCGCAGCATTTGCCAAAAATCCTTCTTGTGAAAAAATATTTTTTGGATAAAAAATGACGAAAAAAATTTTTAGCTCTTTTGTAAACGTTAACAATGTTGATAAATCAATATGTTTTAAGAAGTTCATTTGTTTTAAGATTGTAAATTTTCTAAAAAATAACCTTGATTTATTTAAAAAGGAGAGTAAACTAGGAAGCAATAAAAAATCAATAGAAGATAGGAGGCGCATTTAAGTGGATGAACAATTGGTTCTTGGAAAATGGATTCGCATATCAAAAAGCGTTTGCTACAAGAGTTTCGTCAATAGTTGCAGAAGATAGAGAGGGAATGTATGAGGAGAATAAAGCGGTTTAATCATTCTCATGAGACGATAAAGCGTTGATGGGGAGGAGTAGTTGATAATGAAGCCTTACAGAGAGTCGGTGGTTGCTGGAAACCGATGGTTCATGTCGACGAACATCGCCCTTGAGTGCTAAGCTGAAGCATTTGCCTAGGTTTAGACGGTAGCTCCGTTACTAGCTAGACTCATTTTTAAAGAGTCACTGAGGCAAGAAATATTCTTGCAAAGAAGGGTGGTACCACGAAATCTTTCGTCCCTTCAGCACATAGCTGAAGTGTGGACGTAGGATTTTTTTATTTGAGAAAAAAGGAGGGATACAATCGGTGGCTTCAAAAACAGAAGAAAAAATGGTAACTGGTGCAGAGCTATTGTTAGAAGCGCTAGAGAAGGAAGCGGTTGAGGTGATTTTTGGATATCCAGGCGGTGCGGTTTTACCACTATATGATGCATTGTATGATTGTAAGATTCCTCATATTTTAACAAGACATGAACAAGGTGCGATACATGCAGCAGAAGGATATGCCCGAATTACCGGGAATCCAGGTGTTGTCATTGCAACAAGTGGACCAGGAGCAACAAACGTAATCACTGGGCTCGCCGATGCAATGATTGATTCATTGCCGCTCGTTGTTTTTACAGGGCAAGTGGCTACAACTTTAATTGGAAGTGACGCATTCCAAGAAGCGGATATTATGGGACTTACCATGCCGGTAACAAAGCATAATTATCAAGTCCGAAAAGCTTCGGATTTACCCAGGATTATTAAAGAAGCATTTCATATTGCAAAAACAGGGCGACCGGGACCAGTTGTGATTGATCTCCCTAAAAATATGGTGATGGAGGAAGGGGAGCGATGCAGTAATGTGCAAATGGATTTACCCGGGTATCAGCCGAATTATGAACCGAACGTATTACAAATTACCAAATTATCACAAGCGATTGCTACGGCTAAAAAACCGCTTATTTTAGCTGGTGCTGGTGTGCTACATGCAAAGGCTTCAAAAGAATTGACAAAATTTGCTCGCATGTACCGTCTACCAGTCGTTCATACGCTTCTTGGATTAGGAGGATTCCCATCAGATGATGAATTGTTTTTAGGAATGGGAGGGATGCATGGGTCCTATACAGCGAACATGGCAATGTATGAATGTGATTTGCTTATCAATATTGGTGCAAGATTTGACGATCGGCTTACAGGGAATTTAGCATATTTTGCGAAAAAGGCCACTGTTGCACATATTGATATCGATCCTGCAGAGATTGGTAAAAATGTCCCAACGGCTATCCCGATTGTTGCAAGTGCGAAGCGAGCTTTAGAAGCACTATTAGAACGTAAAGAGCGAAAAGAGAATCATGAAGAGTGGCTTACGCTTTTAAAAAAGAGAAAAGAACAATATCCGTTTTTTTATAAACAAGATGCAGAAAAAATGAAACCGCAAGCAGCAATTGATATGTTGTATGAAATTACAAAGGGGACAGCGATTATTACGACGGATGTTGGTCAGCATCAAATGTGGGCTGCTCAATATTACCCACTTAAAGAGCCGAATAAATGGGTAACATCAGGAGGACTTGGAACGATGGGATTTGGGCTTCCAGCAGCAATTGGTGCACAAATTGCTAAGCCAACTGAATTAGTGGTTGCGATTGTCGGTGATGCTGGTTTTCAAATGACATTGCAAGAATTAAGTGTTTTAAAAGAACATTCTTTACCCGTTAAAGTGTTAATTTTAAATAATGAGGCGTTAGGAATGGTAAGACAGTGGCAAGATGAGTTTTATCAGCAAAGATATTCTCATTCGCTCCTTTCTTGTCAGCCGGATTTTGTGACATTAGCACAAGCTTATGGCATAAAAGGCATAAGAATTCAAGATCCACTGCGAGCGAAAGAAGAATTACAAGCGGCAATGACATTAGATGAACCTGTCGTAATTGATTGCCGAGTGTTGCAGTCTGAAAAAGTAATGCCGATGGTTGCTCCAGGAAAAGGAGTCCATCAAATGGAGGGGGTGAAAAGGAAATGAAAAGAATCGTGACTGCAACTGTACGAAATCAAAGTGGTGTATTAAACCGGATTACAGGAGTGATGACACGAAGGCACTTTAATATTGAGAGTATTTCCGTAGGACATACGGAATCATCAGATGTTTCACGGATGACATTTGTTGTCCATGTGGAAAATAGGCAACAAGTTGAACAGCTTATTAAACAGCTCCATAAACAAATTGATGTACTGAAAGTCACCGATATAACGGAAGAAGCGATTATTGCAAGAGAACTTGTTCTCATTAAAGTAGCGACAACAAGTGTATCAAGGTCTGAACTATACAGTTTAATTGAACCGTTCCGATCTACTGTAATAGATGTTGGAAAGGATTCCATAGTCGTGCAAGTAACAGGGACACAGGAAAAGGTAGAAGCTTTAATTGAATTGCTTCGTCCGTATGGGGTGAAAGAAATTGCAAGAACAGGTGTGACAGCTTTTACAAGAAGTATGAAAAAACAAGAGAAACAAGTAATGTTAATTCATTAATTATTTCAATATAGGGGGAGAAGAAAATGGCAAAAGTTTATTATGAAAAGGATGTAATGGTAAATGTATTAAAGGGAAAGAAAGTAGCAATTGTAGGATATGGATCGCAAGGGCACGCTCATGCACAAAACTTACGTGATAACAACTTTGATGTAGTAGTTGGTCTTCGGAAAGGAAAGTCGTGGGAAAAGGCAAAAGAGGATGGTTTTTCCGTTTACTCTGTAGCCGAAGCGGCAGCGATGGCTGATGTAGTGATGGTTCTTCTACCAGATGAATTACAGCCAGAAGTATATCAGGCGGAAATTGAGTCAAACTTACAATCTGGAAATGCACTTGTATTTGCTCATGGTTTTAATGTTCATTTTAATCAAGTAACACCGCCGGAAGATGTAGATGTATTCCTAGTAGCACCGAAAGGACCAGGCCATTTAGTGCGCCGCACCTTTACTGAAGGAGGAGCTGTACCAGCGTTGTTTGCTGTATATCAAGACGCAACTGGAACAGCAACAGAAAAAGCATTATCCTATGCCGATGGAATTGGAGCTACAAGAGCTGGTGTGTTAGAAACGACATTTAAAGAAGAAACAGAAACGGATTTATTTGGAGAACAAGCTGTACTTTGTGGAGGAGTGACTGCACTTGTAAAAGCAGGATTTGAAACATTAATAGATGCTGGTTATCAGCCTGAACTTGCCTATTTTGAATGTTTACATGAATTAAAGCTCATTGTTGATCTTATGTATGAAGGTGGACTTGAAAATATGAGATATTCTGTTTCTGATACAGCGCAGTGGGGAGACTTTGTATCTGGTCCGCGTGTCGTAACAGAACATACGAAAAAAGCAATGGGCGACGTGTTAAAGGAAATTCAAGATGGTACATTCGCAAAAGGATGGATTGCAGAGCATCAAGCAGGAAGGCCGCACTTTCATGCGATAAACGCAAAGGAAAATGAGCATCAAATTGAAGTAGTTGGACGGCAGTTACGTGAGATGATGCCGTTTGTAAAACCGAAAGTAAAGATGGGGGTTAAATAATATGAAACAGATTTTGTTCATGGATACGACGCTTCGTGATGGGGAACAATCACCTGGAGTCAATTTAAATGAACAAGAAAAATTACAAATTGCTCGGCAGCTAGAAAAGTTAGGAATCGATGTGATGGAAGCGGGATTTGCCGCGGCATCTGAAGGAGACTTTCAATCTGTTAAACGGATTGCAGAAAGCATTCAAAATGCTTCGGTCATGAGTTTAGCAAGGGCAAAAGAAAGCGATATTCGCAAAGCGTATGAAGCGGTAAAACGAGCTGTTTCTCCTAGACTGCATGTATTTTTAGCAACGAGTGATATTCATATGAAATATAAGCTCTGCATGTCAAAAGAAGACGTATTAGACAGTATTCACCGTTCTGTTATATTAGGAAAATCTTTGTTTCCTACTGTACAGTTTTCAGCGGAAGATGCAACGAGAACAGCGCAACCTTTTTTAGCTGAAGCTGTTGAAGTTGCTATTCGTGCAGGAGCAGATGTCATTAATATTCCAGATACAGTTGGATATACACACCCAGAAGAATATTATTCTCTCTTTCAATATTTACAAGAATCAGTGCCTTCCTATGAAAAAGCAATTTTCTCTTGTCATTGTCATGATGACCTTGGCATGGCGGTAGCCAATTCGTTAGCGGCAATTGAAGGCGGGGCACTGCAGGTAGAAGGTACGATAAATGGGATTGGGGAGAGAGCAGGGAATGCAGCTTTAGAAGAAGTAGCTGTCGCTTTGCATATTCGAAAAGATCACTATAAAACGCAGTCTTCTATAATATTGAAAGAAATAAAAGCAACGAGTACATTAGTAAGTCGTTTAACCGGGATGATGATACCTAAAAATAAAGCAATAGTGGGAGCAAATGCGTTTGCCCATGAATCAGGCATTCATCAAGATGGCGTTTTAAAAGAAGTGACAACGTATGAAATTATTGCACCAGAATTAATTGGTGAATCACAGAATCTATTTGTTCTTGGAAAACATTCTGGACGCCATGCCTTTACGGAAAGAATGAAAGAACTCGGGTATGAGCTTACACAAAAAGAACGAGATGCTGCTTTTGAAGCCTTCAAAGCATTAGCAGATCGTAAAAAGGAAATTACGGATGAAGATTTACGGGCACTTATGCTTGGAGAAGCTGCACTTTTAACACAGCAGTACAATATTAAGCAGTTGCAAGTACATTTTGTGTCCAATCATATTCAATGTGCAACGGTTGTTTTACAAGATGGGAAAGGTAATAAATATGAGGATGCTGCAACTGGAGCAGGTAGTATCGAAGCCATTTATCATGCAATTCAAAGAATTTTAGAGATGGAATGTAAGTTAGTTGATTATCGTATTCAATCGATTACGCAAGGTCAGGACGCACTGGCTCATGTTCATGTGGAATTAAAAGAAGGGCCTCATCAAGTTTCAGGGTTTGGTGTTGCGCAAGACGTATTAGAAGCATCAGCTAGAGCATACGTTCATGCTGCTGGAAAATTAAAAGCACTGTTAACGCTCGTTAAGTAACAATCAAATAAGTAAGAGAACACCTTTACTTATTTGATTCAGAAAAATCAGATAAAAAGGGGTGCTTATCATTTGGAAAAACGCATTGTTTGTTTAGCTGGAGACGGTGTTGGACCAGAGATTATGGAAAGTGCGAAAGACATATTGCATATGATTGAACGACTGTATGGTCATCAGTTTTATTTACAAGAAGAGGAATTTGGGGGAGCTGCAATCGATTTATTTGGGCAACCATTACCTCAAAGAACATTGGCTGCATGTTTAGCAAGCGATGCGGTCTTACTTGGAGCAGTTGGTGGACAAAGATGGGACAATGTGAAAGAAAGGCCAGAAAAGGGATTACTTGCTCTTCGAAAAGGGCTTGGTGTATTTGCGAATGTTCGTCCGGTAACAGTAGAGGCGGAGATTGCACATTTGTCTCCATTAAAGACGGCGACAGAGATTGATTTTGTTGTTGTTCGTGAATTAACAGGCGGGATTTATTTTTCGTTTCCAAAAGAAAGGACCGAGGAAGTAGCAACTGATACATTGACATATCATCGCCGTGAGATTGAACGCATTGTATCCTATGCTTTTCAGCTCGCAAGTAAACGGCGCCAAAAAGTTACTTCTATTGATAAAGCGAATGTACTTGAATCTAGTAAATTGTGGAGAACAATTACCGAAGAAGTTTCTCTTCGGTATCCAGAGATAGAGCTGGAACATATGTTGGTTGATGCAGCAGCAATGGAATTCATTCGGAATCCAGCAAGGTTTGATGTGATTGTCACTGAGAATTTATTCGGCGATATTTTAAGCGATGAAGCGTCTGTTTTAGCAGGATCGCTCGGGATGCTTCCATCAGCAAGTCATGCGGAGAATGGCCCATCGCTTTATGAACCAATTCATGGCTCAGCGCCAGATATTGCAGGAAAAAATAAAGCGAATCCAATTGCGATGATGCGTTCCGTTAAGATGATGCTTGAGCAGTCATTTGGGCTCATAAAGGAAGGAAGGGCAATTGAAGAGGCAATTACAGCAGTACTTCGATCAAAGAAATATACAGCTGATCTTGGCGGAGAAGAAACGACAACTTCATTTACACAAGCTGTCCTTCAAGAAATGGAAGAACAAGCGCTAGTTGGGAGAGGGCGATAATGGGAAAGAGACTACTAGATAAACTATGGGAAAAGCATATTGTAGCAACAAATGAAAATGGACTGGATCTATTATATATTGATCTTCATCTTGTGCATGAAGTTACTTCACCGCAAGCCTTTGAAGGCTTGCGGCTTGCAAATCGTACAGTGCGGAGACCAGATTTAACATTTGCGACGATGGATCATAATATTCCGACAAAAGACGTTTGGAATATTACAGATCATATTGCTAAGCAACAACTAGATACATTGCGTGCAAATTGCAAACAATTTCATATATCGTTAGCCGATATTGGAGATGAAGCACAAGGAATTGTTCATGTTATTGGGCCAGAACTTGGTCTTACGGTGCCAGGAAAGACAATTGTATGCGGTGATAGCCATACAGCAACGCATGGAGCATTTAGTGCACTAGCTTTTGGAATCGGTACAAGTGAAGTTGAACATGTATTAGCGACGCAAACGCTATGGCAACGGAAACCGAAGGCGATGGGAATTGAACTAAAAGGTACATTGCCGAAAGGGGTATATGCAAAAGATATCATTTTACATATTCTTGCCACATATGGAGTAGCAGTTGGTACTGGATATGTGATGGAGTTTTATGGAGAAACAATTAGGAGTATGGAAATGGAAGAACGGATGACACTTTGTAATATGGCGATTGAAGGCGGAGCAAAAGCAGGGATAATTGCGCCAGATGAAAAAACATTTGCTTACGTAAAGGGTCGGAAATACGCACCGAAGGACTTTGAGCGTGCCGTAGAAAAGTGGAGTGAACTGTATACAGATTCAGATGCGGTGTATGATATGCACATTTCAATTGATGTATCAAAGTTAGCGCCTTATGTAACGTGGGGAACAAATCCGAGTATGGGGATTCGTATCGATGAACAGTTACCAGCAATAAGCGATCAAAATGAAGAAAGAGCGTTTGCTTATATGGGACTGAAACCGAAGCAAAGTGCATATGACATCCCGATTAAACATGTCTTTATTGGTTCTTGTACAAATTCAAGGCTGTCGGATTTAGAGATTGCAGCTGCGATTGTAAAAGGGAAGAAAGTAAAAGACGGCGTAAGAGCACTTGTTGTACCAGGATCACAAAAAGTAAGACAATTAGCGATGGAAAAGGGACTACATCATATATTTGAGGAAGCTGGATTTGAATGGCGGGAGCCAGGCTGTTCCATGTGTCTTGGGATGAACCCAGATCAAGTACCAGCAGGAGAACATTGTGCTTCTACTTCAAACCGCAACTTTGAAGGGAGACAAGGAAAAGGTGCAAGAACACACCTTGTAAGTCCTGCAATGGCTGCGGCGGCAGCATTATATGGTCATTTCGTCGATGTGAGAAAGGAGAGTTATGATGGAGCCATTTCGTACTCATAAAGGTACTGTCGCTGTACTTATGAACGACAATATTGATACCGATCAAATTATTCCGAAACAATATTTAAAGAGGATCGAGCGAACTGGGTTTGGAAAATTTTTATTTGATGAATGGCGGTATGAAGAGGATAGAAAAGAAAATCCACATTTTCCGCTCAATGACCCTGAACGAAAAGGAGCAAGTATTCTCATTACAGGAGAAAATTTTGGTTGTGGATCATCGAGAGAACATGCACCATGGGCCCTTGCTGATTATGGATTTCGCGTTATTATTGCTGGAGGATTTGCAGATATTTTCTACATGAATTGTATGAAAAATGGAATGTTACCGATTGTAATGGACAAAGAGACGCGAGAAAAATTGGCAGCAATTGAGGCGAGGACTATAGTAGAAGTTGATTTGGAAAATGAGGTAATCATGACAACGCAGCATCAATTTCATTTTTCTATTGAAAAAATGTGGAGAGAAAAATTGTTAAAAGGTTTAGATGAGATTGAGATTACGATGCAATATGAAGAGTATATTCAAGAATATGAGGAAAAGGTAGTACATTAAACAATGTCAAAAAATATAAAGTTATAATTGTATTTACTTTCTGAATAGTTTGTTATATAATGTGTGAAAATAAGCGGAGGAAAGGAGTAAGGATTATGTTTGCAATGAAGTGTATAAATATGCTTACAAAACTACACCATCATCCATAAAACCCTTGCTCCTAGCGTGAAAAACGTGTAGGTACAAGGGTTATTCCTGTTGTACCTACACTCTATAAAAAGAGCCTTGTAGGTATTTTTTCTACAAAGGCTCTTTTTCTTTTGTTTGTGATTGTTATGGTGAGCATATACATAAAAAGAAAAGGGGGAGTTTACATGACGAAGTGGAGACGTACAAATCCAAATGGAACGAGAGATTATTTATTTGAAGAATGCACATTAATTGAAGAAACAGAACAAAAGTTAAGACGAATGTTTTTAGAAAGAGGATATGACGAAGTTCGAACACCTACAATTGAATTTTATGATGTATTTTCTGTTCAAAACCGTCCGATTGATGAGGAGAAAATGTATAAATTTTTTGATGAGCAGGGGCGTATTATTGTGTTACGACCAGATATGACCATTCCGTTAGCAAGAGTAATTGGAATGCAGGGCGGAGATTCTCCAATGAAAGTCACGTATAGTGGAAACATATTTCGAGCACATAAATCACTCTCTGGTAAATATAATGAAATGATTCAAACTGGAATTGAAATTATTGGGATTGATAATGTACGAGCTGAAATTGAATGTGTTGTTAGTGCAATTCAAGCGCTGAAAGCGGTGGGGGTACATTCTTTTACAATTGAACTCGGGCAGGTTCATCTCTATAAATGTATCGTGAAAAAGCTGTCATTTCATGAAGAAGATGAAAGAGTACTGCGCACATATATTGAAAGTAAAAATTACGTAGCACTCTCGCGTTTTATCAAAGAGAAAAATTTAGATCGCAGTGATGAAACAGTGCAGTTACTTGAAAGATTACCAAGGTTATTTGGTAAGCTTGAAGTACTTGAGGAAGCGGAAAAACTTGCTTCTAATAAGGAAATGAAAGATGCAATTGCACGTGTAAAAGCAATTTATGAAATGATTAAAAAATTAGGATATGAATCCTATATATCAATCGATTTAGGAATGATTCAACATTTACACTATTATACAGGTGTTATTTTTAAAGGATATGTATGTGAAGTGGGAGAAGAAATTGTTAGTGGCGGAAGGTATGATGACTTAATTGAACATTTTGGTGAATCGATGTCAGCAGTTGGCCTCGCTATGCAAGTTAATCAAATTGTGAAAATTTTGCAGGAACAACAAGAATCTGTAAAGCAAAAACAATTAGATATGATGATCCATTATACTTTGGGGCAATTAGCAGAAGCAGAAAAACTATGGTATTTACTAAAAAAAGATGGTTGGAAAGTGGAAGTTTCTTTATTTGAAAGTTTACAAGATACTTTTCACTTTGCTAGAAAGAAGAGCATTCAAACAGTTATTGAAGTGACAGACACATCACTAGTGGAATATGCTTGGAAAGATAAATGGCTTAGGAAGAAGGAGGGAGAAACTACATGCGTAACGTTCAAATTGCATTAACAAAAGGAAGGCTTGAAAAGCATGTTATACCACTATTTGAACAAATCGGTATGGATTGTTCAGAGATGATGGATAAGGGAAGGAAGCTTACTTTCAAAAGTAACAATTCAAATGTTTCATTTATTTTAGTGAAGGCGGTTGATGTTGCAACCTATGTAGAACATGGAGTTGCAGATATAGGGATTGTAGGAAAAGATATTTTAATGGAGTATGAGAAAGATGTATATGAAATGATAGATTTACAGGTCGGATGTTGCAAATTGTGTATTGCATCTATTCCTGCATATGACCCGAAAAAGTATAGAAAAAAGAGAATTGCGACGAAATACCCGTCTATTACTTCAAGATATTTTTGTGATAAAGGCGAAGATGTAGAGATCATTAAAATTGAAGGCTCTGTAGAAATTGCTCCGCTTCTTGGTTTAGTAGATGCAATTGTAGATATTGTAGAAACAGGGAAAACGTTGCAAGAAAATGGCTTAATTGTATTGGAAGAGATGTATCCAATATCAGCGCGAATGATTGTAAATAAAGCTGCTTTAAAAATGAAAAAAGACGAAATATTCAACATTATAAATAAAATAGAGTGTATCGTTTCTAAAAAATAAAGGAGGGGTCATATGATTTGTAAGAACTTTATAGAAGGATTATCGAAAATAAAGTTGTTAAGAGAGCACACCTATATAATGGAAGAAACGATGCAAATACGTGTGAAGGAAATCGTTCAAAAAGTAAGAGAGAAAAGAGATACAGCACTATTTTCATATACAAAATTATTTGATGATATCCAATTAACACAGTTTCGTGTATCAAAAGAAGAAATAGAGAATGCACAGAAATCTGTTTCATCTGAATTTATAGAGGCTTTACAAGAGGCAAAGAAAAATATCATATCCTATCATGAAAAGCAAAAAAGGCAATCGATATGTGATTATGAAGCGAAGGGAATTATTCAGGGTCAACTCATCAGACCATTAGAAATAGTCGGTGTATATGTACCAGGCGGAACAGCTTCATATCCTTCCTCGGTACTTATGAATACATTGCCGGCTAAAATTGCAGGTGTTCAAAAGGTTGTTATGGTAACACCACCAGGGAGAAAGGGAGTAGACCCCTACATTTTAGTTGCCGCACAAATTGCAGGTGTAGATGAAATCTATACGGTGGGCGGTGCGCAAGCAATTGCTGCTTTAGCATATGGAACGGAATCGATTCCAAAAGTTGATAAAATAGTTGGACCAGGAAATATATATGTGGCTTTAGCAAAGAAAGAGGTATACGGAATAGTCGATATTGATATGATTGCCGGCCCTTCCGAAATTGTAGTAATTGCTGATGAAACGGGGAAAGCATCGTTTATTGCAGCGGATTTATTATCTCAAGCAGAGCATGATACGAGAGCAACTGCGATTTGTATTACAACAAGCGTAATATTAGCGTCAGAAATAGAAAGAGAGGTAAAAGTGCAACTGCCAATGTTGCCAAGAAGTGAAATTGCTCGTGAAGCGATAGAGAGAAATGGAGCAATCCTTGTTGTTTCTTCGTTGACAGAAGCTTTTCAACTGTCAAATGAAATAGCCCCAGAACATTTAGAGTTACATATAAAAGAACCGATGAATGCTTTACCATATATTCGGCATGCGGGTTCTATTTTTCTTGGCCCCTATGCCCCAGAGCCGCTTGGAGATTATTTCGCAGGACCGAATCATGTGTTGCCAACGAGTGGAACAGCACGCTTTTTTTCACCGTTATCAGTAGATGATTTTATTAAAAAATCTAGTTTTATTTCTTATACGAAAGCGGCATTAAAAGATGTACAGCATCATATTATCAGTCTTGCTAATAAAGAAGGATTGCATGCACATACAAGAGCTATTCAAATTCGATTTGAGGAGGAGAAATGATGCGCCGGGCAAGCCAAGAGAGACGAACAACAGAAACGAAAATTAAACTGCATTTACAGTTGGATGAAAGTGAAAATATTTCTATTCGAACTGGTGTTGGATTTTTTGATCATATGTTAACGTTGTTTGCAAAACATGGAAGATTTGGACTGCAAATTGAAGCAGTAGGCGATATGTTTGTTGATGCACATCACACTGTGGAAGATGTTGGTATTGTACTTGGGAATTGCTTGAGAGAAGTTTTGCAAAATAAAGAGGGAATGAACCGTTATGGTGCAGCATATGTGCCGATGGATGAGGCATTAGGGTTTGTTGCAATTGATATAAGCGGTAGGTCTTATCTTGTATTTCAAGGAGAACTAGTAAATCCAAAGTTAGGAGATTTTGATACAGAACTTACAGAGGAATTTTTCCGAGCAGTTGCCCACGCAGCTCATATAACATTACATGCACGCATTTTATATGGAAACAATACACATCACAAAATAGAAGCTTTATTTAAAGCATTTGGACGTGCGCTTCGAGAAGCTGTAGATAAAAATGAAAGGATTGTCGGAATCAATTCTACGAAAGGAATGTTGTGATTGATTGCAATTATAGACTATGGCATGGGAAATATTCGGAGTATAGAACAAGCATTAACATCTATTGGAGTGGAACATCTTGTGACGAATCGTCAACGAGAAATTGTAAAAAGCGATGGTGTTATTTTACCGGGTGTAGGTGCGTTTCCGAAAGCAATGGAAGCTTTAGAGGCAAAAAAACTAGTAACTGTATTACAAGAATGCGGAAAGACAGGAAAACCGCTTCTTGGCATTTGTTTAGGAATGCAGTTACTGTTTGAAAAGAGTGAAGAAATGAAAAGTTCCAATGGTCTAGGTTTGTTACCAGGGGTAGTTCGTAAGCTACAAGTTCCGTATAAAATTCCGCATATGGGATGGAATCGGTTAACAAAAACGAAAGAAATGCCAATTTGGAATAGAGTAGCAGATGGTTCGTTTGTGTATTATGTTCATTCTTATTATGCTGAATGTCCAAATGATATGATTTGTGGTACGAGTGAATATGGAATTTCTGTTCCAGGGCTTGTTGCAAAAGGAAATATATTTGGAGCGCAATTTCATCCTGAAAAGAGTGGGGAAATCGGAATACAAATGCTTACAAATTTCAAAGGAGTGGTGAAACAATGGAAATCCTCCCAGCTATCGATTTAAAAGAAGGACGATGTGTTCGGCTTTATCAAGGAGAGTTCAACAAAGAAACAGTTGTGAATGAACATCCAGTTGCACAAGCGATGATATTTGAAAAAATGGGAGCGAACAGGCTACATATTGTTGACTTAGATGGTGCAGTCTTGGGAAAATCAGCAAACTTATCTACCATTGAAGATATATGTAAAGCTGTTCGGATTTCGGTGCAAGCTGGCGGGGGGATTCGATCGCTTTCAGCTGTTGAAATGTTGCTATCAATAGGGGTAGAAAAAGTGATTTTAGGAACAGCTGCTTTGCATAATCGCTCATTTTTAGAAGAAGTAATTCGTCTATATGGAGAGAAGATTATTGTTGGAATTGATGCCAAAAATGGCTATGTGGCGACAAGAGGGTGGCTTGATATGTCGGAAATTTCTTACATTGAACTCGCGAAACAAATGGAAGCAGTAGGCGTACAAACAATTATTTTTACTGATATTTCGAAAGATGGAACGCTTATGGGCCCCAATTTTGCGCAACTGCAATTGTTACAAGAAGAAGTATCGCTTCGTATTATCGCTTCAGGCGGCATTTCTTCATTGCAAGATGTAGAACAATTACAGGCAATGAATATGTACGGTATGATTATTGGAAAAGCGCTGTACGAAAAAACAATGGATCTACAAGAAGTATTGCGGGTGACAAAGTCATGTTAGCAAAGCGAATTATTCCCTGCTTAGATGTGAAAGCGGGCCGCGTTGTGAAGGGAGTCAATTTTATCGGATTACAAGATATAGGAGACCCTGTTGAAATAGCTGCTTTGTATAATCAAGCGGGTGCAGATGAAATTGTTTTTTTAGATATTACAGCCACATATGAAGAGAGAAAAACAATTGTGGATGTTGTTGAAAAAACAGCTTCGAAAGTGTTTATTCCATTAACAGTTGGAGGCGGTATTTCTACAGTTAAAGATATATATACATTGTTAAGAGCAGGTGCTGATAAAGTTTCACTGAATTCAGCCGCTGTGAAAAATCCATTATTCATTCAAGAAGGAGCAGAGCACTTTGGTTCCCAATGTATTGTCGTCGCAATTGATGCAAGAAAAGTAGAAGAAGACAAATGGCACGTATATGTAAACGGTGGAAGAACGGATACAGGAATTGATGCGGTTCATTGGGCGAAACAAGTGGCTGAACTTGGGGCAGGGGAAATTTTATTAACAAGCATGGATGCCGATGGAACGAAAGATGGGTATAATCTTCGTTTAACAGACATCATTTCTGCAAATGTCTCCATACCTGTTATTGCTTCAGGTGGATGTGGAAGTGCTAATCATATTGTTGAAGTATTTGCGCATACATCTGTAAATGCAGCGCTAGCAGCATCCATTTTTCATTATGGAGAATGCACAGTACAGGAAGTAAAACAAAAATTACAATATGCAGGTATTGAGGTGAGAATATGAGACCTAATTTTTCTAAAGGGTTATTACCTGCTATTGTTATAAATGAGGAGACAAAAGAAGTTTTAATGCTAGCTTATATGAATGAAGAGGCATATGAAAAGACGTTAAAAACAAAAAAAACATGGTTTTATTCCCGTTCGCGGCAAACACTTTGGAATAAAGGAGCAACATCGGGCCATGTACAACATGTGAAATCACTTTATTTAGATTGTGATCAAGATGCTATTGTGATAACAGTGAATCAAGTAGGAGTGGCCTGCCATACAGGTGAAAAAACATGTTTTCATCATAAAATAATCTAGGGAGATTTGAACATGGAGAAAGTACTAAAATCATTATTTGAAACGATTGAAAATCGAAAACAAAGCCCGCTGCAGGGTTCATATACAAATTATTTATTAACAAAAGGAGCAGACAAAATTTTAAAGAAAATAGGAGAGGAATGTACGGAAGTTGTCATTGCTGCGAAAAATGATAATAAAGAAGAGATTGTTAAAGAGATGGTGGATGTATTGTATCACTGTTTCGTTTTATTAGTAGCAAAAAATATTTCATTAGAAGAAATTGAAAAAGAAGTGAGAGAAAGAACAGGGAAGATATCAAAGACAGAAGAGCGGAAAGAGATTGATACATTGTAGGGAGGAAGGAAAATACATGAAAGTTGATTATCACCTCTCCCCTTTATTTATCTCGCTATTTTAGGGCTCATAATCAGTGGGGAGATGAAGAAAGCCCCCACTGATTAAAGTTTCACTTTATAAATTTTAATGTAGCAACAAGTGACGATCGCAATTTCATCAGGTGCACACTATCCAAATGATTTAGGACGGTGCGGGGATGGCGACATTTCAGAAGCGAGTAAGAGTGATGAAGTGAATCGAAGAGCAGTAAAACAGCTTGAATAAAAAATGATTTTGTGATGAAAACCCCTCTTTTTGTTCACACTATAAAAGAATGAAAAGGAGGGTTTTTTATGCCAAAACAACAAAATCAAAAGATAAAAGGTATGAATGAAAGCTATACTTCTCAAACAAATGAAGAAGTTGATTCTGTTATTCAAGAACAAATTAGCGATACGGTAGCTGAAGGAACAATCGATGCGAAACTTCAGAAACAATCAAATGAAGCACAGTAAAAAAAGAGGAGAACGATTCGTCTCCTCTTTTCTTTGAAAAAGTGTCGATGTTCTAAACGATAATCAAATTTCTTGGCTTTTTTCATATATATTTTTTACAATAAATGAAGAAGTGTTCATTTTTGAAATAGAAGAGGTGCTTATTTTGGCAAAAATATTAGTAGCAGGTAAAGTTCCAGAAATCGGATTACAATTATTAAAAGAACATGATGTGGAAATGTATGATGGAGAAGAATTAATCTCTGCCCAGGAATTAACAAAGCGTGTCCAAGATAAAGATGCTTTATTAAGTTTGCTGTCTACGAAAGTGACAAAAGAGGTCATTGATGCAGCGCCGCATTTAAAAATTGTAGCAAACTACGGTGCTGGATACGACAATATCGCTTATGAATATGCAACGGAAAAGGGGATTCTTGTTACGAACACGCCGAAAGTGTCTACAGAAGCGACAGCAGAATTAACATTTGCACTTTTACTAGCAGCAGCAAGAAGAATTCCAGAAGGTGATACGTTATGCCGTACAACAGGATTTAATGGCTGGGCTCCACTATTCTTTCTCGGAAGAGAAGTATATGGGAAAACAATTGGAATTATCGGTCTTGGAGAAATTGGAAAAGCGGTTGCGAAACGCGCAAAAGCATTTGGCATGAATGTGCTTTATACAGGACCAAATCGAAAACAAGAAGCTGAGCGAGAATTAGATGCTACATATGTATCGCTAGAACAATTATTACAAACAGCAGACTTTATTACAATTAACTGTTCGTATAACAAAAGTTTGCACCACATGATAGATGAAGAACAATTTAAAATGATGAAAAAAACGGCGTATCTTATTAATGCAGCTCGAGGTCCAATTATAAATGAGTTAGCGCTTGTTCATGCATTAGAAAGAAATGAGATTGAAGGAGCAGCTCTTGATGTATTTGAATTTGAACCGAAAATTACAGAGCAATTAAAAGGACTAAAAAACGTTGTTCTTACTCCTCATGTTGGAAATGCAACATTTGAAACAAGAGACGCTATGGCGGAAATGACAGTGCGAAATATTTTAGCTGTATTAAAAGGAGAAGAAGCACTAACACCTGTAAATTCAAAAATATTGGTAACAAAATAAGAGAAGTCTTCCTCATTGAGGAAGACTTCTCTTATTTTGTTTTGTTAGCTTTTTTTTTATGAGACGGTCTCTGTCGAATAAATTGGGATAACATATACAAAATATAAAGAGGGATGGCAATAAATAGAAAAACAGAAATATTACCAAAGCTTGTTTTATACATTGTATAAATAATACCAATTAAAAATAATGTAATAATGATACTATAGCGCGGAATTGGTACATCTTTAAGACTTGGGATACGAATGCGGCTCACCATTAAAAATGCAAACGTTACAAATACTGTAATAAGAACAATTTTAGGAATGGTATGCGAGAACAATGTTAAGAAAGCAACAAGTCCTCCCGCAGCAGTAATTGGAACACCAGTGAAATACTTCATAGAGGTAGATGATGGTGTCACGTTAAATCGAGCTAAACGATATGCTCCGAAAAGAGGAAATAGCCCAGCTATGTATAGTCCGATAATCCCATAATTTGAAAAAGATGTATAGTACATTAAAACAGCAGGTGCAGCCCCAAATGTCACAACATCTGCTAATGAATCAAGTTCTTTTCCGAGTTGTGAATCGACACGTAATAAACGAGCAATTCGACCATCAAGACTATCTAGCATCATCCCGATGAGTACTAAAATAGCAGCTGATTTATAATAACCTAAAGATGCATAGCCGATTGACAAAAATCCACTATATAAATTTCCGAGCGTAAATAAGTTTGGAATTGCTGCCCTATACAAAATATGATCCCTTGCTTTCTGTTATAAATTCTTAATTAGTGTATGAAAGTTTACTCATTTTATCATACCATAAATTTCTTTCTCATACGAAAAAAATTCTCAAATTGTGAAAGGTTTTACAACAAAATATATGAAACATTATATTATAAAATGATGTTGTTAAAAAGAGGGAATTTTCTATATATATGACTGTTTCATCCGTTCCAGCAATGAAACAGAAAAGCCCATGCCGTTTTTGTTTCAGCATGGGCAAAACTAAGCACTTTTCCAAAGTTATTCAAATTGTGTCGTCATAGTTCCTGTTTTATATTGATTATTAGAATCAAAGCGTAGTAAGTCACCATAAATGATCTTATCTGAGTAATTTAATTCTGTTTTTGCTTTTTCAAGATATGGCTGACAAAATGAGAGATCAGTCGGTTCACCAGTGCTTTTTTTGTAGCATATATTTTTTGTATAAATGTAGTCATTTGTCACAAAACTACCGTCCCGCATAATCATAAGTGGATTTGTGTTGTTTAGAAATAAATCGGTACCAAATTCGATTGATTTCTTTGTTTTTATACCAAGTAAATGTAGTAAAGTTGGTTTTAAATCAATCTGACCTGAAACTTTAGAAATTACTTTTCCTTTTTGGCCTGGTATATGAATAATGAGTGGGACACGTTGCAATTGCATAGAATCAAAAGGTGTGATAGCATCCCTTCCAAGGAAATGAGCCATTGCTGCATTATGATTTTCTGAAATGCCATAATGATCTCCATAAATGACAATAATAGAATTATCATATAGTCCTTCTTCTTTTAAACGATTAATAAATAGTTTAATAGCTTCATCCGTATAACGAACGGTTGGGAAATAACGATTGAGAACACCGCTTTCAGAATGATATTCACTAATATATTGGTCTTCTGGATTTAAAAGAAACGGAAAATGATTTGTAAGAGTAATAAATTTCGTATAAAAAGGCTGCGGTAAAGATTTTAACTTTGAAATAGATTGTTCAAAGAATTCCTTATCTTTTAATCCCCAACCGACAGACATTTGTTCCGTTCCTACATAATCATTTAAATGAAAATAACGATCGTATCCAAGCGCTGGATACATGATGTCACGATTCCAAAATGTTTTATCATTTGAATGGAAGACAGCAGAATAATAACCATATTTTTTTAGTTGTTCTGGAGTTGCTGTATACTCATTTGTCGCATGAGTAAAGAAGACAGAACCACGATCTAATGGATAAAGTGAATTCTCAACGATAAATTCTGCATCCGATGTTTTACCTTGTCCAGTTTGATGATAAAAGTTATCAAAATAGTAACTATCTGTGATGAAACGATTTAAAAACGGAGTAATTTCTTTCCCGTTAATTTTTTTGTTAATAACAAAATTTTGCGTAGACTCCATGGAAATTAAAATGACATTTTTTCCTTTTGCGATACCAAACAATTCTTTATCAAATCCTGCATCTTTTGTGTCTACATAGTTTTTAATTTCAGAAAAGCCATCTCCGCTCGCAAATACACGCTCGGCAGAATTTTTCGATTGAAGTGTAATATCAAATACATGATATGTGTATAATCCTAAATTTTTAACGACTGTTTGTCGATCAAAAGATCTTGAGAACAACTGTGGTTTATAAATGATAGATACAATGAGCTGTAATGCTAATAAAGCTGTAATACTACCGAAAAAGGTTCTCTTTTCTGTTTTTGATAACGGTGTTGTATTGCAGAACTTCGGAAACTTACGTGAAAGAAACATTAAGATGATTACATCTGCAAATAAAAGTAATGTTTTATACGTAAAGAGTTCTTTAATACTTGTTCCTAAATCAGCCATATTATTCGTTTGGAATAAAACAGGAAATGTAACAAAATCATTATAAAACCCGTAAAACATTGCATTCCCAAATAAAATAAAGGAAAAAATAAAGCTGATTCCAATAATAAGTCGATTTCGATATTTCGATGCAAGCAGTGCAAACCCAAAGAATAATAGTAAAGAAGCTAGCGGGTTGAACAAGAGCATGATTTCTTCAAAGAAATTATCAATTTTAATATCGAAAGCTAGCTTGTACACAATATATGTTTTTGTCCATAATAAAACGACTGCGACAAGCGCAAATCGTAATTTTGGAAACAAGTGTTGCAGCATATAGTATACTCCTTTCCTACGTTTATGACAGTTCTTGTAATTGTACTTTGCTAAGTAGAAGCTTCACTTTATATATACGAACAGCCTTATATGGTTATGATTATTGTACTATGTGTACCATTATACGAGAAGAGAAAAGAATTGTGGATGCTTTTTGTGAGAATCGATTAGAACAAGAGAAGTGGGAGATAATAAAATGAAATGACAATCATGCAAAGAACGGAATCAAACATTGCATGAGAATGGGAGGATATCATGAAAAAAATAATTTATTTCGTACTATGTAGTATCTGCATTGTATGTTCTTTTCCTAGATCAGCTGCGGCTCAATACGATGCTCCTTTGCTGGAAGATGCTCTTTACTCAGTATTGTTTCCACAAATAAACGCTGCAATGGAAAAGCATTATGGAAAATTAAAGCCGTATGATTGCCCGAAAATCGTTAGCTTAAAAAAACTTTATAGCGGTACATATGTATTTCAAGCAGTCATTGAAGTAACGAAATATGAACCAGGCACAGGGGGAGAAAAAGTGCCTCCTTTTGAGAAAGTTAACGTCACTTTTAATAATGAAGAAGGGGAGTGGAACGTAACAAAGGTGGAGGTAAAGCGTTTATCAGATCATACAAAAATAAATTGTAAAAAATAGTTTGACAAATAAATTATCTCTTTGGTATTGTTAATAGCAACATAAGATGTTTGACAAATAAATAGACTTACCTCATCTATTCTCAAAGGTAGAGGCCGCGATAGGAAAGAGTAAACTATAGGAGATTGAGTGGAATCGTTGATTATAGTCTGAAAGGGACTGTCGCCGAAATATAAGAATAACCACATTATTCATATATTGGGACTATGTTGAATAAATGTAGTACTGTCATAAGATTTATTTTTATGGAGAGCTATTTGGAGATGTTGATGCGGTTTCTTATTTGAGAAGATAACAACTTGTTTATTTTTTCAATATGTATAATTTCTAATAAGAAACGCGTGTGAACATTGTTCCGCGCGTTTTTTCTTTATCTTGTATAATTCTCCCCCGCCTTAAGATTTCGAGAAGAATAAGGGGGGATTGGTGAGGGCTCACAATCAGTAGGGGAGGAAGAACTCCTACTGATTAAAGTTTTACTTTATCTAAAAGCGTGACAATGAATAGAAGATTGGGGTTATGAGTTTTAGAGAAAATAAGGGAGGAATTTACATGTATTTACACGGCACGAGCCGGATTAATGAACAAGGACACTTAGAAATTGGAGGGTGCGATACAACGCAGTTGGCGAAACGATATGGGACACCGCTTTATGTATATGATGAAACTGCAATTAGGGAAAATTGTCGTGCGTTTCACCATGCTTTTCAAAAAAGCGGGTTCTCTTATCAAGTAGCATATGCAAGTAAAGCGTTCTTGTGCATGGAGATGTGCCGAGTAGCATTAGAGGAAAATATGTCTTTAGATGTTGTTTCGGGCGGGGAGTTATATACCGCTTTACAAGCAGGATTTCCAGCATCACGCATTCATTTTCATGGGAATAATAAAACAGAAGAAGAAATGAGAATGGCGCTAGAAGCAAATATTGGATGTTTTGTAGTAGATAACTTTTTTGAATTAGAAGTATTACATGATTTAGCGGAGCAGTATAAAAAAATGGTGAATATATTGATTCGTGTCACACCTGGTGTAGAGGCGCATACACATGAATATATTACAACAGGCCAAGATGATTCGAAATTTGGTTTTGGTGTTTCAAACGGGCAAGCACTGCACGCTATGGAACGTGCATTAGAAAAAACAAATTATAATGTGTTAGGTATACATTCGCATATTGGTTCGCAAATTTTTGAAACAGCAGGTTTTATTCGTGCGATTGAAGTATTACATCATTTTTTAGAAGGAGTAAAAACAAAAACAGGTTATACAATTTCGGTGCTGAATGTAGGGGGGGGATTTGGTATTCGTTATACGGAATCGGATACACCACTTACTCTTGAGGCGTATGTGCAAGCTGTAACAGATGCGGTAAGAGAGCGATTTACAGCATGTGAGTATCCACTTCCGGAAATATGGATTGAACCTGGTCGCAGTATTGTTGGTGATGCAGGAACAACAATTTATACAGTAGGCGCAATAAAAAATATTCCTGGTATTCGTAAATATGTTTCAGTCGATGGGGGAATGACAGATAATTTAAGGCCTGCATTATATGGTGCACGCTATGAAGCGATGCTTGCAAACCGTGCAAATGTAGCAAACGAAGAAGTTGTCTCAATTGCAGGGAAATGTTGTGAGAGCGGAGATATGTTAATATGGGATGTTTATCTTCCGCAAGTAGTCTCTTCAGATCTATTAGCGGTGTCTTGTACAGGTGCATACGGGTATTCTATGGCAAATAATTATAATCGGATTCGTAGGCCAGCCGTTGTATTTGCGAAAGATGGAACATCTCAAGTGGTAGTGGAACGCGAGTCGTATGAAAATATAATTGGGAACGATCGCATACGTATAAACGAGCTCGTTTAAAATAAAAAGGAGTTGTTCAAAAGGGAACAATTCCTTTTTTAAATAAAAAATATAAAATATATCGGAAAACTAGGATTGAAAAAAATCAGAATTATGATACAATACGAATTACAAAGCTTATCAAGAGAAGCGGAGGGAACTGGCCCTATGAAGCTCAGCAACCTGCTCATAGCAGTAGCAAGGTGCTAAGTCCAGCAAAATGGCATCCATTTTGAAAGATAAGGTAACATATATTACCGAACAGTCTTTTCGAAATGGAAAAGATTTTTTTATGAATAAAAAGGGGGGACTGTTCGTGGGAGTGCGTGGACATTTTGATGAAGTAGCTGAAAAGATTCAAGCGATGCTTGCTGATATGAAATATGGTTCTATTACAATTGTTGTGCAAGATGGGAAAGTGATTCAATTAGAAAAAAGTGAAAAGGTACGCTTGAAATAAAAGCGCTGACTAGAAAAACTAGAGGCGGTTTTAATCTATTTTATTGGATTAAAACCGTCTTTTTGCTTTTTATAGGGGGAAAAACATGTTGACATATGAAACGTGGGAAGAAGACAGTATGTCTTTTTCTGAGAGAGATGAAACGAAAGGGGCGTTAGCTGTATTAGAGTGGGCGTATAAACAATATAATGATGAAATTGTATATGCGTGCAGCTTTGGGGTAGAAGGGATGGTTCTTTTACATCTTATCAATGAAGTAAATCCATTTGCTCAAGTTGTCTTTTTAGATACAAATGTTCATTTTTGCGAAACGTATGCGTTAATTGAGCGAGTGCGTCAACGATTTCCAAAGTTGAATATTATTGAGAAACAACCCGGACTGACGCTCGAAGAACAAGAGGATAAGTATGGAAAAGATTTATGGGAACATAATCCTAATCTTTGTTGTAAGCTTCGGAAAATTTTACCTCTTGAAGAATTGTTAGCGAATAAAAATGCATGGATTTCAGGATTAAGAAGGGAACAATCTGAGACGAGGAAGCATACAAAATTTATAAATCAAGATCATCGCTTTCAATCGATTAAAATTTGTCCGCTTATTCATTGGACATGGAAAGAAGTGTGGCGTTATGTGTATAAACATAATTTGCCATACAACCCATTACATGACGTTGGTTATCCAAGTATAGGTTGTGAGAAATGTACATTACCTGTAGGCAAATATGGAAGTTCAAGGGATGGCCGGTGGGCTGGATCGGTGAAAACGGAATGTGGACTTCATCACCAATGAAGTTTTTAGTGATCTGAAATAGAGAAAAGAAGGAGTATAGAAACATGACTGCAACAAATTTTTTAGTAAATCGTATTGATGAAACATATGATACAGCAAATATTGTACAAGAAATTGAACTAGACAGCATCGCTTTAAGTGACTTGGAACTGCTTGCAACAGGAGGATATAGTCCGCTTATCGGTTTTCTAGGAGAAGAAGAGTATCAATCTGTTGTAGAAACCATGCGATTAACAGATGGAAGTATATGGAGTATTCCAATTACACTTCCAGTAACAGAAGAAAAAGCAGAACAATTACAGGTAGGAGAAGAAGCTCTGCTCGTAAAAGATGGCGTCACATATGGGGTCATTCAAATAGAAGATATTTTCACGCCAAATAAGGAAAAAGAGGCATTATTTGTATATAAAACGACTGAAGATGCTCATCCAGGAGTGAAAAAATTATATGAACGTGCAAATGTATACGTAGGAGGCGCAATTACAATTGTAAAGCGGGTTGAGCATAAGAAGTTTGCTTCTTATTATCTAGATCCAAGTGAAACGCGTGAAATCTTTGAAAAGCGAGGTTGGAAAACAGTCGTCGGTTTTCAAACGAGAAATCCAGTTCATCGAGCGCATGAGTATATTCAAAAATCAGCACTTGAAATTGTAGATGGTTTGTTTTTGAATCCGCTTGTTGGAGAAACGAAATCAGATGATATTCCAGCGGATGTAAGAATGGAAAGTTATGAAGTGCTTTTGAAACATTATTATCCAAACGATCGTGTTTTCTTAGGAGTGTTTCCTGCCGCAATGCGTTATGCAGGACCGAGGGAGGCAATATTTCATGCATTAGTTAGGCGAAACTTTGGATGTACGCATTTCATTGTAGGACGCGATCATGCTGGAGTAGGAAATTATTATGGTACGTACGAAGCGCAGGAGATTTTTAAACTTTTCACAGTAGAAGAGCTAGGAATTACGCCACTCTTTTTTGAACATAGCTTTTACTGCAAGAAATGCGAGGCGATGGCTTCAACAAAAACATGTCCGCATGGAAAAGAAGATCATGTCATTTTATCGGGGACGAAAGTAAGAGAAATGCTAAGGGATGGTGACGTTCCGCCAAGTACGTTTAGCCGGAAGGAAGTCATTGAAGTATTAATTCGTGGTTTACAAAAAGCACGGTAACAGAATAAGGAGAGAATAGCATGGACACAAATATTACGTGGCATACAGCTTCTGTTTCGAAAGAGGAGAGAAGAAAGAGGAATGGGCACCATAGTTTTGTCATTTGGTTTACGGGGCTATCAGCTTCAGGAAAGTCAACGGTAGCAAATGCAGTTGCTAGAAAATTATTTGATAGAAACATAGGGAATTATGTATTGGATGGGGATAATATTCGGTACGGTTTGAATAAAGATTTAAGTTTTTCTGAAAGAGATCGCGCAGAAAATATTCGCCGTATTGGTGAGGTTTCAAAATTATTTGTTGACCAAGGAACGATTGTGCTTACAGCTTTTATCTCACCTTTTCGAGCAGATCGCCAGCAAGTGCGAGATATTTTTGAGAAAGATGAATTTATCGAAGTGTTTGTGAAATGTCCAATCGAAGAGTGTGAGAAACGAGATCCGAAAGGGTTATATGAGAAAGCGAGACAAGGGGAGATTAAGCTGTTTACGGGCATTGATTCTCCATACGAAGAACCGGAAAAAGCGGAATTAACTGTGGAAACAAACCGTTATTCCATTGAAGAGTGTGCGGAACAAATCATTCATTATTTACAAGAACGTAGCTTCATATAGGGGGATAGATTATGAGTTATGAAAAAGTATGGGCAAGCAATGAGAAATTAAATAGGACAGAGAAAAAGAAACTAGAGAAAGATGGTTTGGAGATTTTTAAAGAGATTCCGTATTATGCTGAAAACGGCTTCGCATCTATTCCGAAAGAAGAATGGGATTCCTTTAAATGGGCGGGGTTATACTTGCAACGTCCAAAAGAGGCAGGGTACTTTATGATGCGTGTTAATATCCCTTCTGGTATTTTAACGAATGAACAAGTGGAAGTATTAGCTTCTATTGCAGAAGACTATGGCCGTGATGTTCTCGATATTACGACAAGACAGGCAATTCAATTTCATTGGTTACAAATTGAACAAATACCGGATATTTTTAAGCGTTTAGAAAGCGTAGGATTATCAACAGCAGGAGCGTGCGGAGATATTACAAGAAATATTATCGGAAATCCGCTTGCTGGTATTGATCGTGATGAGCTCTTTGATACAGCGCCAATTGTAAAAGACATATACGAGTTCTTTCAACATAATGAGGATTTTTCGAATTTACCACGGAAATTTAAAATGTCTATTAGTGCTAATGTATATAATGCAGCAAATGCTGAAATTAATTGTGCAGCTTTTGTACCAGCGCGGAAAGAAATAGATGGAAATATAGTCGAAGGGTTTCACGTGCGAGTTGGTGGTGGATTATCAGCGCGTCCTTATTTAGCACAAGAACTCGATCTCTTTGTTCGCCCTCAGCAGGTGAAGGACGTAGCGATTGCTATTGCGACTATCTTTCGGGATTTTGGATATCGTGAAAAACGCCATTTGGCTCGTTTGAAATTTTTAGTAGCAGATTGGGGGCCGGAAAAATTTAAAGAAACATTACTAGAATATACAGGCCCTTTATATGAAAAGGGAGAGAGTGCTCTAAAAGGATGGAATGCCGGTTATTTTTATGGTGTGCATAAACAAAAGCAGGAAAATCTATCATATGTAGGCTTTAATGTGCCTGTTGGGCGGTTACATTCGGAGGAGTTCTTTGAAATTGCAAGAATTGCTAAGCAGTATGGAAATGGAGAAATTCGTACATGTAATTCACAAAACTTCATTATTCCCAATGTACCAGAAGAAAATGTAGAAAGTCTATTAAAAGAACCATTGTTTGAATCCATATCAGCAAGTCCAAAATCTTTCATCGGTTATGCTGTATCATGTACGGGAATTGAATATTGTAATCTAGCATTAGTGGAAACGAAAGAAAGGTTACGGCAAATTGCAGATTATTTAGATACGCAACTTGCATTAGATGTTCCTGTTCGAATCCATATGGTAGGCTGTCCGAATTCATGCGGGCAACGGCAAATTGCAGATATTGGATTACAAGGTGTAAAGCTTAAAACGAAAGAAAAAGGGATTGTTGAAGCCTTTGAAATATATGTAGGTGGAACGTTGCTTGAAGGTGGTGCCTATAATCAAAAATTAAAAGGGAAAATTGATGGAGAAGATCTTTCAAATGTACTGGTGGCATTTTTAACTTATTTTAAAGAGCATAAATTGCCAGCTGAAACATTCTATGAGTTTGTAGGTCGTGTAGGGATTGAAAATTTACAAGAGGCATTCAATACCATTATAGAAGAAGGAATTGCATCATAGGGGGGGGCTAACGTATGGATTTATATCGTTTTGAAGCTGTTTTAGTAAATGGTGTTGTGCCTGTAGTTGTCGTTGCGCAAAGTGAAGAACAAGCATTTCGACTTGTTGAAGTCGAATTAGAAAAATATTTCTTACCTTTGCCAGAAGTGAAAGAAATTTCTCTATATGAAAAAAAGAAGATTCGAAAAGGTGCAGCGTTTGTGATTGATGAACAAGAGACTTTGTAGTACGAAATAAACAATAATGGAAACTTCCATTCATAGAATGGAAGTTTCACTTTAACTAGGAGAAATGAGGAGAGAGGATGGGCAAAGTATATATTGTGGGTGCGGGACCAGGAGATCCAGAATTAATCTCAATTAAGGGAGTAAAGTGCATTGAACAAGCGGATGTCATTTTATATGACCGGCTTGTGAATAAAGAATTACTTTCTTATGCAAAACCAGATGCAGACCTAATTTATTGTGGGAAATTACCAAACTACCATACGATGAAGCAAGAAATAATCCATACGTTTTTAGTGAAATATGCGAAAAAAGGAAAGGTTGTAACAAGGCTAAAAGGAGGGGATCCGTTTGTATTTGGCCGAGGTGGTGAGGAAGCAGAAGTGTTAGCAAAACATGGTATTCCTTTTGAAATTGTTCCTGGCATTACAGCAGGAATAGCAGCTTCTGCGTATGCAGGTATTCCTGTTACGCATAGAGAAGTAAGTGCCAGTTTTGCTGTTGTAACAGGTCATCGCAAAGAAGGGACAGAGGAAGAAATAAAATGGAGAAATTTAGCAGAAGGTGTCGATACATTAGCGGTATATATGGGAGTTAGTAATCTTCCGTATATATGTGAGAAACTTTTGCAATATGGGAAAGAAGCAGAGACACCGGCTGCTATTATTGAATGGGGGACTACTTCGTCACAGCGTACGGTTGTAGGAACGTTAGGGACAATCGTTTCTATCGCGGAAATTGAAAATATTCAAAATCCGAGTATGATTGTCATTGGAGAAGTCGTTCGTTTTAGGGAAAAGATTCACTGGTTTGAACAGCAAACAGAAGTAGCATATTCAGTAAGCGGAGTATTGTAAAATGAAAGCAGTGCTGTATATATGTCATGGAAGTAGATTAAAAGCTGCGAAAGAAGAGGCGATACAGTTCGTTACTTCTTGTATGAGTCACATTCATGCGTCTGTTCAAGAAGTTTGCTTTTTAGAGTTGGCAAGTCCATCCATTGAAGAGGGAATTGCTGCTTGTATAAAAAGAGGAGCAACAAAAATTATTGTCATACCAGTTTTTCTATTAGCAGCAGGACATGTAAAAAAAGATATTCCATATGAATTACAAAAAATAAAAAATAAATATGAGAATCTTGAAATTGTATATGGTGATGCATTTGGAGTATCTGATTCGCTTATTTTAGCCGCTTATAAAGAAAGTGGTTTGGAAGAATATCAGGAAGAAGCAACGCTTTTACTAGTAGCAAGGGGAAGTAGTGAGCCAGAAATAGTAGAGAATATGAGGGAGATTGCGTTTTTATTTCAGCAGCAGAAGAATGTGAAAACGGTGGAAGTATGCTATTTAGCTGCAACAGAGCCAAGATTTGAAGATAAATTACAAGAAATAATAGAAAGAAAAGAAAAGCATATCGTCGTTTTGCCTTATTTATTATTTACAGGACTGTTAATGAAACATATTGAACAAGAAGTAAGTAAATATCAAAATGCGGATATACATATAAGTCCGTACTTAGGAAAGAATCCTACAGTTCGAAATATGCTAATTCAAAAGACAGAACGGCTATTAAGGAGCGATCAATATGTATCCACTTACAGTTCGAATTGAAAATAAGCGCGTTGTTGTTATTGGGGGCGGGAAGGTTGCTGGATTTAAAATTATACCGCTATTAAACCAAGGAGCAAATATTATTGTTGTGAGTCCTAAATTAGATGCAAGCTTAGTGAAACTTGTCGAATCGAAAAAAATCCGCTGGTATCAAAAAGAGTATGAAAATGGCGATTTAGAAGGGGCTTTTTTAGTAGTGGCAGCCACTAGCGATCCGTTCTTAAATGAAAGAATTGAAAAGGATGCTGGGACAAATCAATTGGTAAATGTGATTACAAATCCAGAAAAGGGAAACGTTCATTTTCCATCTACCATTCATCGTGGCAAGCTTAATATAGCTGTTTCTACAGGAGGAGCAAGTCCGAAGCTTGCGAAGAAAATTCGCGATGAAATTGCGCATAAATACGGTGAAATCTATGAAACATATCTCGAGTTTCTATATGAAGTAAGAAGAAAAGTGAAAGAATTACAATTGGAAAAACGGGAGCAAAATAGAATGCTACAAGAAGTGCTAAAGCCTATATACCTTCAAAAAGAAACAGAACGAGAAGTATTTTTACAAGCATTAGAGAAAAAGAGTCAAGTAGGATAGAACATGAATCGTACTTTACAAACAGAATCGTATGATTTATAATCACAAGTATCTTTAAAATATGAAATCGATGAGCAAGAAGAGTATGTATATTTGAGGCGTTCAGAGAGCTGGGGATAAGGTGTGAGCCCGGTGCGATAAAATATACAGAATGGGCTTGCGAGAGGTATGCTGAACAATTGAGTAGGCAGCCCGGGTTCCGCCGTTAAAAGGATAGGGTATCGGATGTTTCCTGTACCTGAAAGAAGTGGGATTTTCTTAATCCAATTGAGGTGGTACCACGGTATTCCATTACATATATCGTCCTCTACATGCATAGCAGCGTGTGGAGGACTTTTTTATTTTAAAAAGGGGGTGCGCGAGTATGAAATGAAAGGGTATAATTTACAAAAGTAAGAAAATTCAGAAAAGGAGAATATATGATGAAAGACAAACAACAATGGACGTCGAAAATTGGTTTTGTACTCGCAGCTGCTGGGGCCGCAGTAGGACTTGGAGCAATATGGAAGTTTCCGTATGTGGCAGGTAATGGAGGGGGCGGCGCGTTTTTCTTAGTCTTTTTGCTGTTAACATTATTTATTGGTATGCCTCTTTTATTAGCGGAATTTGTCATTGGACGTAGTACACAAAAAGAAGCTGTGACAGCTTATAAAGTATTAGTACCAAATAGTAAGTTATATCCATGGATCGGCCGCATAGGAGTTGTCACTTGTTTTAGTGTTCTATCTTTTTATAGTGTTGTAGGCGGTTGGATTTTACTATATTTATATTTTAGTGTGACAGGTACTTTTTGGGAGGAAGGAGTAAACTATGGTGAAGTGTTTGGAGCAACAATTTCGAATCCTACAAGTGCAGTTGGAGCACAACTTCTCTTCATGCTTTGCACTATTTTCGTTGTGAGTAAAGGGGTGGAGAAAGGGATTGAAAAGGCAAGTAAATATATGATGCCCCTCTTATTTATTTTATTTGTTACGATTATTATTCGTGCGCTTACGCTGGATGGTGCTTTTGCTGGGGTCGAATTTTTCTTAAAACCAGATTTTTCAAAGCTAACGGCAGATACGATTCTATATGCAATGGGACAATCTTTCTTTTCGTTAACAGTGGGCGCATCTGTCATGGTTACGTATAGTTCGTATTTAAAGAAAGAAGAACATTTAGCGAAATCAGCAACATCGATTGTAAGTTTAACGGTATTTATTACAGTGCTTGCCGGTTTAGCTATTTTTCCAGCTATCTTTGCATTAGGAGTTAAACCGACAGAAGGACCAGGATTATTATTTATTATTCTTCCGGCTGTATTTGCCAAAATACCGTTTGGACAATTTTTCTTTATTATGTTTTTGATCTTATTTTTCTTTGCCACATTAACTTCAGCTATTTCAATGCTTGAAATTGTTGTTGCTTCTACAGCGAAAGATCATGTAAAGAAACGTCCTTCTGTATCTTTCATCATTGGTTTACTTATTTTTGCTGCTGGAATTCCATCTGCATTATCATTTGGGATTATGAGTGACGTTAAGATATTTGGAAAGACATTTTTTGATTTAGTTGACTTTGCAGTTAGCAATATTTTGCTTCCATTAGGTGTATTAGCTATTTCGCTATTTGTGCCAAATAAAATGCGTAAAGATTTACTGATGAAAGAATTAGAAGTTACGGAAACAAGAGGGAAAACATTATTTAACATTTGGTTTTTCTTACTTCGTTACATTATCCCAGTAACAGTTATCATTGTATTTTTAAATGCAATTGGTATATTTAAAATGTTATAAAACAAAGTAAAACTTTAATTCAGTAGGTGCTTTTCCATCGCCTATTGATTATGAGTTTGGTGCTTGTTTGTCTAATGAACGGTTATAGGCTTTGTGAGTAACGGCGGCAGCTATAAATAATCCGATTAAAAAAGTATCGAACCCCCGAGAGTAAAGAGGCGTCCTATATAAGTTTCTTGTGCTTCTTGTAGCTCGTTTTGTAATTTTTCTTTATTCATAATCAAATCCTCCTAGATGAATTGGACTATTATTTTAGTCTATGGAAAATGCCTACAAGATATTAAAGAAATAAAAAACTCGGTATGTACCGAGTTTTTTATAGTCCGATATAAGGAGAAGGGTCTACTGCGTTTGTTTTTCCTACATTCCATTCGCCAATATGAAGTTCGAAATGCAAATGTTGACCGAAAGATTGTCCTGTATTTCCCATAAATCCTAATTGTTGTCCTTGTTTAACAGTTTGTCCGTTTGAGACAGAACGGCTGCTCATATGCGCATATACAGTTGTATATGTTTTCCCATTTATTCGGTGAGATAAGTATACAACATTTCCGTAACTAGAAGACATCTCAGAGCGAATCACAACACCATCGGCAGCGGCAATAATGGGAACTGTACCAGAGGCTGCAATGTCGATACCGAAGTGATTCCCTAAAGAACGAGAACCAAATCCAGAGGTCTTTGAGCCAGCAGCTGGTTTAATAAATCCGCCTACATTTGTATCATGTGGTACTGAGGTAGCTTCCGTTGAAGCGGCTGCTTGTTTTTTTGCTTCTTCTGCCTTACGCGCCTCTTCTGCACGTTTCTCTTCTTCCATTGCTTTTTGAACAGCTTGGCGCTGATTCTCTAAAATATTTTTCGATTCTTCTAAACTCTCAATCTCTGAATCTACTTGTGATACTTTTATATGTAAATCATTAATGAGACTTTGTTGTTGTTGTTGGTTTGTTTGTAATTCTTGTTGTTTTTGCTGTAATTTTTGTTCAGCTTCTTTTAGTTGCTGTTCTTTCTTTTCAACAGCTTCTTTTTCGTTTTTTACAGTTTCCCGATCTTGTGTTTGTTTTTTTACGATATCAGTATCATTATTTAAAATTAAACTAACGGAATACATATTATCAACGAGATCTGCGAGGTTATTTGAACTTGTTAAAACTTCAGTTATAATATTTGTTCGCGGTTTTTCTTGCATCGATTGTAAACGTTGTTTAATCACTTCTTGACGTGTATCAATATTCTTTTGTAGTTGCTCAATATGTTTCTTTTTCTCATCAATAAGTTGCTGTGTTTTAGTAATTTCTTTTTTTGTATCGTTTAAATCAGCTTCATTTTTATTAATGGAAATTGTTAATTCATCAATCTTCTTTTGTAATTCTTGTATTTCTTTCTCCATTTGTTCTTTTTCAGCTGACTTATTTTGTAGTTCTTGTTGTTTACCTTCTAATTCTGATTGAATATTGGACAGTTTATCTTGACTTGTTTCTGCGTGTACTGGTGAAAGTAACGGAGAAACAAAAAGAGTTCCCACTGCTAAAACGCTAAAAGCTGCAAATTTCTTATTCATGAGTTGTCTAGCTCCTTTCCCATCTATGATTGTATATAAGAAGAAGAATGCTGTCTATTGTTGTAATCATAATGTAAAGAAAATTTTATAAAATTGCTGAATATTGTCGAAGTTAGTTATTTATATGTCTTGTAATCCTTTTCTTTCCTACTTCAATAAAAAAATGAAAAATGGTAAATATTCATTTTTCTGTTATATGCATAAAAAGAAGGTGCAACAGAAAAACGCTAATAAATCAAAGGAGGGAGTATTCTTATGTTAGGTTTTCTTACATGGGTTTTATTTTTGTCAAGAAAAATATTTGTATTCAGGAAAACTTATTTTGTTGTCAGATTTCATTTTATGATTTATCATTTTAAAGGGAGACAAATGTAGTGAATTGTCGAATTATATGTAATACTCTTAATTTCTTTATTTCATAGAAAAATAGAGTTATAGCATCTAAGAAGGGGGTTGGCAGCAAGTATGAAGAGGATTGGACTTGCATGGCAAATATTAATAGGGCTTGCACTCGGTATTGCAGTTGGGGCGATTTTTTATGGCAATCCAGAGGTAGCAAAGTTTTTACAACCAATTGGTGATATTTTTATTCGATTAATTAAGATGATTGTTGTACCAATCGTTGTAGCGAGCATCGTTGTTGGGGTTGCAGGTGTTGGAGATGTGAAAAAGCTAGGTCGATTAGGCGGAAAAACAATTATTTATTTTGAGATTATTACAACAATTGCGATTGTTGTCGGCTTGCTGGTAGCGAATATTTTCCAACCAGGAAAAGGTATTAATATGAATGAATTAACAAAAACAGATATTTCAAAATATACAGCTACAACTGAGCAAGTACAGAGTCATTCATTTGCGGATACATTTGTAAACATTGTTCCGACAAATATTATAGAATCACTGGCAAAAGGTGATATGCTTGCTATTATTTTCTTCTCTGTATTATTTGGTTTAGGGATTGCAGCGATTGGTGAAAGAGGAAAACCGGTTCTGCAATTTTTCCAAGGGGTAGCAGATGCAATGTTTTATGTTACAAACCAAGTAATGAAGTTTGCACCATTTGGGGTATTTGCTTTAATTGGTGTGACCGTTTCTAAATTTGGTCTAGCATCATTAATCCCACTAGGGAAGTTAGTGATTGTTGTGTATGGATCGATGATTTTCTTTGTTGTTGTCGTACTAGGACTTACAGCGAAAATCTTTGGAATTAACATATTTCAGTTCTTTAAAATTTTAAAAGATGAGCTTATTTTAGCGTATTCTACAGCGAGCTCAGAAACAGTTTTGCCAAAAATTATGGAGAAGATGGAGAAATTCGGCTGTCCAAAGGCGATTTCATCTTTCGTTATTCCAACTGGTTATTCATTTAATCTAGATGGATCAACGCTATACCAAGCGATTGCTGCAATTTTCTTAGCACAAATGTATGGTATTGATTTATCGATTACACAGCAAATTACATTGTTACTTGTATTAATGTTAACATCAAAAGGGATTGCAGGGGTACCAGGTGTATCATTCGTTGTACTATTAGCAACGTTAGGTACAGTTGGAATTCCGGCAGAAGGTTTAGCGTTTATCGCAGGTATTGACCGTATTTTAGATATGGCACGTACAGCAGTTAACGTTGTTGGAAACTCTTTAGCAGCTGTTGTTATGTCTAAATGGGAAGGACAATATGATGATATAAAAGGACAAGCTTATTTGAAAGAGATATCTGGAAAACAAGTAGCGTAATAACGATTGAAAAAGCTCTCGCATCAATATGTGGGAGCTTTTCTATATTGGAAAGGAGTGGGATGTATAATGAAGAGAAAATATGGAAATGGTGCTTCGTGGAAAAGATTGTTACAGAAAACGTATGAAGTGCGGGAATGTGAGCAAGGTATGTTAGGAATTTTGCATGTGATAAAAGTAAAGGAACCTAGTTATAAGCAGTATGATCATAGTGAAATTTGTATTGTAAATGATGGCTATACATGGGTGCAGTATTTTATAAAAGGTAAAAAATTTGTTATTACAGCTATGTTAGATGAACAAAAAAATATAGTACAGTATTATATTGATATTGCTAAAGAGTTCGAAATAGATGAGAATGGCTTGCCATATTTTGATGATCTATATTTGGATGTCGTATTATTTCCAGATGGGAAAATATATTTATTAGATGAAGGTGAGTTGGAAGCGGCTTATGCAGAAGAAACCATTTCCAGAGACGAATATAATGAAGCGTGGGATATAGCAAGGTGGGTTATGGAGAGAATCGAAAAAGAAGAATTTCCATGGATTTCTATTTTAAAACGTGAAATAGAAACATTGAAATGATCATTTTTTATGTATAATGATTGGTATATTCGTCGCATTATATGAATAAGAAGAAAAATACCGATTATTTCTATAAAAATAATAATTGACTTTTGATTTATAAGCGAGTAAAGTTAGGAAAGACATTATTACAAATAAAAATATGAAACCTTCTTATAAAGAGAGGCGGAGGGACTGGCCCTATGATGCCTCGGCAGCGGACTCGATTTTGGAGTGCTGTGCCAAATCCAGCAAGCATGTGCTTGAAAGATGAGAAGAGTGTTTCTTATAGATGTATAAGACCTCTTCTTCTTGGAAGAGGTCTTTTGTTATTCAGTAGAAAAGGTTTAAAACTAGGGAGAGATGATATGGTGAAGGAAACGAGAGGAAATATTTTTGCTTTATTGCCACTTGGAATATTTTTAGTACTATTTATTGGTTCTGGAATCATTACAGGTGATTTTTATAAATTGCCGATTTTAGTAGCGATACTAATTGCGGTAGGAGTTGCTTTAGCGATGAATCGGAAAGAGAGTTTTACAGCGAAAGTAGAACGCTTCGCTAAAGGAGCTGGGAATCCAGACATTATGATTATGGTATTAATATTTGTACTTGCTGGTGCTTTTTCAGAAACAGCAAAGGGAATGGGAGGAGTGGACTCTACAGTTAATTTAGCTTTAGCTGTTTTGCCACAAGGATTTATTATAGCTGGCATTTTCGTGATCGGTGCATTTATTTCATTAGCAATGGGAACTTCAATGGGAACAATTGCAGCATTAGCGCCGATTGCTGTAGGGATCAGTCAACAAACAGATATTTCAATTGCGTTAGCGATGGCAACAGTTGTAGGTGGGGCTATGTTTGGAGATAATTTATCATTTATTTCTGATACAACAATCGCAGCTGTTCGTTCACAAGGGACAGAAATGAAAGATAAGTTTAAAACGAACTTTTTAATTGTTTTACCCGCTGCTATGATTACCGTTATATTATTAGTTGTTCTTACTTTAGGAAATCATACAGAAATAAAGACACATGCATTTGATTGGATGAAAATATTGCCGTATGCAGGGGTGCTTGTTACAGCGCTACTTGGATGGAATGTACTCGTTGTATTAACAGGTGGAACCATTTTATCTGGTATCATTGGTTTTTTAGATGGGAGTTATACGTTAGCTAGCTTCTTTAAAAGTGCTGCAACAGGGATGAATGGAATGATGGAACTCGTACTATTGGCAATTTTAATTGGTGGAATGGTTGAAATCATTCAATATAATGGTGGTATTCAATATTTAATGAATACATTAACGCGTAATATCCGTTCGAAAAAAGGTGCGGAATTTGGAATTGCTGGATTAGTAAGCATGACGAATATATGCACAGCGAATAACACAATTTCGATTATATTCACTGGTCCTCTTGCAAAAAATATTGCAGATCAATATGAAATTGATCCACGAAAATCGGCGAGTGTACTAGATGTGTTCTCGTGTTGTGTTCAAGGGCTAGTTCCATACGGAGCGCAGATGTTAACAGCAGCAGGATTTGCGGCTTTATCACCAGTTGAACTATTGCCGTATGCATTTTATCCAATTTTAGTTGGACTATGTGGTGTAGTCTCAATCTTAATTGATTTTCCGAGATTTTCAAAAGTCGAGGAAAAAGGACAATTTCATAAAACAGCCTAATTTTTTATTAGAATAAGGCAAAAAAGACGCTCATAAAAGTGATTTTGAGCGTCTTTTTATCGTTTATACGTCCTTTTTAGTGGTTGTATTTCTCTTTTTTATGATTTGTAAAGTCGTCCTTTACATCTTCTCTCATTTTTTTTATCTGTATTAACCTCTGTCTCAAAATTTCACGAAAGCAACGACATTAGGTGAAAATATGCTTATAAAAGTTCGATTCGTGAAGGGGAAGTTGGCAAAAGACTGATTGTGTCTCAGTCTTAAGTCTGAGATGAAAACGGTTCTTAAGCTCGTTATGGAAAATCAAAAAAATAGTTAAGATAAGAGTATCAAATCGAAGGGAGGCGAGCACAAGATGAAACAATTTCTAGCGTTCATTGCAGCCGGTATTTTGGCTTTAATTGCTCTTGGTAGCCTTGGTGGTATGATAGGATTTGCCATTGGAGCGGGAATTGTGTACTGGAGCTATAAATCATTTGTGCGAGCACAATCATTTTTTGGAAAGTTAGCTTGGGGGATTGTTGGTTTAATCGGTCTATCAATTGCTCTTTCACATTCTCCTGCATTAATTGGTATTGTAGCCTTGGTAGTTTTATATTACGGATACCGTGAGTGGAAAAAGGAAAAAGATGTAGTAATGGATTCTACTTCAGGGAGTTCTACAAGATATAGCAACTTTGAAGATGAGTGGAATAAGTTAATGAAAAACTAGTATAAACGAATTTAACTGATAAAATAGAAGAGAGGAAGATTAGGATGAAACAATCTTTATTTGGCCGTGTACGCGATGCGATTTTAGCAGATCTTCATAATGTATTAGATGAAAAAGAAAGAAAAAACCCAATTGCTATGTTAAACCAATATTTACGTGATAGTGAACGTGAAATAACAAAAATTGAAAAGTTAATTGAGCGTCATAAAACGTTAAAAACGAACTTTGCTCGTGAGCTTGAAGAGGCACGTTATTTCGTAAATAAGAGATCTAAGCAAGCCATTATTGCACAAGAAGCAGGAGAACTGCAACTACATGAGCGTGCTTTAGAAGAAGTCGCATATTATGAAGGACAAGTGGCTCGTTTAGAAGAAATGTATGCAGGTGTTATCGAACAAATTGACGAATTAGAACGTCGCCTTTCTGAAATGAAAAATAAATTAAAAGAAATGAATGCAAAGCGTATGCAACTGATGGCGCGTGAGAATATGGCGCATGCGAATCGTCGTATGAATACAGCGCTTCATAAAATGGATGAAAGCAATCCGTTTTTACGATTTGAAGAAATAGAAGATCATATTCGTGATTTAGAACTTCGCATAAATGAAGGGTATGAACGTGATACTTTTGATATGAAAATTGCTAAACTGGAGCGCGAAATGAAAGATAAAAATGAAGTATCTTTAAACAAAGAAGGGATAAAATAATTGTAGTATATTATAAAACGAGCATATGATATAGTGATAGAAGAAAAGGTGTTGGTAAGCAATACCTTTTTCTTCTATTTATCTCGCAGTAACGGGTAGCCTGATTGGTGAGGGCTCATAATCAGTGGGGGATGAAGCCCCCCACTGATTCAAGTTTCACTTTATATGTAATGAGAAGGGGGGAGCTGAAATGAAGCAACAATTTTCAAAAACACAATTTGTGGGGATGCTCCTCATTATATTTGGATTTGGTCTTTTTATCGATATGATTTCTGGACGCTTTGAACCAGGAGGTCTCATTTTTGCCTTTATTATGATTATGTTTGGAAGACATTATCGAAAGAAGAATCGTTATGTGAGAGGTAATGTGTTTTTATTTATTGGAGGACTTGTATTTTTATTTTTTCTATTTTCATCAGCGGCTTTCGTACTTGTTGTATTCGCTTGTTTCGCATTGATCGGTTATCGACTGATTCAAGGGCAGCAGAAACAGCAAGTTATTCAAGTTCAGATTAAGGAGAAAGGATATATTGATGAGGATAAACCAATCTATCGTTCTGAACCATATTTGAAAAATATGATGATAGGAAACGTACGAATGATGGATCATATTTATGAACTAGAAGATATTAATGTTCAATATGGAGTCTGTGATGTTGAAATGGACTTAACAACGGCTATGATTCCAGAAGGAGAAACCGTCATTGTTATTCGTGGGGTAATCGGAAATATTAGATTGTACGTTCCATATGACATTGAATTATCTTTAAATCATTCGGTTATTGTTGGGAGAGTATTACTGCCAGGGCATGAAGAAACAGGTTTGAACCGAAATGTTACATTTAAAACAGAGCAGTATAGAGAAGCTCCTCGTCGTATTAAAATTATTTCTTCGCTTGTTGTAGGAGATACGGAAGTGAGGAAAGTATGATGAAAAAACAAGGAAATATTTCATGGATGTACATTCGTTATTCTATGCTATCTTCCATTAGTATTGCACTCATTTGTACTATTATCTATATGTGGAAAAGCAAGCAAGATATATATGATTTCCTATGGAAAGAATCCATCGCCTCTGTTCCTGTTGGTTTGTTAATCATGAGTACAAGTCTTCTTATTGGAGGCATTGTAGGATATGCGATTGGCTATTATGTAAAGCAGCGTATTCAAGGTTTGAATACTTTCTTATTTGAAGTAGAGCGAGGGAACTTTCCGAAAGATGTTTCGTTTACGGCAGAAGACGAATTTCATGAAATAGAGCGAAAAGTTATGACACTTACTCGAAGATTAGAAGAACAAGCTGGATTATTTCAAAAGGTAACAAATGAACGAGCCCATTGGAATGAAGAAATGAAGCAAGAAGCTATTTCTCAAGAAAGACATCGCTTGGCAAGAGAACTGCATGATTCTGTAAGTCAGCAGCTTTTTGCAATGTCTATGATGATGTCAGCAATTAATGAGCAAGTAGATCAATTTCCAGAAACAACAAAAAAACAATTGAAGCTTGTAGAGAACATGGTCGTGAATGCGCAATCCGAAATGAGAGCATTGCTTCTTCATTTACGTCCTGTACAATTGGAAGGAAAAAAACTCACAGAAGGTATAGAGGAACTATTAACAGAGCTGTCTAGAAAACAGCATATGAAAATCGAATGGTTCGTTGAATCCATTCAGTTAAAAAAAGGTGTCGAAGATCATCTATTTCGTATTTTACAAGAAGCATTGTCTAACACACTGCGACATGCAAAGGCAAAGAAAATAGAAGTACGCCTTCGTCAAATTGATCAATATGCCATTTTGAAAATAATTGATGATGGTGTTGGGTTTGAAGTTGGAGTTGGAGTAAATAAAGCAGGATCATATGGATTACAATCTATGCAGGAACGTGTTCATGAAATTGGAGGGACGTTAAAAGTACTTAGTTTCCCAAATAAAGGAGCACAAATTGAAGTGAAAGTGCCAATTATGATAGAGAGAGGGGGAGAATGATGATTAAAGTATTACTAGTTGATGATCATGAAATGGTTCGCATGGGAGTATCTGCTTACTTATCAACACAACCAGATATTGAAGTAGTTGGGGAAGCGGAAAATGGCAGAAAAGGTTCAGAGCTAGCATTACAATTAAAACCAGATATCATCTTAATGGATCTTGTTATGGATGAAATGGATGGAGTGGAGGCGACGCGTGCGATTATTAAGGAATGGCCGGAAGCAAAAATTGTGGTCGTAACGAGCTTTTTAGATGATGAAAAGTTATATCCTGTTATCGAGGCGGGGGCAACGAGTTATTTATTAAAAACGTCACGAGCAAGTGATATCGCAGATGCGGTGCGAGCAACTTATGATGGGGAAACGGTGTTGGAACCAAAAGTGACCGGGAAAATGATGTCTCGGATGCGCCAAAAGAAGGAACAACCATTACATGACGATTTAACAGAAAGAGAGTTTGAAATTTTATTATTAATTGCAGAAGGAAAAAGTAATCAAGAAATTGCAGATGAGCTGTTTATAGCACTGAAAACTGTGAAAACGCATGTAAGTAACATTTTAAATAAATTGAATGTCAGCGATCGAACACAAGCAGTTATTTATGCATTTAGACATCAACTTATAAAATAGAAAGGAGCTTCAACGAAGTATGTGTGTATTTTGTTGAAGCTCTTTTTTAAGTATGATTATCTAAAGTAAAAATTTTTTACATCCTCTATATGAAAATCTTTTAGTTATACTTTCAAAATACAAATGTACAAAGAAAAGGTACCTTTGCTGCAAGGTACCTTTTCCAAGGGGCATAACTCATGATTTCAACAATCTAAAGGCTTACGAATGAGCTATATACTTATGATAGATGGATTCCACCTAACTCATTAGGATTGGATTTATTTTGTTTGAAATGATATATCCCCTTACCTTGATGGTTTAGGATACTTTCGATTCAGAGGTATTTTCTACCGATGGAACTAGTTTTGCGTTTTTTTGTTTTGCGACAATAAGACCAATTATTGCTCCTAAACATGATGGTAATAGCCAACCGATGCCTTCTGTATATAATGGAATCCATTCAAAGTAAGAAGTAATAAATGAAACGGAAACATTTCCTTGCTTTAAACCATCAAACACACTTACTACTCCGGCGCCGACTAAAGTGCCAACATAAACTGAGCGATAACCGCCAAAAAATTTATGAAGGAGTGAAAGGAGTACAAGGACAATTGCGATTGGATATACAACAAGTAAAATCGGTATAGAGATTGCGATAATTTTTGTTAATCCTAAGTTGGCTACGAGAAGCCCGGCTACACAAATGCCTCTAGCGAAATTTTTGTATGAAAATTTTACTAATAATGTTGAAAAATATTGGCTACATGCTGAGACGAGTCCTACGCATGTTGTCAAACAAGCAAGCGTTACAATAATAGCTAATAAAGAAAGACCATATGGACCGAATAGTTGTTGAACAATCACTGTAAGTAATTGACCACCATTTTTTGCATATCCAAGTGAAACGCTCGTTACACCTAACCAACCGAGTGCAACATATACAAGGATGAGTCCGATAGCGGCAATAAGGCCTGCTTTTGTTGTTGCGATTGCAACCGTTTTTCGATCTTCTACACCTTTTGAGCGAATGGCGTTTACAACAATAATTCCAAATGCAAGTGCAGAAATCGTATCCATTGTTAAATATCCTTCCATAAATCCTTTGAAAGTAGGGGAAGTTACATAGTCTTGCATAGCTGGACCTGACGGGCCAAGTGGCGTAAACACACTTTTTACAAATAATAAGAAAATAGAAAATAATAAAATAGGTGTTAATATATTACCGATACGATCTACTAGTTTAGAAGGATTTAAGCTTAGCCAATATACAAGAGAAAAGAAAACGACTGTGTACACAAACAATGTAAGTGAACTAGTACGAATGTCTTCGGGTAAAAATGAGCTAATTCCCATTTCATAAGCAACATTTGCAACACGTGGAATTCCCATAGCTGGACCAATTGAAATATAAACGATAACCGCAAAGAAAATTCCGAATATTGGGTGAACGTGACTCGCAAGCTGCTGCATTCCATTTCCAGAAAGAGAGATTGCAATAACGGTTAATAAAGGCAAGCCGACACCTGTTAATAAGAACCCGACCATAGCTGGCCAGAAATGATCACCTGCATTTTGTCCAAGCATTGGAGGGAAAATTAAGTTACCTGCTCCAAAAAATAAAGAGAATAGCATAAGTCCTGTGAAAAACACATGCTTTCTTGATACAGTGTTCATTGTTTTTTCCTCCTTTTATAAAAATTCATTCGTAAGAACATAAAAAACTCGCCCCTTCATAAAGGGACGAGTTATATTACCCGCGATACCACCCTAATTTATACATGTAGAAAAATATCTATCTGTATACGGCTTTGCAACGTACAACATGATACGTGTTCCTTGTAACGGAGGACAGCCGGTAAGAACTTACTATTTCTTTCAGTTCTACTTCTCGGAGATGATTTTCGGTTATGCACTGAACATTGGCTTGCAGCAAAATGCCAACTCTCTAGGGAACAGTCCTATAACGTACTCGTTCTCGTCAATGAATTTTGTTTAAGTATTTTGACAGTATTTTTGCATGTTTCTTCAAAAAAGTCAATAGTTTTTTTGGATGAAACTTTGTGGAAGCGTATTGATATATGAAATGGAGCGTATGTAATTTGCAAGAGCTTCTTGATCTGTTGGGCCTTCGATTCGATTTCGCCCTGCTTTAAACACACTAAATTTATCTCCGCCATTTGCTAAAAATGAATTGATGACAACTGAATATACTTCATTATCTCGCAATGGTGTTCCGTTTTCTAGTGAAATATTTTGTAAAGTATAATCCTTCAAACTGTAACGTAGTCCTGAAACTTGTAAAATACGCGTTTCACCTTCCCATTGTTCTTGCAAGGCTCTTCGAATTTCTTTTCCGGATAGCTCCATTTTAATAAGTTTGTTTCCAAATGGCTGTATGAGAAAAGTATCTTCCCATGTAATGTTCCCTTTCTGTAAGTCGTATCGAATGCTTCCAGGGTTTACAAAGGCAATATTAGCATTCATTGTTTGGCGTTGTGCTGTAGCAATCAGTATTCCTAAATCGGATTCCCCATGTTTATTCTGCTTTCGAGTGAGCTTGTAATTTGTTACGCCTAATGTCTCTTCTACCTTAGAATGAATTTTTGAAGAATAAGTTTGTAGCCATGATGTGATGTGTGGATTCGGCAGAAGTTTCTCTTGGTAAACAGGGATAATCTCGGCTTGTTTTTTCATAATGTCTTTCGTTGTTCGATTTAAGGTAAGAGTAACGTTTGAAAAAGCTTTTCCATAAGAATAAGCTTGAACAAGTAATTTTCCGTTCATATTTCCGTTTATATAAGAATGAGTGTGCCCTCCAAAGATAATATCAACATCAGCGTCTACTTTATTTGCTAGATGAGCTAGTTCTCCATTTGTAATACCTTCATTTGTGCGACCGCCAAGATGCGCAAGAATAATAAATGCATGAATACCTTGTTGTTGTAGGTGATGCACATAATCATTAACTGTAGAAGCTTCATCTAAAAAGCGCACAGAGGACATATCGCTATACATTGTGACAAAAGGAGTATCTTTTGTTGTGATACCAATAAATGCAATCGGAATCCCTTCAATCCATTTAATTGTATAAGGTGGAAAGAGAGGCTTATTGCTACGATTATCTACTACATTTGCACATATATAAGGAAATGTACTACCAGAAAAAGTAGTTTTTTTATAAAAAAGTTCACCATTAATAAGTTGGTATAGCGTGATAGGACCTTTATCAAATTCATGATTTCCAACTGTACCTACATCAAATTGTAGTTTGTTGAGAAATTCCATAGTTGGTTCGTCATGAAATAATGCTGAAATAGGAGAGCTTCCACCGATCATATCTCCAGTATGTACAAGCAAAGTATTTGGATTTTTCATGCGATACATTTGAATATAGCTAGCGAGGTAATCTGCACGTCCTACAGCTTTTCCATGTAGCATAGATGTTGTATTTAATTGTCCATGAAAATCGTTGAGGCTAATAATCTGTACGGGTATGTTCGGAGAAGGAATGAAAATAGAGATAACCAATTTCATCAAGAAAGTAAACAAGAAGAAGGGATACATGATGATACTCCTCTCTGCAACTCATTTTTTGAAAAGGTATCTTCTAAAAGTCTGGGTGATTGTAATACGATCACCTCAAAAAAAGCAGATTCGTAAAACGTTGGTTATGAAGAATGTAAGTATAGATGAAGAGACGTCTCTGTTTGAAGGTTCACTTTAGTGTATGAGAGTGAAACAATATTTTTTGTAAAAATTGTGTGAAACAATATAAAGGATTGTTAAATTTACAGATAAATAAGACGATTATGGGGGGAGAGAAGGAATTTTAAAATTTTATAGAGAATAATACAACAATCCACTTGCTGGAAAGAACAAACCTAAAAAGAGGTGGCAGAAATGCTTGCAATGGGAGTTTTATTGGGGATTCTCGCTATTTGTGGTTTTATATGGTTATATTATTCACGTTCATTTAAACAAGCAGAAGTGTTACTCCTTCCAAAAGGTAGTTTGTTGGCAAACCAGTCTAGATATTTAGTATGTCCAAAGTGTGGAAGTGCACAGGCTAGAAGTGGAGGCTATCAAGAGTGTTGCAAAATGAGATTATGAAATGAGGAAGCCTCACAGATAGATGTGAGGCTTCCTTACGCTTTTATTAGTGCAGATTATAAGTATTTCTTATACTTAGTAAGATAGAGGGGATCGAGTGAAGAGAAAATATGTATTATGTCTATGGATAATCTTGCTTGTATCATGTAGTAAAATAGGACAGCCGAAAGAGAAAGGACAAAACGAAGAGATGGTGAGTAGTGTGCAAGAAAGCATAAAAGTTACCATTTTACAAAAAGGAAAGATAGAAAAAATTTTGAAAGAGGAAGAGGCAAAACGGGTAGTAGATATTATTCATAAAGCTAAAAAACAAGAGATAATAGGGAGCTTCGGAGAACCTGAGTATGAAATACAAATTGAGAAGGAAGGGAAAAAGGAAATATACCGTGCATGGCTTAGAGGAGAATCTCGCGAAGGGTGGCTTCAAAATGAGAACGGAATATATAAGATTCCTAAACAGGAGACAAAGCAGCTTCTAGCTCTCCTTCCAATGATTCATCATAATCATATAGAGGGGGGGAGTTTAGCAGAAGTAACAAAAAATGATATGCAAATTACAGCTTTTCATATTAAAGTAGACAATAACAACGCACATTATACTATATTTTATACAATCTCAAATTCTTTATATAAAGCGTTAGAAACTGAAAAAGAATATTATTTTCAAATTGTGTTTCCAGAAAAGATTCAACAAATAATTGGACGGAAAACGAGTGAAATGATTTTAGGAGAGCAAGTAAGAGAAGGATATAAGCAATATGAAGCTCATTTTATCGTGCCGCTTAACAATGTATCAATTTCACAGCAAAAGGCAATAGAAGTATATTATGATTATTATGATTTATACATGTTAAATCATAACAAAGAAAGAATAGGTATATTTCAAAATATTATTCAAATTGTAAAAGATTATGGTGAAAAAATGAATTTTCAAAGATGAATGTAATCTTTCCTAGGAAATGATAATGGAGCTAGCCAAGAGGTTCGCTCCATTACTTTGTTTTTGCAGAAGGTTTATTCATTGATTTTCTTGTAATAAGATAAGAAATCATGAGAGCAGAAAGAATAATTAGAGAAATAACGAAATGATTCGGTAACAAGTCTAATAATAAGACGTAACTAACTGTATAGAAAATGAATGTAGAAGCTAAAAAAGAAAGAGTTCCTATTATGAAAACTTGTAATGTCATGTTATAACCTCCTTTCATTTATATTTTTGGCTAAAATTAGATGTTATAAACATAGTTTCCAATAAAAGAGCAAATTATGGCATAATAGAAAGAAAAAAGGAGAAAATGATGCAAAAGAAAAATACAAAGGGATTATGGGGAATTTTGGCTGCAGTCGGAATCTTTTTATTTTCTAAGCTGAAATGGGTATTAGCAATTTTGAAATTTGCTAAATTTTCAACAGTATTTAGTATGTTGTTATCACTCGGAGCATATGCAGCTATATATGGTTGGAAATTTGGAGTCGCACTCATTTATTTACTTTTCGTACATGAAATGGGACATTTATGGGCGGCGAAGCGAAAAGGTATACCTACGTCACCGGCAATTTTCATTCCATTTATGGGTGCGTTAATTGGAATGAAGGAGATGCCGAAAAATGCAAAGGATGAGGCGTATCTTGCTTATATGGGACCTTTATTTGGGTTGTTATCATTTTTACCAGCTATTCCGCTTTATATGCTAACGAATGAGCCATTCTGGGCACTCGTGATTTTACTGGGAAGCATGTTGAACTTTTTTAATTTAATTCCGGTATCGCCTTTAGATGGCGGAAGAATTATTTCGGTTGTTAGCACGAAAATTTGGATTGGCGGTCTTGTTTTATTGCTTGGCTATTCCATTTTCTTTACAAGTATTATCGGATTTTTCATTTTTGTTATAGGATGCATGGAACTGTATCGAGTAATGAAGCGTGATAAGCCGATTGAAGAATTAGGTTACAAAGTAGAAATATTAAAAACATATCTTTCTAAATTGCAAGAAGAGTTTCTTGAAACAGGAGCAGTGCATCGAACGCTTTATGTAGCTCACCATGAAATGGGACAATTGAGACAAAAGGCGAAAGAAAAGAAGCTTGAAACAGGAGAAAGCCAAAAAATTGAAGTATTAGAGTATATCGTGCCTAAATTTGAAGCGCTTGATTATGTGCCATATGAAGAGGAAAAAGAAGAACATACCAATCGTATGAAAGAAGCGATCGCGTTATTAGAAACAAAAGGAAATCAATGGGAGAAGGAAAAGAAACAACAAGAGGAATATTATAAAGTCGATGCGAAAACAAGGTGGATTGTATTTGGTTGTTACATTGGTCTACTTGTCATATTAGGCTATGCTGCTTATGAAGGACATGTGATTTTACAGCAGTATTTACCAGCGCGAAATGTGTAGAAAAACAGTGTTGAAATGATAAGAAGTATTTATACAGGAATTCTTTTTCAATTAGAGAATGTTACAAATATAACGATTTATAGAAATAAATGTAATATTCCTAATAGAAAAGGAGTCGGCATATGAAGAGGATATTGGGTGTACTGGGAATGATTATGATAATGGGGCTTGCAAGCTATGGATGTATGAAAGTATTGTTACATTATGCAAGTAAACCTGCTGGTGTATCGACAATGCCTAAAGTAGATGATGTGAAGGAAAAAAAGCATGTATTACAATTTATCCGTACAACTCATGAAGACTATAATGATTTTTTAAATTACGGTAAAGCGGATCAATATACAGAGGGAGATTGGAATCATCTTGTGAAATGGTTTCAAGAACAAGAGCAGTTTCTAAAAGGTATACATAAACAAGTGAAAAATGAGAAGATAAAGCGCGATGTAAGACGGAGTTATGACGTTATGAAAATGGGTATAGAAGCACGGAATATTGAATATGTTGTATATGCTCATCGAATTTATCATGATTTAGATATCATTGTAAATAAGTATACGGGTGAGACAAATATATGGGGATATACGGAATTTGGAGACGGAAAAGAGGTGCAAGTTATTGAACAAGTTCTCCAAAACAAAGAGGTTTTGCCAAAAGTATCGGAATAGCTACTTTTGGCAACCTCTTTTTTTACGTATTTAGTTTTTTGTATTCAGTAAAGTGAAATTAAAGCTAGAAAATTGCGTATTCGGTAAAGAAAACTACTGACTTTTATTAAATAACTGCACCGAAGTCATATTATGAGAATAGCATGTGCTAGCACTTATTTAGTATCCCTCACTACTTTTGACATAATCTTTGTAGTTCATTTTGGAAAAGCAAAAAAGAAATTATGGTAAATAAAAGAGAAGGAGCTGTCCAAAAAGTTCCTTTAAATGACTAAAACCCATGGAGAAAATGTAGTTTCTCCGTGGGTTTTGTTATTTTTTTGATTTTCTTCCTCAAACGAGCGTTTTTTTTCGCCTGTTTGAGGAAGTTGTGGGCTATGGCGATCAGCCACAAACTCAATCGCTTCTATTTTTGTTCTATCCAAAAAGTAGTTCTCCATAGATATGTAGTTTTGTTTTCATAAGAGCTGAATGAATTCCGAGAAAAGAGGTTCAATCCTATCTTTCATTCGTTCGGAGCGAATGCGATTAATCGTTCGAAAATCCGGCATTTGTTGCCCAGATACTCACATCATTGGTAGGTGTTCTCGTAATGATTTGGCAATATCACGACAAGAATAGATTTTTTTGCGTATACGTATAGAGAATCACTTTTGTCATCATTTTTGGGTGGTAGGAACTAGGGGCAGCCCCTTTTCTAATGATTTTCTGATCTGGGAAATCATGTTTTTTCTTCTCTTGACCAGATCAATTATAAGAGAGTACAATATCTGGTAAAGTAATGCATGTAACATAGAAGAGTATAAGAGACAGGTGAAATTCATGAATACAAGACAAAAAGAAATTTTGCTTCTGTTGTTATCTGAACCTAATGACTATTTATTAGTACAATACCTTGCAGAACAAGTAAATTGCTCCGAAAAAACAATTCGTAATGATTTTAAAGTAATTGAGGAATATCTGACGAATTATTCGAGTGCAGTTCTTGTAAAGAAACCGGGCTTAGGGGTTTACTTAGAGATTGAAGAATATGAAAAGGTAGATTTATTTAATAAACTTTATCGTATAAATAATTGTACAACGTATGAATCAGATGAAGAAAGAATCCTACGAATTGCTTATAACTTGTTAATGAATATAAAAGCAGTTACTGCACAGGATATGGCTTCTCAACATTTTGTAAGCCGGACTACTATAAAAAAAGATTTAGATAAAATTGAAAAGTGGTTACATCATTTTGACTTAACTGTCGTTTCAAAACAGCGAGTAGGATTGATTATTGAGGGGAATGAAAAAAACAAAAGGAAAGCGTTGGCTAGATTATCAGATTTAATTTGTAACTCTGAACTAACGAATCAATTTATTAAGGAACAATTTTCATATCATGAAGTTGAATTTGTTACAACTGAATTGAAAGCGCTCCAAAAACGATATGAATTGTTTTTTTCAGATGATGCATTTGAAGGATTATTAATACATACGTTGCTTATGGTACGGAGAATGAAACTGAAGCAACCCATTTTAACTTCTGAAGAGGAAATGAAAACAATGCAAGAAACTAAAGAATACAAATGGACATTAGAGTTTTTAAAACGATTAGAGAGTGTTTTCGCGGTTCATTTTACAGAAGAAGAAGCAACGTATTTAACAGCTCATATTTTGGGTGGGAAATTCCGTTATCAAGATAAAACAGGAGGAGGGGATAAACTTACTGAAAGTAATCCGATCCTTTCTAAGGTTGTAAAGCAACTAGTACAATGTATGACACAGTCGTGTGAAATGGATTTCAGTAGGGACCAAATTTTAATCGAAGGATTAACTATTCATCTATACACCACATTGAACCGCTTGAACTATGATCTTTCTGTATCTAATCCTATGCTACATGATATAAAAAGAATGTATCCTTATATGTTTAATATGTTGATTCAGGTATTAGAAGAAATAAATAAATCTCTAAATCTATGTATTCCGGAAGAAGAAGCAGCGTATCTCACTCTACACTTTGAAGCATCTGTTGAACGGTTAAATCATCAGGAAAAATCAAAAAATGTAATTATTGTCTGTCATCTAGGAATTGGTATGTCACAGCTGTTACGGACAAAAATTGAGCGGAAATTTCATCATGTCCATGTGATGGACTGTATTGCAAAAGCTGATTTACATGAATATTTAAAGAAACATCGCCAGGTGGATTTGGTTATTTCTACCGTTTTTCTCTCGGATTTAAATATTCCTCATATTGTAGTATCCCCATTATTAGAGGGAACGGAAGAAAAGAAACTAGGAGACTTCATAAAAGAATGCGATGAACCGAGTTATAAAAAACAAAAAGATTTTGTTATGCTTAATTATACATCTCCATTTTTAATATTTTTACAACAAGATGTACAACATCCATATGAATTAATTGAAAAGTTAGCATATGCTTTACATAGTAAAGGGTATGTAGACAAAGAGTATGCAGAAAATGCGATTATAAGAGAGAAGATGTCGGCAACAACAATTGGAGCTGGGATTGCGATTCCTCACGGCAATCCTAAGTTTATTAAGGAGTCAGTCATTGCAATTGCTACATTAAAAGAACCGATTGATTGGGGGTCAGAGAAGGTATCACTTGTATTTATGCTAGCAGTTAAAAGTGATGGACAAGAGGTAACGAAACGATTGTTCTACGAGCTATCTTTAATAAGTGAGCAACCATACTTTGTTCAAAAGCTGACGAAAGAAACAAATGTAATGAAATTTTTATCCTATCTACATAATTAAACGAAAAGTGGAGGTCTAAATACTTCACTTTTTTGTTTGTTCAGGTAAAAGAGTTATTTTTCCGGAAGTTCCGGTAAAAAATGAAACTTTTATTATCATAATATTAATTTATATTATATGTAGGCGCTTACAAAACAGTGTGAGGAGGACTAAAAATGAAACTGTTAGCGATAACATCGTGTCCGAATGGAATTGCCCATACTTATATGGCAGCAGAAAATTTGCAAAAAGCAGCAGATAAATTAGGGGTTCAAATGAAAATTGAAACCCAAGGTGGTATAGGGGTAGAAAATGAGCTGACTGAACAAGATATTCGAGAAGCAGACGGGATCATTATAGCTGCTGATAGAGCGGTAAATAAAGATAGATTCATAGGTAAAAAATTATTAGTTGTCGGAGTTCAAGATGGTATCCGTAAACCAGAGGAATTAATTCAGAAAGTAGCAAGTGGAGATGTACCCGTCTACCATTCACAATCGAAAACAGTAGCAAGTAATCAACAGGAAAGAAAGCAAAATCCGATATATCGTCATTTAATGAATGGTGTATCTTTTATGGTTCCATTTATTGTAGTTGGTGGATTATTAATTGCAATCGCATTGACGCTCGGTGGAGAAAAAACACCTGGAGGTTTAGTAATTCCAGAGGGATCTTTCTGGAAAGAAATTGAACAAATTGGCGGTGCATCATTTACATTTATGGTTCCAATATTAGCTGGATATATTGCATACAGTATAGCTGATAAACCTGGTCTTGTTCCTGGTATGATTGGTGGATATATTGCAGCAACAGGAAGTTTTTATGGAAGTGAAAGTGGCGCTGGTTTTCTTGGCGGAATTATCGCTGGTTTTCTAGCAGGTTATATAGTATTAGGAATTAAAAAAATAAAAGTTCCGAAAGCGATTCAACCTATTATGCCAATCATTATTATTCCAGTGTTTGCTACACTTGTAGTTGGTTTAGCATTTATATTTATTATAGGTGCTCCTGTCGCACAAGCTTTCGAGTTATTAACTGCTTGGCTGGCGGGTATGCAAGGATCGAGTTCAATTCTCTTAGCATTGATTTTAGGAGCAATGATTTCATTTGACATGGGTGGTCCAGTCAATAAGGTTGCATTCTTATTCGGTTCAGCAATGATTGGAGAAGGAAACTATGAAATTATGGGGCCAATTGCTGCAGCAATCTGTATTCCACCAATTGGAATGGGACTTGCTACGTTTATAGGAAAGAGAAAGTTTCAAGAGTCAGAAAGAGAAATGGGAAAGGCATCATTTACAATGGGGCTCTTTGGTATTACTGAAGGAGCTATCCCATTTGCTGCACAAGATCCACTTCGTGTGATTCCAAGTATTATGGCTGGTTCAATGACAGGTGCTGTGATTGCGATGATTGGGCATGTAGGTGATAGAGTGGCACATGGTGGTCCAATTGTTGCAGTGTTAGGAGCAGTAGATAATGTATTTATGTTCTTTGTAGCTGTAATTGTTGGTTCTATTGTGACTGCACTTGTGGTAAACGTGTTGAAAAAAGATATTTCAAAAGCCGACATGTCAGAAGTAGTAGAAATAAAAGAAGTTTCAGCGACAAAAGAAATACCACAGGTACTACAAGAAACAGAAGTAGAAAGCAAACAAGTAGAAATAAAAAAATTAACAGATATTACAAGTTTAGAGTTAATTGAAACAGATTTAACAGGAGAAACGCGAGATGACATCATTGATGAAATGATTCAAAAATTAAACCATATTGGTGTACTGCATTCAAAAGTAGAATTTAAACAAGCGATTATGAACCGTGAGAACGAAAGTACAACAGGAATTGGTATGAATATTGCGATTCCACACGGGAAATCAGCTGCTGTTAAGAAACCGAGTGTAGTATTTGGGATTAAACAATCGGGCATAGATTGGAAAAGCCTTGATGGAACGAAAGCGAAATTAATATTTATGATTGCAGTACCAAAAGAAAGTGAAGGAAATGAACATTTAAAAATCCTTCAAATACTTTCTCGGAAACTAATGGATGACAGTTATAGAGAGCGTTTATTATCCGTCCGAACAAAAGAAGAAGCATACAAACTATTAGATGAAATTGTATAGAATGGAGGAGTTTAATTATGACTGAACCATTATTTTTTGCACCTGTTTTTAAAGAAAGAATTTGGGGGGGAACCCATTTAACTTCTTTTGGATATGAGATTCCATCAAATCAAACTGGAGAGTGTTGGGCTTTTGCAGCGCATCAACATGGACAAAGTATTGTTAAGAACGGAAAGTATAAAGGGTTATCTTTAGGTGAATTGTGGGAAGAACATCGAGATTTATTTGGAAATGTGGAGGGAAAGCGTTTCCCTCTTCTTACAAAAATTTTGGATGCTAATCAAGATTTATCTGTTCAAGTTCATCCAAATGATGAGTATGCCAATGTGCATGAAAACGGAGAATTGGGAAAGACAGAATGCTGGTATGTAATCGATTCCGAAGAAGACGCAGAAATTATTTATGGACATCATGCAAAAACAAAAGAAGAATTAGTGACTATGATTAAACAGAAAGAATGGAATCAACTGTTACATCGTGTGAAGGTGAACCCGGGAGATTTCTTCTATGTGCCAAGCGGAACTGTTCATGCAATTGGTAAAGGAATTTTAATACTAGAAACGCAGCAAAATTCTGATACAACCTATAGATTGTATGATTATGATAGAAAAGATTCAGAAGGGAACTTACGTGAACTTCATCTTGAAAAGAGTATTGAAGTAACTGAAACACCATGTATACAAAAGCAGTTATCGGTGAAACATGAAAAAATAGAAGATTTGAGTGTAACAAACTTTATTGAATGTCCGTATTTTTCAGTGGAAAAATGGGAGTTAGATGGATCAGCTAGTTTAAAACAAGAAAAACCCTTCCTTCTTGTTAGTGTAATCGAGGGGGAAGGGGAATTAATTAAAGAAGGCGAACACTTCTTCTTTAAAAAAGGAGATCATTTTCTATTACCTAGTTACTTTGGGGAATACAATTTGAGAGGTAACACTAACTGTATTGTTTCAAGTTTATAATATATTAAGTTAGTTATCTGTATATATAATTATAAAATTATTGTTATTAAGTACGGTTCTAGTGCAAAGAATACCTATATTTGAAAGAGGTATATAGATTCCTAATGGAATTTTTTATCGCGCAACTATTCTAAATAGTTGCGCGATAAACTTTAGTTGATTTTGGACAGACTGATCCCGTAAAGTAAGTGGTCTTTTTTCATCATATGCATAGCTTCTATTTCAGAAAGAATGGATATAGCTGTTTCAAAGTATTTGAACTCTAGATAGAATGGATCCGTTTCTTTATAAAGCGAAGATCTTGTTTTACTATGTCTTTTGTTGTCTAAGTCGAGGATGTTTCCATCAAACAAAATGCTGTATATAGGTTCGTTATCATTATTACACATGTATATGTAGTATCGGAAAAGGGTGTTCCATAACTAAACTGTATCCTTTAAAATGGACAGTTTCATAAAAAGAACTTTAAAAATCAAGCACTTAAAAGATGATTCCGGTATTGTACCGGAATCATCTTTTTGAGTGTCCATTGATAACGGTCATAATGATAATCTTGCATATACTCGTCTATCACTTCTGGGTGACATTGTAATGTTTGACAACATTTATCATTTCATTCATCCTTCATATGACCGAAAAAGGATTCCATTGGAGCGTTATCTAAGCAGTTGCCTCTACGTGACATAGATTGTCTGAGCCCCATTTCTCTTACTCGCTTTTGGTATTCCGGATGAGTGTAATGAACACCTTGATCGGAATGAAGCAGGACTTCTGGATGAATGGTGCCTCCGAATCTAACTTTCCATTTTTTGAGTGTTTGATAGACGATCTCCATTTGTAAAGAGGGAGAGACGTGATAGGCTAAACTCTCTCGCATCTTACAATCTTTTACACACGATAAATATGCTTTTTTCCCTTTCTCATAAAATAAATACGTCATATCGGTTACCATCTTTTGTTCCGGTTGATTCTTTTCTAGTTGTTTCCTTACCTCACTGTAAATGATTATTCTTAAAGGTACAGTTTTGCTTGTATAAAGTTGTACAGAAATGCTTTAAATATCAGCAGAAATTGTGTGTTTCTAGAACTTGACTAACGCCTTTCGCTAACGCTTCAGTTGTTGGCACACATATATTGAAATGGCTTTGTTACACAAATCCTATTCAAGGATATGTATGAAAAAAGTAAAAAAACAATGTACAACAGATATTCCTGTACATATATTTTTGACGAAAATGGCTTAGTAGCTATATTTCACTTATACTTCCTCAATCATTTTAGAGCATATTTATTCAATCAAAAGTGTACATCTCAACACTAGCATTTATACCTCACTTCTATCGTTGTATCTATTATAACGAGGTTTGCTTATAAATATACACAAAAAAACCGAGTCATGGACTGTTTTTAGTGTTCACGATTCGGGGTACAGTTCGTAGAAGGAAATTAGTAAGTTTCATTTCCTACAAAGTATTCTGTTATCCGTATAAAAGGAAAATATACAATGGTGTATGATATAGAACTCGTTTTATAATAAATCGCCTTTATGAATCGGTCAATCTACTTCTGCCTAATTTTTATGATATGAGAACTTTATTGTAGGATAAATTTAAATTGTTCATATATTTTTCACAAAAACACCGTGTTTATAGTGATTAAAATCACAACGTTCCATCAAAAACTCTTTTACACTAACAGTAGTCAAGGAAACAGAGGAGTGAGATACAATGTTAAGTCAAAAAACAATTGAAATTGTAAAATCAACAGTACCATTATTACAAGAAAAAGGTGTTGATATCACGACACGCTTTTATCAAATTATGTTTGCGGAACACCCGGAGTTATTAAATATTTTTAATCATACAAACCAGAAAATAGGAAGACAACAACAAGCGTTAGCAAGTGCAGTGTGTGCGGCGGCTATGTATATTGATCACTTGGAAGCCATTATTCCTGTTGTCAAACAGATTGGTCATAAACATAGAAGCTTAGGAATTAAAGCTGAACATTATCCAATTGTAGGAAATTGTTTATTACAGGCAATTAAAGAGGTAGCAGGCGCACCGCAAGAAGTGTTGGATGCTTGGGGCGAAGCGTATGGTGTAATTGCTGATGCATTTATTCGTATCGAGGCGGAAATGTATGAAGAAGCAGCAAAAAAAGAAGGCGGCTGGAAAGAGTTACGTAACTTTATTGTTGTGAAAAAAGAGAAAGAGAGCGACGTTATTACATCGTTTTACTTAAAACCAGAAGACGGTGGAGAACTATCAATGTTTTTACCTGGTCAGTATGTAACGGTTCAAATTCGTATAGAAGGAGAAACGTATATACATAATCGCCAGTATAGTTTATCGGATGCTCCTGGAAAAGAGTATTATCGTATTAGTGTAAAACGTGAAACAAGTGCAGAAGCACCGGATGGGAAAGTTTCGAATTATTTACACGACCATGTTCACGAAGGAGATATTTTGCCACTCAGTGCACCAGCTGGAGACTTTGTATTAAATATAGATTCAAACTTACCGGTTGTATTAATAAGCGGTGGTGTAGGAATTACGCCTATGATGAGTATGTTTAATACGTTAACTGAGAGAGAAATGGACCGCGATGTATACTTTATTCATGCAGCGTTAAATAGTAAAGTCCATGCAATGAAAGAGCATGTCCAAAAGGTAGCAGAAAGTAAAGAAAGAGTGAAAGTATATACTTGTTATTCAGCACCAACAAAGCAAGATGTACAAGCGGAAAATTTTGAGAAAGAAGGACTTATTGATTTAGCTTGGTTACAATCTATTATTCCTTCAAATGAAGCGGAATTTTATTTCTGTGGTCCAGTACCATTTATGAAACATATCAATGCAGTGTTACTAGAGTGGGGAGTTCCAGCTGATCGTATTCACTATGAGTTCTTTGGACCAGCAGTTAGCTTACAATAAAGAGAATTTACCAAATCAAAAACGAGGTTATTTCACCTCGTTTTTGATTTGATCTCGTAATAAACGATTTACGGTTTCACGTCGCACACCAATGAGTTGACCAATTTCAGTTTGCGTTAATATTTCATAAATCGGAATGCCACCTAAATATAATGAAAACCATTGTTGTAACCGATGAAGGCGCTCCCTTGGCGAGACCGTTGTTAATTGATCAATTCGCTGTTGCATCATTCGTAATTTCGTTTGTAACTGTAGTGCAACGTTAGCATATAATTCTGGATTTTTTCGCAGCTTATCATACCATTCTTGACTCATAATAGGTTCAATTTCAGTTTTCATTAAAGCGATGGCTGTTCCGTGGTATTCTTTAGGTGAAATTAAAGAATGATGAGGAATTGTCTCACCTGGAACAATAATATTAAATAAAAATGGTGTTCCATCTTCTTGTAATCGAACCACTTTTAATAGACCTGTTTTCACAAAGTATAAGGGTCCTTCTTCACCTTGACGGAATAATAGCTCTCCTTTATGTAAAATCAATGTTAGCACCTCATTTAAATATTCCTATGTATTTTATTTTAATCGATATAGTCGAATTTGTGTTTATAATATGCATGTATATGTTCATTCGTTTTTTCATACTTATTTTTTTCGACATGGAGCGAAAGTAGAAGACATGATAAACCATGCTTTTTCTATTTTGTATCCATGTTGTAATTGTATTGACGAAATATATGCTATTACAGTAGTATACTATTTAGTGTGTAATCGTACGAACCATGAATATGCTGTAGGGGGTTTAGTATATTGTTAGATCCGAAAATGACTGATATGAAAATACCAGCTAATGCAATCATACATGTGGAAGAGATGAAAGGCGGAGTCGTTCTATCCGTTGTAATAGATGGTCAAATCATTTATACAATGGCTTACGATGAGAAAACTGATAGTTATGCTGAACTATATGATCGAAATGACAAACGAGCGTGCCAAGTACATGAAGATTTTATGGGATGGTCACTCCTTCATTAAAAAGATGTCGATATGACATCTTTTTTATATAATAGATAGACTATACAAAGGAATGCAATAAAGAGATTTAATCTGTAATAATTGATTTTGCATTGTTAGTGCTTTGTAACGATAAGATAGCTGTTTTTTCGCTATGATAAGGGTAAGCAGTTATAAGGAGTGATTCACTTGAGAAAAATGTATATATCAAATTTCATGTTGCTGTGTATGTGCATTGTCCTATGTATTGTGTTAGGTGTCTTTTTCTATTCGTGTGTATAAAAAAACGCATTCTAAGGAGAACGCGTTATAGGAATGAAGTAATAATCAACCTTGCCCCAAGGATTATTAATGTAATGCGTAATAAGTTAATGATTGCATTGCCACTTAACTTTGTATTAATATAAGCCCCGATTTTCCCTCCAATCCAAGCACCTGGAATTAAGATTAATGCATAAATCCAACTTACATTACCAAGGGAGATGTGAGTGAAAGAACTTACTATTGCTGATAATAAAACGATAAACATGGAAGTTGCAACAGCGATTTGAGCTGGAAAAGCAAACAACAGCATCATAGCAGGAACGAGTAAAGCTCCTCCGCCAATGCCGAATAGTCCAGATATGAAACCGACTATAAATGCGATAAGGATAGAAAGAAATGGCGGAAACTGATAATAAGCAGTATTTCCCTCAGTATCCGTGAAAGAACGCTTAATAACCGTTGCATTTGATAAGGAAAGAGGTTTCAGCTTATCGCGTAACATAAGAAGAATCGATACGCAAATAAGAAAGATTCCAAAGTATAAAGAGAAAGTATCTTGATTTAAAAATTTGTTTGCCCACGATCCAATGATGCCACCAGGGCCACTACCAATAAATAAAATAAGCCCACTTTTATAATCTACTCGTTTATGCTTCACATAAGCAAGCGTAGAAGAAAGGCCTGTGAAAACAACAGTTACAATGGAAGTCCCTACTGCGATTTGGGGCGATAAGCTATGTAGTCCAATCAGTAAAGGAACAACGATAATTCCTCCTCCTAGCCCTACAAGACTTCCAATTGTTCCTGCAATTAATCCAATAAAAAGTAGCATGATATATTCCAAAATTGCCAACTCCTCTATATAACAAGTCCAACATTCATTATACACACTTTTTGATAAGAAATAAGACTGTTCACAAAAAAGTCGCCTTCCTGGAAAAAATAAGGAAGGCGACTTTTGATTAAAAAATGAAATGTAATGCGTAATAGAATAAAGCTGCTAAAGAAGCGGAAATTGGGAGTGTAATGACCCAAGTAATTAACATTCTTTGGGCAGTTCCCCATTTTACACCTTTTACACGATGTGATGCTCCTACCCCTAAAATAGAGGAAGAGATGACATGTGTTGTACTAACTGGCAAGTGAATAAATGTTGCACCGAAAATAACAAGAGATGATGATAAATCGGCAGCTACCCCATTTACAGGGCGGATTTTCATAATTTGTCCACCGACAGTTTTGATAATTTTCCACCCGCCAATAGAAGTACCAAGTCCCATTGCGAGAGCACATGAGAATTGAACCCAGAATGGAATATCTTCAGAACTATGGAGGTTGTTTGTCATCAGTGCCATTGTAATAATACCCATTGCTTTTTGCGCATCATTTGTACCATGTGTATAAGCTTGTAAAGCTGCGGTTCCAACTTGGAATAAACGGAAATTTTGGTTTGTTTTTGTTAAGTTGAAATTTTTAAAAGCGACTTTAAAAATACTGTATACAATAAATCCAATTACAAATGCAACAATCGGTGAAATAATTAATGATTCGATGATTTTAATAAATCCTTTAAAGTTAATGGATGCTACACCAGCAGCAGCAATTGCAGCACCCGCGATTGCACCAATAATTGCATGCGAAGAACTACTTGGGATTCCATAGTACCAAGTAATTAAGTTCCACGCGATCGCAGCAAGTAAAGCGGCTAAAATAACTTCTGAACCGTGTTCTAATGCAAACGGATCAACGATATCTTTTGTAATTGTTTTTGCTACACCAGTAAATGTCATTGCACCTAAAAAATTCATAATAGCTGCCATAATAATCGCTTGTCGTGGCTTCAAAGCTTTTGTAGAAACAGCTGTTGCAATGGCGTTCGCTGTATCATGGAATCCGTTAATAAAGTCGAAAGCTAAAGCACAAATGACTATTAAAACAGTTAAAATCAAGACTGTATCCATGATCAAACTCCTTATGCGTTCTTCATAATAATTGTTTCTAACACGTTTGCTACGCTTTGGCAGCTATCAGCTACTTCTTCTAATTCTTCATAAATTTCTTTGAACTGAATGATCTTAATAGGATCTTTTTCACGAGAGAATAGATGCTTAATGGCATGACGACGAATATCGTCACATTGTGATTCGTAATCTTTAATCTTAATCGCGTTTGTACGAATGTCAAGCAGTTTCTTATTAGACATTAATTCTACAGAAGCAGCAATCTCGATTGCACATTGATTAATTGCTTCAACGAATTTAATCATGTATTCATCAGCTTCTGTGATAGAGTACATTTCAAATAAACCAGCACTGTGGTCTAATCCGTCTAATACATCGTCCATGCTCATTGCCAGTTGTAAAATGTCTTCACGTTCAATTGGAGTGATAAACGCTTTGTTTAGCTCCATAATGATTTCGTGAATAAATGAGTCACCCTTTGACTCGTATTCTTTCATGCGCATAGAAAATTCTTTGAGATCACTAGCGTTCTTAATTTTATATTCCACAAAGAACTTAGCGCCTTCTTTTAAATTTTCAGAAACGTTCATTAACATTTCAGAAAATTTATCTTTTTTAGATTTAAAAACCATTATTGTTACCCCCACCGAAAAGTAATATATGTAAAATATATTGGCTAATCAATTCTAACAAAAAACTGTCGTTTTTTAAAACATTTTATCGAAAAGTTTACAAAAACTTAACATAACTTATCTTGATGCATTAATAATATTAGTAATCAACTGTGAATATCTTACTTGTAGAATGTCCTTTTCTTGTAAAAAGTATGAATGTAAAAGAAATACTTTACACCTAAGAATGGATTACGATATTATAATGAATTTAAAAGGAGGGAGTTTCTTCCTTTTAATACAAGAGTGTAAAGAAATGAAGGAAGTGGATAAATGAAATTGGACAACACTCATTTTAAGAACGTGCTTGAGTGGTTCAACAAGAGAAAGAAACTGCGCAATACATTATTGATTTTAGGTGGTTTATTCATAACTCTCTTTGTTGCAATAAATATAATGATATCCATTCAAGACATATCAGCATTAAAACAAGCAGTTCCACAACCAACACTTATTTATGATGCAAATAATGAAGTGGCAGCTAAGTTATCGTCTTCTAAAACAGAAGGAATTAAAAGAAAAGACATACCTGATATTATGGTTCAAGCCATAATATCAGTAGAAGACAAACATTTTTATAACCATCATGGAATTTATTATAGTGGAATTTTGAATGCTATATTAAAGAATGTTACTGCGGGTGAAGTCATTGCGGGAGGGAGTACAATCACGCAACAGCTTGCGAAAAATGTATTTTTAACACAAGAACGAACATTTTCAAGGAAATTTAAAGAATATTTTTTAACGAAAAAAATAGAGCGCACATATACGAAAGATGAAATTATTGAGATGTATATGAATCAAATTTATTTTGGTGAAGGCGCTTGGGGGATAAGGAAAGCTGCTAAATCATATTTTGATAAAGAAGTGAAAGACTTAACGATAGCAGAGGCTGCTACCATAGCTGGTCTTATTAAGGCTCCGTCTACTTACTCCCCCTATAAAAATTTCAATAAATCCATTGAAAGACGGAATATTGTGCTAGCTTTAATGAAGGAGCAAGGGTATATTTCGGAGGAACAATATAGCAAAGAAAAAGAAAAAGGACTTGTACTACGCCGAGGTGTAGATGATAAATATAAAGGGAAATACTCACAATATGTAGATTATATTGTAAGAGAAGCAATGGAGAAATATGATTTAACCCAAAATGAAATTTTAGCTGGTGGTTATCACATTTATACCGAACTTGATCCTAAAAAACAGCAAGCGGTAGAAGATGTTGTTAATAATAATAGGTATTTTAAAGATCGTAGCTCAGATCAATTACTTCAAACAGGCATTGTACTGATGAACCCGAAAACAGGTGGTGTTCCGGCACTAGTTGGTAGCAGGGGACCATATCAATTTTTACAATTTAATCATGCGACGCAATTAAAGCGTCAACCAGGATCAACGTTAAAGCCGTTTGCAGTGTACGTACCAGCCTTAGAAGAAGGGTATGAAGTATATGATATATTGAAGGATGAACCACTGCATATAAAAGAATATGCACCTCAAAACAGCGATCATATTTTTCATGGGGATGTGACGATGTACGAAGCGATTGCAAAGTCGTATAACGTATCAGCTGTTTGGCTATTGAAACAAATCGGTTTAGAAAAAGGGCTGAAATCGTTAGAGCGTTTTGGTATTCCGTTGCAAGAAGAAGATCGTACGTATCCTATCGCACTCGGTGGAATGCATACAGGGACTTCCCCATTTGTTATGGCTCAAGCGTATGCGACATTTGCTAATAATGGAGTGCAGGTAGAGGGACATGCAATTCGCGAAATAAAAAATACTGAAGGCGAAACAGTAGGGAAATGGTATAAAAAAGAAACACGTATAACAACCGAAAAAGTTGCCCAAAAGATGACATATTTATTAAAGGGTGTTGTTGAAAAAGGAACGGGTGAAAAAGCAAAGCTGAAAAATATTGATACAGCAGGAAAAACAGGAACAACTCAAATTGTAGGTGGTCCAAGCAGCGGGGCAAAAGATTCATGGTTTGTAGGGTATACCCCAGACTTAGTAGGAGCAATTTGGGTTGGATATGATAAGACAGACCATGAGCATTATGTGCCAAGTGGCAGTCATATTACAACAACGATGTTTCGGGATATTATGAACAAAGTAGGAGAAAAAACATCTCAAAAAGCATTCCAGTTATCCTTAATACCGGAGGCTGAATATACAAAACAGTTACAAACAATTGAAGAAGAAAAAAGAAGGAAAGAAGAGGAGAAAAGAAGAAAAGAGGAAGAACAGCAAAGAAAGGAACAACAGAAAGAATGGATTGATAAGGTAAAAGAGTGGATTCCATTTTTTTGAGAAGAGGCGATGGAAACGTTCGCCTCTCTTTTTATGGCATGTGGATGTTTATATTTGCTGCAGTTGGTGATGTATAAATAATCGAAATGGTTCCTTTACGAATCGGTTCATAAGGGAGATCTTCTTCATATTGTCCGTTGTTTTTATTGTGGATGGATAGAGTCATTTCATGTAGTCCTTGATTTTGATAACGCTGTTGGAGTTCACTTGCAATTTGAGCGAAGTCTTGATAAGTGGAAGCTTCTGTAATGAGCATTCCCTTTATCACTCTTTTTTCTTTATGAGGGGAAGACGAAAGAGGTATCAGAGTTTGTTTTGCATGTACGAGCTCGTATGGAGCGGTAACGCGGTTTTCAGCTGCGTTTGATGTTATGGTATAAATCAAAGTAAACAAGAGTCCTGAACATAAAAAAATACAAAATATGAGGACGATCCCAAAGTGTTTTGACAATAAAACTTTCATTTTCATCCCTCTTTCATGTCATTTGTCTTCATTACTTATCATACAAAATTAGCATTAAGATAGCGTAAATTTGAAGTAAAGAAACGTAAAAGAGGGATGTATAAAAGAAAGAGCCATGTTATCACGAAGGAAAGAACATCTTGTGACAACATGGTTCTTATCATTTCTTATATTTCATGTTTTTTGGGGGATAACGGAATAGAAATAAAAAAGGTTGTACCATTTGAATCACTAGCAACCTTTAAGGTACCAGCATGATTTTGAATAATTTTTTTCGTAACAGATAATCCAAGACCAGTTCCATCATCTTTCGTAGAAAAGAATGGATCGAATATATAATCTTGAATTGCTGGAGGAATACCAATTCCATTGTCTTGAAATGTAATGCGTACAAAATTTTCTAGACGATGACTTGTAATTTTAATGGATAGAGGCTTATCGCTCTTTGCATCAACAGCATTTTGAAATAAGTTTAGAAAAACTTGAACAAGTTCATGCCGATCAATCGGAACAAGTACATCTTCCAATTCAGAAGATAGATTATATTCGATAGAGATATTATGTAAAAACGCTTCGCTAGCAAGCAATTGCTGAATATATTCACGTAAAAAATTGTTGATAGGAAATGGTTCCCGTTTAAATTCGTGAGCTTTTGAAATCGATAAAAATTTTGTAATAATACTATTTGCACGATCTAATTCAGGAATTAGTAAGTTTTTAAAAAGTTCTTTATGAACAGGTGAAACATTTTCTTGTAAAAATTGTAAATATCCTCGTACTGTTGTAAGTGGATTGCGAACTTCATGTGCAATTCCAGCAGCAATTCGCCCAGATAAGGCGAGCTTTTCTGCATCACGTTCTGTATTCAAATAATGAAAAACACTAATCACGCGGAAAATTTCACCATTTTGATCACGAATAATACGATTGTTACAAATACCATAATTTTTATCTAATATTTCTTCATTATAGTTCTCTTTTCCCGTTTTTAATGTTTCTAGTGCTTTTATTTTTTCTGGTGGCAATTGTAATAAGTCTTGAATGGGCTTTCCAATTATAGTGCTTCTTACTACACCGAAATCATCAGCAGCTGCTCGATTACATAGTGTAATGATTCCGTTTTTATCAATAAAAGTCACATGATGAGAAAAAGCATCGAAAATATGAATGAAGTGCTTTTCTAGTTGTTCAAATAGAAATAAAGAATCACAAGTAAGTTCAAAAATTGGTTCTTTGTCTTCCTTTGGAATATGCTGGATAGAATACGCCTTCCCCTTCTTCTGCATCTGTAAGCCGAGCTGAGAATTTTTATATGTAAAATGATGTGGCAAGTGATTCAATAGTTGCTCATAAAAACGAACTTTATTTTCTAGCTCTTTTATTTGATTTTCCTGAGATAAAATAGTATCCTCTTGAAGCATAAGTAAATAACCCCTCAATTTAAAAATTCTTCCATATAGTATATCATATTTTGACAGAGAAACTAGTTTCATTTGATGAAAGACAAGGAAAGGAGGAGCATAAATGATTTCTATTGGATTAACAGGATGGGGAGATCATGACTCTTTATATACAGATTCCTACGAAAATAGAAATAAATTACGAACATATAGTGAGTATTTTCCTATTGTGGAAGTCGATAGTTCATTTTATGCGATGCAACCTGCTCGCAATTATACAAAATGGGCAGGAGAAACGCCGAAAGATTTTTCGTTTGTTGTAAAAGCATATCAAGGAATGACTGGGCATATGCAGGGAGAAATCCCATTTGCAACAATTGAAGAGATGTTTGAAGTATTCAAACAATCCATTCTACCTCTTCAAGAGGTAAATAAATTACAGGCGATATTATTCCAATATCCACCATGGTTCGATTGTCAGAAGAAAAATGTAGAATTGCTGCGTTATACAAAGGAGAAAATGGAAGGGTTTCCATGTGCCATAGAGTTTAGAAATCAAACGTGGTTTCGCCCTCATATGCATGATAAAACATTACAATTTCTAGAACAAGAGAATTGGATTCATACAATTTGTGATGAACCACAAGCGGGTATTGGTTCCGTTCCGCTTGTATTAGAAGCAACTCATTCTGACATGGCACTGATCCGTTTTCATGGACGAAATGTTCATGGCTGGCTCGATAAGAGCGAAAATTGGAGGGCAGTTCGCTGTTTATATCGCTATAATAGGCAAGAGTTGGCGGAATGGGTAGACCGATTAAAACAGTTGCAGAAGAAAACAAAAAACATATATGTGCTATTTAATAATAATTCAGGTGGGGATGCAGCTGATAATGCAAAACAATTGATGGAAATGATGAATATTACATACGGGGAGCCAAAGCCAGAGCAGCTGAATTTATTTGAATAAGTAGAAGCTGATTGTTCTTGATGTATGTAGAAAAGAAAAGCACTGTACAAACAGGGGGAATGTACAGTGCTTTTCTATATGAAAAAGAGGGGTAACAATGTTACTGAGCGTTTGGTTGATTCATCAATTGTTGGCTTCATAATAAATGATAATGGTTATCATTATCATTGTCAATGGTTTTCAAAAATAAAATAAAAAATTTATATATATTTGAGAGGAAACGTCCTCCCTCTACTTTTACATTCGTTCAGAAAAAAGAGGAACTATAAACTTTTCGTAATGCCCTTAGGAAGATGACTTCGCTTCGATTTTTTTGAAGAAAAGGATGCTCTTATTTAAAATAATAAAAAACAGCATTAACGCTGTTCTTTTTCTATAACATATTGTTGTAAATCAAAAGGAGTTATTTTTTGAACAAACTCCTTGGAGATAAGTGTACTGTCTGAAATAGTAGCACCTGTTTTCTTTTGATACACTTGTTTTAATAAATCGAGTTTTTCAGCAATATCTTTTGGCAATTCAATTGTTAATGTGTTCATCATTTTCCCCCTTATTGTTAGAGTACCGCTATAATACTAGGAGAAACAAGAAAAGAGACTGTGAAACATAAAAAAGGTTACCAGCAATTAATTGTTGGTAACCTTTTTTATGTATAAGAACAATATCTACTTTATGCAATACCGATATATTTTAAAGTTTTTGATGGGGTACTATGGTCAAAGAAGTGTTGTAAAAATGCGATATCAACACCAGATTTATATGCACAATATCCCCAAGTTTTTCGAAGTGTATGTGAGCTAATCCCTTCTAAACCAACTTCTTTTGCTGCTTTATTTAAAATATACCATGCATGCTGCCTTGTAATAGATTTTGTTCCTTTTTGAGACTTTAATAATGGTTCATTTCGTTTCCATGATTTACGTTCTTTCATATACTCTTCAATTGCGTGCTGTAAGTCTTCATTTACAGCGAACCATTTATGTTTTTTCACTTTTTCATTGTAAAATAAAATGGAATGACGAACAGTGTCATTTTCATCGATGACATCTCCAACTTTTAATTGTAAGATTTCACTTACTTTTAGGCCAGAGTTAACTGCTAATACGAATAATAGGCCATCACGTTTTGAAGATTGTAAAAGTATATTTTTGATTTTTTCTAATTGTTTCTCGTTTTGAATAGGTTGTCCTGCTTGTTTCATTTTATGCACTCTCCTCTTTTATATGTGTAAAGGAAAGGATTAACTTGGTTACTACTATAAAGGGAGAGTGTGAATTCCATGTGAACTCCTCGTGAAATTAAGACAAATTATTTGACTTCTTTTACTTTTTGTAAATCAAAATAAAAAACAACCCCGTTGTCGATATTATATACACCGTAATTAGCATGGTGTAATTCTAAAATATTTTTGACAATAGATAGACCAAGTCCAGTTCCACCAGTATGGCGGCTTCGTGAAGCATCTAAACGGTAGAAGCGATCCCATATTTTTTGTAAGCTTTCATCTGGAATTGGGTTACCGTTATTTTCAATTTCAACTTTTACTTTCTCTTCTCCATCTATCACACGAATACAAATATGCTTTGTATCAGGAGTATAACGGATGGCATTACTTAGTAAATTCACAACAACTTGTTCAATACGATTTCGATTTGCTTTAACGTATATAGAACAATCTATATCCATTTCTACCTGTAAATGTTTTTCTTCCATACTAAATAGTAACTTTGTATATACTTGCTGAATAAGATCCCCAATTGAAAAAGTCGTCATTTCTAATTTATAGGTACCAGACTCTAGTTTGGCTAGTTCTAACATTTCGACAATTAATCGATTCATATTTTCTGTTTCTTCTAAAATGACGTCCGTATAGTACGTTGTATCTTTACTAACACCGTCTTTAATTCCTTCTGCAAAACTTCTAATCACACTGAGTGGTGTTTTTAATTCGTGAGATACGCCAGAAATAAATTCTTTTCTTGTTCGTTCTAATTGTCGTTCTCTTTCAATATCTTGTTGTAATTTTGTATTTGCAATATTTAGGCGATCAATACGGTCTTTTAAATTAACCGATAGCGTATTAATACTACTAGATAGACTGCCAATTTCATCGTCTGCTGAAATTGGTAATTTTTCAGTGAAATCAAAGTTAGCCATTTTTTTTGTGACTCGATTCATTTTAATAAGCGGTTTTACAATGATTTTTGAATAATAAAAGGATAATAAAATAATAACAAAAAATACGATGATAAGTGCATACACGTAGTAATCTTTTAAAACAAGCATCGCTTCATTAACAGGTTGCAACGAAGTCATGGCGAAAACAAATTCTTTAATATGTCCACTTTCTACAATAGGTTGTACGAAAATTTGACTTTTACTGTCATCATCGTCACCTACTGGATAAGTAGTAAGTTCATTTGCGTTCGCATTATCAGGACTTGATGCAAAGTTCCATTGTTGAATGGCATACAATGTTTCTATATTATTTGCAAGGCGAATTTCATTTTTAGACGGAAGGTGAATTTGAGAAATAACACCTTCAAATGTACGAATCGTATATTTTGACTGTCCTTCTGTGTACTTGTTTTTTGGAGTAATCAATGGCCCAATGTCAGCTAAGAGATTATCATTTCGCCATACATTATAATTGGTTCTAATTTTAGTAGGGAATATTGAATTTTGTCTTACAATCCCCTGAACTTGGATAGGATCGTTTACCTTCAACTGTAAATTTATAAATTTATTATATTCATCAATTGTTAAAATATTGTTAAGAGGAATCATAAGCTGTTTATTAGATAAACGATCAACGATTTCAATATAGTAATTATTTTCACTTTTTATGCTTCCATCTGAACCTAATAAGACAATATCGGAATTGGTTTTATCATGAAACTCTTGTTTTAGTTTTCTTACTTCTTCAAATGTACCATCACTTTTTTCGTAACTTGTCACAAATTTTTCAAAGGCCGTTTGAACTGTTTTTATTTTTTTATCAATATAAAATTTTTCTAAATATAAAGATTGTCCAATGAAAAAGAGGAGAAAAGTAATCGTAAATAGTGCCGCTGTTAATAAAAAAAGTTTAAAGACAATGCTTCTTTTTTTCACTTCTTCACCTCAGTATATGCATATAAATATTTTCTTTATTATAACAAACGATAGTAGTAAGTAAAAATTGAAAATCTGTCTCTGTTTAGAAAAGTTTTTTGTAAAAAGTCATATACTCGTATGAATGGTTTTCTAAATATATTTATATATCATAGCGTGTTTTAGTACATTTTTTATGAGTAGTAACGTTCTTACTTTCAAATGTAGCAAAGAAAGAAGTTATCCTGAAATATGAAAAAAGAACTCGCCAGACGTATGACGAGTTCTTTTACGCTATTATTGTTGGATTGCTGCTTCTAAAGCAATTTCAATCATTTCGTTAAATGTAGTTTGACGCTCTTCTGCAGTTGTTTCTTCTCCCGTAAAAATATGGTCACTTACTGTTAATACAGATAGGGCATTTACACCATATTTTGCTGCCAATGTATAAAGTGCAGTTGTTTCCATTTCTACTGCTAATACACCGTAATCACCAAGTTTTTTCACCATATCCATGCTCTCGCGGTAGAATACATCTGCTGTTAATACATTCCCAACACGAATATGAAGTCCTTTTTCTGTTCCTGCATCATATGCTTTCTTTAAAAGATCAAAGTTTGCAGCTGGTGAAAAATCGAAACCAGGGAATGTTAAACGATTAATATTAGAATCTGTACATGCTGTCATTGCAATAATCACATCGCGCACTTTAACATCTTTTTGAATGGCCCCACAAGTTCCTACACGAATTAAATTTTTTACTCCATAGCTTTGGATTAATTCGTTAACGTAAATGGAAATAGAAGGTACCCCCATGCCTGTTCCTTGAACAGAAACACGTTTCCCTTTATATGTTCCAGTGAACCCTAGCATACCACGCACATTATTATAGCAAGTTACATCTTCTAAAAATGTTTCCGCGATATATTTTGCGCGTAATGGATCGCCAGGTAATAAAATAGACTCAGCAATTTCCCCTTGTTTCGCTTCAATATGAACGCTCATAAAATAACCTCCTTCATTATGTATGAATACAAATCAATATCATCTGCATTATACACTAGTAATACTACTAATTTAAATCTTTTTCTTACTTTTAGTAAAATAGAAGGATTTCATAAATGGTTATATAGAATACATAAAAAAGAGAGATGGAGTAACGAAATAAGAACCCGAATTGGTAAAAAATGCGGTGGGTGATTTGATGAAAAATCTTGGGATTGCATTTGTAGCTTTATTCTTGCTTGTTGCTGGAGGTTTTTACATAAAGAAATATCAAGGAATAGCAGAAACAACTGCCATGATTCAAGAAGTGAAATGGGATATAAAGAAAGGAAAAGAAAATAAAAAAGTAGATCTTGCATTTCAGTTGTTTAACAAAAAGAGCAATGCGATTCGAGGGGTAAATGATCAACTTCGAGCAGTTGTTGTAGATGAGAATTTAGGAGAGATACAGGAGGTAAAACCTATCTTTATCGGTAGTGGATCCTATAAAATAACGCAAAAGATAGAGAAAAGTAAGGAATATACAGTTTTTTTATATGAAGACCATAATAAAACGGAATCATCCTTTTCTAAGAAAAACTTTGGAGAAAAAAATAAGAACAAGCCAAAAGGTTTGGTAGGAGATACCATTTTAACAAAGAAGATTGGTGACCACCAAGTTTCGCTTTTATTTGGTGCTCTACATCCAAATGAAGCAGCTACATTAACGTTTCAGTTTCAAGCTAAAAAAGGGGAGAAGCTGAAAATAGGCTCTCATCGGGGAGTAAAAAGTACACTTTCCATTGTTGATGAAGAGAGAGAACATTTTATATATGGAGTACCTTTTCATGTGGAAGAACAATTGCAGTATCGTATAACATTTCCACAAGAAGGAACATATAAAATATGGGGGACGTTTTATTTAAATGATAAAAAATATAAACAGGAGTTTATTGTTCAAGTACAAAAGCGAAAAAACAGCTAATCATTAGCTGCTTTTTCGCTTTCCTATTAACTTTGTTACAGCAAGCATTGTAACGGGTAATGAATGGTTTTTCCTAAATGCTAAATATTTTCCGCTCCAAACTGGTTTATATTTTTCTTTAAAATGTCGTAACCCGCTAAAACTATATGTATAACGTACATTGTTAAAAATAGCAGCGGCAACTCGTTCAGACCAAAATGATTGAGCAGACAATCCAACATTAGAAAGAGGTGCCATACCAATATTAAAGGAATGATAATCGTTTTCTTTCGCCCACTGGAATAGATGAATAAAGATTGCATCCATAATTCCGCTCGGTGCGTCAGGATAATAGCGCATTAAATCTACAGAAAGGATACCGCTTTGGTAAACAGGCATAAATGTAGTAAAGGCGATTATTTTGCCTTCTGCATCTGATAAAGTAGCGATTGGAGCACGATTGATATACTCTCTATCAAAATATCCAAGCGAAAAGCTTTTCTCTTTTTTTCCGCCAAGCCATGCGTCCGATACTTTTTTTAGCTCTTCATATAACGCATCTGAAAATGGAGGTTGGTGAATCGAGAACGTGTAACCTTCTCGTTCAAAACGGTTAAAAGTAGCGCGTAATCCAGCACGTTTCTTTCCGGAAATCGTAAATGTATTTAGGTCTACAACAGCTTCCTCACCAAGTTTAAAGAAGTTATAGCCAAAGTCATGATATAAACTCATCCATCTACTTTCAATTTGATAAAAAACGCAAATATAGCCAAATCGATCAGCTTCTATTAGAAATTCTTGCAGTACTGTCCGAAAGGAAGTAGGATCACCAATTGGATCGCCGAGTACGACTAACCGTTTTCCTGTGATAGAAAATAAAAGAAGTGCTTTTCCATCACTGCTGAAGAAGAATTGTTTATCTCCTAAAAAGCCTAGATGGCTTAATACGTTTCCACCATATTGGTCTAAAAAATTTTGCAAACGTTTATCGTTTGCTGGTTGCCCAGGAAATTCATTGCGGTAACGGTTGGCAATGAGCGAACCGATAAGTAAAAAAGTTGGCACAAAGAACGCAGCTGCAAGTGCACTTCGTTTTACTTGTGTAATATTACGAACGACAAAATCAGGTTTAAATGCATCTTTTGCTTCTGCAAATACAACTCCTAAGTTCTTGTACAAATATAAAATAATGAATAAAAATATAAATAGTTTTATGATATCTGAGAAAGATACTTCCATTCTCTCACGTACAAACCTTTTTCGGAGCATGTATAGAACAGCAAGTACAATTAGTAAAATGAAAGTTTCTTCAATATCAATCCCTTTTAACGTATTAAAAATAGCAGCACCAATTAATGAGACGATGGTCATATAGTAAGACCGTTTTGTTCCATAGTAAATCCCTCTTGATAAAATAAAAAGAAGGATACCAAATGTGAGTGATAAGCTAAAAGAAAATTGAATGAGATGTTTTGGTGCTAAAATATGTAATGCATGTGCTCGGTCTATACTCGTCGGTAAAATCGTTGACAAAATAACCATTAAACCAGCAAAAGCTGTTAGCGCTGCTGAGGCCCAAGATCCTAATTTTCCGATGAAATCGCGCTGTAATGTCCAAAGAACCCCCGTTGTTTCTAAAGCGGGTGCGATAAATGGTTTGTCTTCCATTTTTTTTAGAGCAGCCCCTGTCATTTCAAAAGCAGCAAATATAAGGCCGAGGCAAAACGGTAAAATATAGTATACAAGTCTGTATAGTAACATGGCAGGTAATAAAACACCTGTATCAATCCCGTATTGTCCTAAACCACTCAAAAATACAAGGTCAAATGAACCAAGACCACCTGGGACAAGACTGATAACCCCAGCTAAAGCAGCAATTACATATACCCCTAAAAATTTACGGAAATCGATGTGAATTCCAAATAGCATCAAAATCACATACATAACAATTCCAGCAGAAAGCCATTCCACTAAAGAAACAAGTGAATAGAGAACGGTTGGATTTTTTTCTTCTTCTTGTCCATCTACATTTTGTTTTTTTCTATTTTTTAGTTTTGAAAAACCAATATATAGAGGAACAAAAAGAGCGAAGAAGATGAGAACGGGCCATAGCCAAGGGTTTTCATGCAAAATAAACTGTGTATCCAATATTCCAATAAGACCAAGAAATGAGAGAAGCGCTAATCCATTAATAAAAGCAGTTGTCATCCAAGCAATGCTTTTAATCAGCTTTCCATTTTCATTTATGTAAGGACGATATAATATCGTACGTACACCAGCTCCAACTAGACCACCAAAGCCAAGAAATCCATTTAAAGTGTTAGCAGTCCAAGAAACACGAAAGATTTTTTTGACAGGTATATCTGTTTTCAAGTGCCGGAGCATAACGAAGTCATAAAAGAACATTGTTGATACAGCTAATGCACCAAGTGTAATCGCTAAAAAGACCCCTCCCGTTGGGATGTTTTTAATTGTTTCGATTGCGTCGCGAAATGAAATCCCCGCTAGTTCTTTCCGTGCTTGAAAGAAAACAATTGTCAGTACAACAAACGGGAAAATAAATTTTCCAATTTGTAATAAACGTTTCCATGAAAACGACATAAATACAACTCTCCTTGTTTAAGAAAACTGAGACAACAATATACTTTATTATGACAAACTTCAAAGAAAATAAAAAGGTGAATTCCAAAATAGTGCAGTGGTTTTTTCTATTTTTCATTTAATATTGATTCAGAATGTTTTTTTTATTCTGGAAATAAGTTAAACTAAAGCAAAAAGAAGGAAGAGGGGCCGGAGATGATTATAACAGGTTATGCAGGATGGGAATTAGAAAAAGCGCAACCGAATACGTCTGAGGATTTTTTCAATAGATCTGAGTTTACATATATATGTAATGGGAAGGAAAAAACATTTTCTATATTATATGTCCGATACTTTGAAGAAATTTTGCATGAAATTACCCCCTTTGAAGGAAATCCAGTTTTTAAAATAGAAGGAAAAGACATATATTTACGCGATATCGCTGCTCTTGCATATTTTCTCAAAAATCCAGATATATATAGACAAAAACGCGTGTATATCAATAGAATAGAGGATTTTCAAGACATTTTTGATGAAAGTGTAGTGGGAAAAGTACAAGAGATTTTGGTTGAACTACATGAGAAGAAACAAGTAGAGATTGTGTAAAATGGCAAAGGGGAGAAAAGGGTATGTCTAATTCAATGGTTGAGAATCAAACAGAACAGGTTTCAGCATTTTTAGAGGAAGTAATTGCTGTGATGACAAACTATGTGAACTATCATTCGCTACCTTCTTTATTAAAAGAGGCACCAACAGGTGATAAAAATTACTATGAAGGATTACTAGCAGCTGTAAGAAGATTACTTGTTTTTTGTGAAGAAGGATTAGATGCATGTCTCATTTTGCTAAATAGTCAACCATTTCGAAAAACAGCCGCTGAAAAAACATTGTACAAAATTTATCATCAAGTTATTGCTGAATTTTTTTCACCAAAAAATGATCAGTGGTATGAAAATAGTCGATCAGCATACACTGGAAAAAATTCGATTGTATTTCAACGAACACCACCTTCTTCTATGGTAAAGGTGATGAAAGAATTAGAAGGGAAATTCCAGACAATGCGTGAGGAATTAGAATATTATGAAACAGATTATCAGACTAAAATGCTGCACAAATATTAATATGGGATGCCAAAGGATAGAAACAAGGAAAAGAAGCTAGAAGAAACCTAGCTTCTTTTCCTTGTTTAGACGGTATATAAGAGAATGATGGTGAATATAGTTAAAGTGGATAGCATCGAGGAGGTGTGACATGAGCCAACAAGGTGTATTTACCGATTACTTTCATGAAGTAGAGAGCTGGTGTGAAAGTGTTCTAGATGTATTAGATAGCCGTGCAATGGAAGTATACGATGTCCATATGCTTGCTTATAAAATTCAAAGCTTGTTAGAACGTATGAAAGAAAATGAATACGAGACAGACGCAGAATTTCTATATGAAATTAGCGAGGATGTAGAACATATACAACATCATTTACAAGAAGTATTTATGCAAGAAGAGGAACAATGTGAATTATATGAACGAACGTATTTAGATAGATCGGTTCCAATTGGAGGACATACATTGCCTCCATTACCGTATCCATATCATGATTTGGAACCTTATATTTCCAGAGAGGTTATGATGTTGCATCATGATAAGCATCATCGTAGTTATGTAGAAGGGTTAAATAAAGCGGAGAAAATGATGGAGGAAGCACGGAGGACAAATAAATTTGATTTAATTAAACATTGGGAAAGAGAAGCTGCCTTTCATGGTTCAGGGCATTATTTACACACGATATTTTGGAATAATATGAAAAAAGATGGCGGCGGGAGTCCAAGGGGGGAATTGTCAGAAGAAATCGAAAAAAATTTCGGGAGCTTTTTACGTTTTCAAAAGCATTTTACAGAAGCTGCATCAAAAGTAGAAGGGGCTGGTTGGGCGATTCTTGTTTGGGTCCCGCGTTCAGGAAGGTTAGAGATTCTACAGAGTACATTGCATCAATTATTTACCCAGTGGGATACAGTACCATTACTGGTGCTTGATGTATGGGAACATGCTTATTATTTACAATACAAAAATAAAAAAGAAGAATATATTAAAAATTGGTGGAATGTTGTAAATTGGCCAGATGTACAAAAGAGATTTGAGCAAGCGAAACAATTGGAATGGATTCCGTATTAGACGCATGTTTGTGCGTCTTTTCTTGTGGTGGCAGAAAGAATATTTTATTCATATTTTAAAAGGCCAAGCATACACTTGTACAAAAAAGTGCCAAAAGGACGTGGGGGAAGTATGAAACGAGCTTGGGTGATAGTTGCACTTCTTATTATGTGTATGCATGCGATGCCTAATTCTACATATGCACAAATGAACAATGTGAGTGCCCATAATGCTGTATTAATGGAAGAACATTCAGGGCGTGTTTTATATGGGAAACGTGAACATGAACCACAAAAAATTGCTAGTATTACAAAAATCATGACAGCGTTACTAGCTGCTGAATCGGGAAAAATGAAGGAAATGGTCTCTATTAGTAACAAGGCAGTTCGTGTAGAAGGCTCAGCGATTTATTTAAAACCTGGACAAAAAGTGAAATTAGAGGACTTAGTTTATGGTTTAATGCTTCGATCTGGTAATGATGCAGCGCAAGCGATTGCTGAAAAAGTTGGTGGAAGTATAGAGGGATTTGTGTATTTAATGAATGAAAAAGCAAAAGAAATTGGAATGAAAGATACTCACTTTTCGAACCCACATGGTTTAGATGGTGATGGCACGCATTATTCTTCTGCTTATGACATGGCACTTTTAACAAAGTATGCAATGGGAAATGAAACATTTCGAAAGATTTTTGGGACAAAAACATACCAATCGGAATCGTGGGATTACCCATGGAAAAATAAACATAAGCTTGTTACGTCATATTATGAATTTGCAACTGGAGGGAAAACAGGATTTACAAAAAAAGCAGGGCGTACCCTTGTAACGACAGCATCAAAAAATGGTTTGGATTTCATTGTAGTAACGCTAAAAGCCTCGAGTGATTGGGATGATCATATGTATTTATTTGATCAAGGATTTAAACGATATAAGTTAACAAAAGTGTTAGCACAAGGGGCATTTCCGGAATTGAAAGAAAAGAAGTATGCTCATCATGTTTATACAAAGAATGGTTTTGCAGTGCCGTTAGCAAGTGATGAAAAAAATAAAGTTTTATTAAGAGTCGAATTGGATAAACGTGCAAATTTAAAAGATGGAAACAAAGTAGGGAAAATAGTTATTTATGTAGGAAATGAAAAAGTAGGGGAACGAAATTTATTTTATAGTAAGAGGAAATTAGTAGCTACAACAGGGGCGTACTGGAATAATGTGAGAGAAATTTTTTCTCATATGATAGGTGTGAACGGCGATGGTTAATCTTGTATGGGTGGCAATGGCAGTTATTGGAATTGTATATGCGATGGTAAATGGAACGATGGAAGAAGTAAATAAAGCTGTTTTTGCAGGGGCAAAAGATGCTGTAACAATTTGTATAGGGTTAATAAGTGTTTTAGTATTTTGGTTAGGTTTAATGAAGATTGCAGAAGAAGCAGGTTTGTTAAAAAAGTTAGTTTCGTTATTTATGCCAATTGCAAAAAGACTATTCCCGGAAATACCAAAAAATCATCCGTCAATGGGGTTCATCTTATCCAATATGATGGCAAACTTTTTTGGATTAGGAAATGCAGCGACACCGCTTGGGATTAAAGCAATGGAGCAGTTAAAAGAATTGAACGGCGGGAAAGATTCTGCGAGCCGCTCTATGGTAACATTTTTAGCGCTAAATACTTCTGCCATTACACTAATTCCAACGACTGTCATTTCAATTCGAATGACATATGAATCGGCGAACCCAACTGAAATTGTAGGGGTAACATTTATAGCACAAGTCATTTCTATGATTGGAGCAATTTGGATTGACCGCTATTTTTACCGAAGAAGAAGTAGGAAGGGGCGGAAAAAGTGAGTATTGTTAACACTATATCACTATGGATTATTCCATGTGTGATCGGATTTATATTATTATATGGGACAATCAAAAAGGTTCCGACCTATGAATCATTTGTAGAGGGTGGAAAAGAAGGAATTCAAATTGCGATTTCTATTTTACCATTTATGGTAGGGATGCTTGTATCTATTTCCATTTTTAGAGCATCAGGCGCGCTAGATGCGATGATATCGGTTATGAAGCCCGCATTAGATATAATTCATGTACCTGCAGAGATTGTGCCGCTTGCGCTTATACGCCCGATTTCTGGATCGGCAGGTTTGAGCATTACGACCGATTTAATTGCTACATATGGACCGGATTCTTTTATTGGTAGATTAGCGTCTACGATGCAAGGAAGTACAGATACGACATTTTATATTTTAACAGTGTACTTTGGTGCTGTCGGAATTCGGAAAATGGGGGATGCACTAAAGGTTGGTTTGTTTGCTGATTTAATTGGGATTATTTGTTCGATTGTATTTGTTTCATTATTATTTCATTAAAGTTATTCATTTTTTTCTCCTATTCACTTATAATACGTATACAGCCGCTATTAAGGTGTCGCTTAATAGCGTTTTTTTTATGCGGTAAATTTGACAAAATAATGAACTTTTGTTGTAAACAACTAGTAGAACATCAATAATAATAAAGGGGAAAATTTGCTATTGACCCTTTGAAGTTTACACTATACCTATGTTGTTTGGAGAAAACTAGAGTAAATCGCTACAAGACTTGGGCGGTTGCCAAGTGTTTCTAATGAAGGTAAGATAAATTTGAGGTGAAAAAAGGAAATGGAACGACTACAAAAAGTGATTGCACAAGCAGGTATTGCATCAAGAAGAAAGGCTGAGGAGCTTATTCAACAAGGGAAAGTGAAAGTTAACGGAAAAATTGTGACCGAATTAGGCACAAAGGTAACTCCTCAAGATAAAGTAGAAGTAAATCATATTCCTCTTGAGAAAGAAGAGCCTGTTTATTTCTTATTATATAAACCGACAGGAGTTATTTCGAGTGTATCAGATGATAAAGGACGAAAGGTTGTTACAGACTTTTTCCAAGATATCCCGCAACGTCTATTTCCGATTGGGCGTTTAGACTATGATACATCCGGTGTGTTATTGATGACAAATGATGGTGACTTTGCAAATATATTAATGCATCCAAAGTACAAGGTGGAAAAAACATATGTTGCAAAGGTAAAAGGTCCGCTGACAGGCGAAAAGATTCGCATGTTGGAAAAAGGCGTTATATTAGAAGATGGAAAAACATCACCGGCACGTGTGAAAATTATTTCTTGGGATAAGCGTAAAGAAATGTCAATTGTACAATTGACAATTCATGAAGGACGCAATCGTCAAGTTCGCCGTATGTTTGAGGCGATTGGCTGTAAAGTCATGAAGTTAAAGCGTGAACGATACGCTTTCTTAGAAGTAGGTAGCTTGCGCCCTGGTGACGCACGAGAATTGACGCCGCATGAAGTGAAACAACTGCGTGCATTGGCATCTACAAAGCCAAGATAACGAATCACCAGTGGATTGTTCCACTGGTGATTCGTTACATGAGACCATTTTGTGAAAATAAGTGGGAGCCTTACTGACCATAACAACCCGATTGGCGAGGGCTCATAATGAGTGAGGGATGAAGAAAACCTCACTGATTAACGGTTCACTTTATGTGATTTTGTACCTATATAGATATGAACTAGAGAGAGGAGTGGGGAGATGAAAAAGAATCGTTTACTATTTCGCGTTCTGATCTTACTGATTTTAAGCGTGGCAGTTGGTTTTACATTATATCAAAACTTTTTTGCAGATAAAGAAAAAATGCAAGTTGGAAAAGTTGCACCTAATTTCGTTGTGACAACTTTAGACGGAAAGAAAATAGAACGAAAAGACTTAAAAGGAAAAGGAATATTTTTAAACTTTTGGGGAACATGGTGTAAGCCTTGTGAAAAAGAGATGCCTTATATGAATGAGCTATATCCGAAGTATAAAGAAAAAGGTGTAGAAATCATTGCGTTAGATGCAGATGAAACAGAAATCGCGGTGAAAAATTTTGTAAATCAATATGGATTAAAGTTCCCTGTTGCAATTGATAAAGGATCAGAAGTTATTAATACATATGGAGTCGGTCCACTACCAACTACGTTTTTAATTGATAAAGAAGGAAAGGTAATCCAAATGATTACGGGGACACAAACAAAAGAACAAATGGAAGAATATTTAAAGAAGATTACTCCATAATTGGGTAAGCCTTTACATATTTAGCGAGGTACTATAAGTATAGTGCCTAAGTTGAAAATTCTGAGTATTGCGTGAAATTTGTTTCAGATTATACAATAGTGATAGAAACAAGAGGCGGTGAAAGTGTTGGAACAGGTGAAATGTGAATGCGGACATGTGAATCCGATAGGAACTATTTTTTGTGAATCTTGTGGTAAGCCTTTTGAAAACAATGAAAGTGCCAAGCTATTAGATATGCGTTACGAGGGAAGTGCAAGGCGCTCTATTACACAAACGAAAACGATTGTTGATAAGATTTGGAGTTTCTTTTCTTCTGTCAAAGTCGGAGTATGGCTCATTGTGATTACGCTATTAGCGTCTGCTATAGGGACAATATTCCCGCAAGAAATGTATATTCCTTCAGGTGTAACACCGAGTGAATATTATGAACAAGAGTATGGTTTTTTAGGAAAATTATATTATCAATTAGGTTTTAATCACTTATATAGTTCATGGTGGTACATAATTTTAATTGCGTCAATTGGAGTTTCGCTTGTGATATGTAGTTTAGACCGAGTGATTCCACTTTATAAAGCTTTAAAGAAACAAGGGGTCAAAAGACATCCGAGTTTTTTAAAAAGACAGCGATTATATGGAACGGCTTCACCGAAAGAAGGAGAATTGGACACGATTCAAGCGAATTTAAAAAAAAGAAATTATAATGTAAGAGTCGACGGTGAAAACATTTTAGCGGAAAAAGGACGTTTTTCCCGTTGGGGACCATATGTGAATCATGTTGGTCTTATCATTTTTTTATTCGGAGCAATGCTTCGTGTCCTTCCTAGTATGTATGTAGATGAATCCGTTTGGATAAGGGATGGAGAAACGAAGGAAATCCCGGGAACAAACGGGGAGTATTACTTAAAAAATGAGAAATTTATAAAAGAAGTTTATGATAAAGAAAATGAGGAAGATAAGAAATTTGATACCGCTATTGATCGAATCGGAGATAAAATGATTGCGAAAAACTATCAAACGAATGCTATTTTATATAAAGCGGTTGGGAAAAAAGTGGCAGGACAAAAACCAAAATTAGAAAAAGTAAAAGAAGCGAAAATCCGCGTAAATGAACCGCTTAAATTTAATCATTTCGCCCTTTATCAATATTCTTATAAAGAAAGTGAATTTCGGAGTATGTCCTTCCATTTACAGAATAAAGAAACAAAGCAAAAATGGGGACCGATTAAGGTTGATTTAAACCATCCTAAGGAATCATATGACTTAGGAAATGGATATTCTCTTACACTACTAAGCTATTTCCCAGATTTTTATTTTGATGAGAGCGGTAAACCGAATACAAAAACGAAGCTTCCCAATAATCCGGCGTTTGTGTTTAAAATGTTTACACCTGAAACACCCCAAGGAGAAATTAGTTTCGTTGGAATTCAACAAAATATAGAGCCAGAAGGAAATAATAAATATAAACTGGCATTTGCAGGAGTAGAAATGCAAAACGCAACAGCACTCGTTGTTCGAAAAGATTTAACGTTATGGATTCTTGGAGTTGGAGGATTTATATTTATGGTTGGTGTTATTCAAGGGATGTATTGGAATCATCGCCGTATTTGGATACAACGCGTAAAAGATGAATGGTGGATTGCTGGTCATACGAATAAAAACTGGTTTGGTTTACGTAAAGATATTGAAAGAGTACTAGAAGGGACATCTATTCCGCAACCATACGATAAAGTGAATGATAAAAAAATTAGCTAAGGTGGGGAGAATATATGGTGCAAATAAGCAGTAATTTCTTATTTATCGCTTTTATTTTATATTTAATCGCAACGCTTTTTTTTGGAGGAGCAATAAAAGAAAAAGGCCGAAAGTGGGCAAATATAGGGATAGCGATAACAATTTTAGGATTTGCCTCACAAACAGTATATTTTGTAACAAGGTGGATTGCTTCTGGACATGCGCCAGTGAGTAACTTCTTTGAATTCGGTACATTTTTTGGCATGATGCTTGTTGGTGCATTTATTATTATGTACTTTATGTATCGCATAAGTATAGTTGGCTTATTTGCCTTACCGGTAGCGTTATTATTAATTGCCTATGCCAGTATGTTTCCGAGGGAAATTTCACCGCTTATCCCATCTTTGAAAAGTAATTGGTTACATATTCATGTGACAACAGCGGCAGCTGGACAAGCTATTTTAGCGATTAGCTTTATTACAGGAGTTATGTATTTACTGAAAAATGTCGATCAATCTAGGAGCACAAAGCGAACATTTTGGCTAGAAACCGTTGTATTTACACTTGTTTGTGCTGTTGGATTTATAGCGGTAACAACAACTTATTCTGCAATGAAATATGAAGCGAAGTTTCAGTGGGTGGATAAGAACAAACAAAAGGCTGAAATGGAGTATCATTTACCTGCTTTAGTTGGGCCGAATGAAGGAAAATTAATAACAGATGGAAAGTTTGAGCCGGTCATAGATATGCCAGCGCTAATAAATGCAAAAAAATTAAATACGGTAATTTGGTCATTTCTTATTGGAACAGGATTGTATGTCATAGCAAGGCTTGTATTACGAAAAAGAATATCAGCAGCCCTTCAACCGATTTTAAAAAATGCTAACAGTGATTTGCTTGATGAAATTGGGTACCGTTCGATTGCGATAGGTTTTCCGGTTTTTACTCTAGGTGCGCTAATTTTTGCAATGATTTGGGCGCAAATTGCGTGGACGCGTTTTTGGGGATGGGATCCAAAAGAGGTTTGGGCACTTATTACATGGCTTTTTTATGCAGCAGTTTTACATTTACGCTTATCGAAAGGATGGCATGGTGAGAAGTCTGCATGGCTCGCAGTAATCGGTTTTGCGATTATTATGTTTAATTTTATTGCCGTAAATTTAATTATTGCCGGGCTGCATTCTTACGCATAACGTACCTTTTTATTATAAGGAAAAGAGAATCAGTCGTATAAGAGAAAAAGTTTTAATAGTAGCTAGTAGGAAAGTGAGCGTCACTTTCCTACTATATTTTTATCAAATGTTTTTCTTTTTTGAGAAAAACATGACAAAGTACAGGTCAATTTTGTAAAATAATGTCGAGGCCGAAATGCTTGTTCAAGAAAAATACATAGTTTTAGAAAAATAATGAACAAACTTTATTATTCTTGTGAAGTATAATATTTAAAGTGAAGAATGGATCATTTTAGCATGATTCCTTATGAAATGAGAATAAGCATAGGATTATATTGGAGAAAGGTAGGTGTGAACCGCAGCGGTCATTTTGAAACATAAGCCGCAGCGGGTAGCAATGGAAAACGAACCAAGAATTTTAGTTGTAGATGATGAGGATCGAATTCGTCGTTTATTAAAAATGTATTTAGAAAGAGAGAACTACGTAATTGATGAAGCTGACAATGGTGATACAGCTTTAGAAAAGGCACTGCAAAATGATTATGATTTAATTCTATTAGATATTATGATGCCTGGAAAAGATGGAATAGAAGTTTGTAAAGGAATTCGTGAGAAAAAAGCAACACCAGTTATTATGCTGACAGCTAAAGGTGAGGAAGTAAATAGAGTACAAGGATTTGAAGTTGGATCTGATGATTATATTGTAAAACCATTTAGTCCGCGCGAAGTTGTTCTTCGTGTGAAAGCTGTATTGCGCCGTTCTGTATCGACAACATTCTTTACACAAGATACAACCACGAAAGATGTAATTGTATTCCCGCATCTAACAATTGATAATGATGCTCATCGCATTACAGCAGATGGACAGGAAGTAAATTTAACACCGAAAGAGTATGAATTGTTACTATTCTTAGCGAAGTCTCCAGATAAAGTGTTTGATCGTGAACAATTATTAAAAGAAGTGTGGCAATATGAATTCTTTGGGGACTTACGTACAGTGGATACACATGTGAAGCGTTTACGCGAGAAGCTCAGTAAAAAATCACCTAATGCAGCGAAGATGATTGTAACTGTATGGGGCGTGGGTTATAAGTTTGAGGTTGTGAACGACTGATGCTTTGGCGGAGTGTAGTAGGTAAGTTATGGATGACCATATTACTGCTTGTTTCGTTTGTTCTTGGCTTTGTAGCGATTTTACTTTCCCAGTTTTTTAGAACGTATTATGTCGATTTGAGTGAGACTAGACTGACGAAAGTAGCTCAAAGTGTCACAGAGCTTGTTGAAGAAGGTGCGGATGTAAAAACGATTGAGAATATCGCATATAAGTTTAGTGACCCGCTTTCACGCATTATTATTGTGAAAGATGGTAAGGAATTCTCTGCTTCTCCGAAACAAGAAGGATTGGTCACACTTACGATAGACGATTTAAAAGCAGATAAAGAATTAGCAGCTGTTTTTATCAACCAGAAAGAAAATAAAAATAAAATTAGACAATTTCCTGATGGGAAAACAAAACAAAGTTCCGAAAATGATATTATGATTGTCGGTAAGCCGTTGAAAGGAACAAAGAATAGCGCGGTATTTGTATATGAATCATTACAAGTTCCAATAAAAGGTATGGAAAAGGCAACGGATTTTATTTTTCTATCAGCCGGAATTGCGATTATTTTAACAACATTCTTTGCTTTCTTCTTATCAACACGAATTACAGCGCCGCTCCGTAAGATGCGTGAAGTAGCATTTGAAGTAGCGCGCGGTAAATTTGATGCGAAAGTGCCGATGGTTTCCCAAGATGAAATTGGAGAGTTAGCTACAGCTTTAAACCAAATGGGAAAGCAATTGAAGTTTAATATGAATGCGCTGCAACAAGAAAAAGAACAGCTATCGAGCATTTTAAGTAGTATGGCTGATGGTGTAATTACGCTAAATCAAGAAGGGGAAGTTGTTGTCATTAATCCGCCAGCGGAACATTTCTTACAAGTATGGCAAGAAGAAAACGACCTGGAGTTAAGTAGAAACTTGCCGCCTGAGCTTGTGGAACAGTTCCATTTTGTTGCTGAGAGTGAACAACAGCAAGTCATTGAAATGAATCTCCAAAAGGGAAATTATGTTGTTTTAATGACGCCTCTTTATAATCAAACGAAAATTCGTGGAGCAGTGGCTGTACTTCGAGATATGACAGAAGAGCGCCGCTTAGAAAAAATGCGAAAGGATTTTATCGCGAATGTATCACATGAACTACGCACGCCGATGGTGATGCTACAAGGATACAGTGAAGCAATCTTAGATGATGTTGTTCAAACAAAAGAAGAAATAAACGAATTTGTACAAATTATCTACGATGAATCTGTTCGTTTAGGGCGTCTTGTAAATGAACTTTTAGATTTGGCTCGAATGGAAAGTGGACATGTGGAATTGCATATGTCTGAAGTGGAGATTCACCCGTTTGTTGAGAAAATCGGACGTAAATTCCAAGGGATTGCACAGGATAAAGGGGTCAAGTTAACTGTTGATTTTCGCACGGAGGTTACAGAGCATACTTTTGATCCAGATCGACTAGAGCAAGTGTTGACGAATTTGATTGATAATGCAATTAGACATACAAGTGCTGATGGGCATGTGAAACTTGTTATTGACAAGAAGGATGCTGGAATTGTATTTGAAGTGCAAGATACGGGTGCAGGTATTCCTGAAGAAGATATTCCATTTTTATTTGATCGATTCTATAAAGCGGATAAAGCAAGAACGAGAGGAAAAACAGGTGGTACTGGTTTAGGTCTTGCGATTGCGAAAAATATTGTTCAAAGTCATGATGGAAAAATCTCGGTATCAAGTGTTGTTGGAGAAGGAACAACCTTCTTTGTATACTTACCAAATCATGCGTTGTAATATATATAACATGGGCATTATATAAGGAATAAGGATAACAGTTCTACTATTTTATTTATTCATTTTGAAGATTGTTTCTCGATTGAATAAAGGATAGTAGAACTTTTTATCCCGCTATTTTAGGGTAGTAAGACTCCATCTTAAGATTCAGAAAGAAGCAAGGAAGATAGGTGGGAGTAGGGCTACCCGTAACAGCCCGATTGGTGAGGGCTCATAATCAGTGGGGGATGAAGAAAACTCCACTGATTAAAGTTTCACTGTATTGAAGAGAGGATGAGCTGAACTGAGACTGTACACTAAAACGGGAGATAAAGGACAAACAAGTGTTGTTGGTGGACGAGTGGATAAAGATCATTATCGTGTGGAAGCATATGGTACGATTGATGAAGTGAACTCTCATATTGGATATGCTATGACTTTCTTACAAGATGGAAAATTTCAAGACATTTATCAGGAATGTGAAAATATTCAACATGAATTATTCGATTGTGGAGGAGATTTGGCCATTGTTGGGCAGAAAGTACCTTATAAAGTGACAGATGAGATGGTGGAATATTTAGAAGAACGTATTGATCAATATATAGAGGAAGCTCCTCCGTTAGAACGTTTTATTTTGCCGGGGGGCAGCAAAGCGGCTGCTGCGATTCATATTGCTCGAACAGTAACGCGAAGAGCGGAACGAGCGATTGTATCATTAAGAAAGCAAGAAGAAATAAATGAAGTTGTTCTGCGTTATGTGAACAGGTTATCTGATTATTTATTTGCGATTGCGAGAGTAGTGAATGCACGTTTGCAAATTGCTGATGTTGAATATAATCGAAGTGCGATTGTGTTTCGGAATAAAGGAAAAAAGGAAGTGGACTGAATCACTTTCTTTTTTTTGTATACTTTTTTCCGTATTATACCACAATAGAGAAAGGATAACGGCTAATAGAAAGCGGAGGATACATATGAAAGTTTTTAAAATTGGTATCATCATAACAGGATTATTCTTTTGTTCCCAATTATATGTTTATGCTGATGAAAATCAGTGGACATGGCCTGTCGACGGTAGAATTAGTGACTACTTTGGGACTAGACATGGAAAACATTATGGGATTGATATTGCCGCTCAAGTTGGAACTCCTGTTGTAGCGATTCGAGATGGCATCGTAACAAAATCGTACTTTTCCAATAGTTATGGACATGTTGTATTTGTAAAACATGGGAAATATGAAGCTGTTTATGCTCATTTAAATAAGCGATATGTTATTCAAGGAGATCGCGTTCGAAACGGTGAAGTCATCGGTGAGGTTGGAAATACAGGTGAATCGAGAGGAGCGCACTTACACCTAGAAATTCATCAAGGAAATTGGACAATTGAAAAAAGAAATGCAATGAATCCATTACTTGTTTTAGATGAAAAGTGGGATCAAGTCGTTTCATCGTCTTTATATGTAGTCCAAAAGGGGGATACGCTCGTTAAAATTGCACATAAGTTTGGGACTACGGTAGACAAAATAAAAAAGAAAAATGCACTGCGGCAAGATCAAATTTATCCAAATCAAAGATTATATATTAATTAAAACAAGAGCTAGCTTCAGCTAGCTCTTGTTTTACCAAAAAATAAAGACACATATAAATCCGGAAATAGCTAAATAGCTATAATAATAAAAGACTTTTGCTCTTGTTTTTTCTTTCGTTCGAAATAAAACAATCGTCGGTTCAATTAAACCGATTGTAAGGCATAACAAACCGAGAAGCATGCACCCAATTGAAAAAGAGTACAGGGCAATTTGTACTTGAAATGGGATAAGCCATTTTAATAAAAATGCAATAAGTGCGGTATAACAAATACTGCCGATGTATTGATTTAATGTTACATTCGAACGAAAGCCTGGTAGTTTTTTTAAAAAAGAACGAGAAACAACCTCTGTTTGTAGAGAGGTATGTTCTTCTATTATTTTTTGAGCATCTTTTCCTTTATGGAACAGAGAAAGAATCCAATTTCGTTTCCCTTGGAAGATGAATCGTGAAGTAGTTAAGTAATGATCGATTTTCACTTTTCTCCAATTGCTCCATGCATGGCGCTCGCATAGCTTTAGTTTACTTTCCGCACTTTTATCATATTGATAAATACTAATTCCTTCTTTATCAAAGGTAGCGTAGTATGTTTCTGTCGAAAATGTGCCTAGGTCAATTGGACAATAGAAAAGCAATTCTTTTTTTAAATAAAAGTATTCTTTTCTTAAGTTTTTTTTCATCGTTTCGCGAATTGAGTGTCTTTTCTCTTTTTTCATGACATTTCCTCCATATTAAGAAAATGCTCTTATCTTAACACTTCAACATCTTATCACTTTTCTGTATGGATAGCTAGAGAATTGAGCTGGAAAATATGAAATAATTGGTTTGAATTGTAAAGTAATAGGTGGTAGAAGATGTGGATTAAAAATAAATAACTTATTTTTAATAAGTTACAATCTTTTTATTCACAACAGCCACATGTTGTTGTATAATGAAGAAGAAAATAGAATATCGGTCTATCTTCGGGGCAGGGTGAAAATCCCGACCGGCGGTAATGAATGAGTATATGAATATGTGAGTTCTAAGCCCGCGAGCCGTTAAGGCAGGATTTGGTGCGATTCCAAAGCCGACAGTACAGTCTGGATGGGAGAAGATGGAGGTTCAAGCGTTCAAAAAAGATTAGTATTTGGACGTCTGTTTGAGGTGCCTAAAATTTCTCCCTTTGTGTAAAACGCAAAGGGTTTTTTTATGATAGGAAAAGCAGGCATAGCAGAACCTTTCTACTTTCCATGAGATGATCGATGGAAAAGGAGAGAGCAGGATGAAACAAAAAAACAGTGTAGTACAAATGGTGAGTGTGGCAATGCTTAGTAGTATTGCGTATCTACTTATGATGTTGGATTTCCCATTCCCAGGATTTCCACCTTTTTTAAAAATTGACTTTAGCGATATACCGGCATTAATTGCAGCGATTGTTTTTAGTCCGATTGCAGGTGTAGTTGTAGAAGGAATCAAAAACATTCTGTATTATGGAGTTCAAGGGAGTTTGACCGGGGTTCCAATTGGAGAAATCGCAAACTTTATTGCGGGATGCTTATTTATTGGACCAGCGGCGTTCCTATTCCGAAAACACCGTACAATCAAAAGTTTAACAATGGGTTTGATGCTAGGAACAATTATGATGGCTCTTATCATGAGTGTGTTAAATTACTTCATCATTTTACCAGCGTACACGTGGTTTTTAAATTCGCCAGCTATGTCGAGCGGTGCTATGCGACAAATGATTGTAACGGCGATACTGCCATTTAATTTAGTAAAAGGAATTGCTGTAACAGTTGTATTTGTAGCATTGTTCTCACGTTTGAAAGTATGGGTATTTGCGAAAATGAAAAATGCATAAAAAGTCATGAGCGGTGAAGATACCGCTCATGACTTTTTAGTATCCACCTATTGATGAGAAGCTAGATGGAAGAGGTTCGTGGATAAATTGAAACTTTAATTAGCAGAGAGGCTTTTTTGTCTTATGCTGAATTGAGCTGCATCACAAAAAATCCCCCTCATTTCCATGAGGGGGATTTTTTGAAGTTAATAAACGGACTATTCGAATTTAAGAGCGTCTCCATCAAATGTTTCATCAGCAACTTTAATGGAATCAGTAGGACAACCTTCAAATGCATCCATCATATCTTCGATTAATACATCTGGCACTTCAACGATTCCTTGGTTATCATCTAATGTTACAAAGGCAATACCTTCATCATCATAGTCATAAATGTCTGGTGCAGCAGCTCCGCAAGCTCCGCATGCGATACAAGTGTCTTTATCAACGATTGTATATTTTGCCATCTTTTTTCCCTCCTGATAATATGTATGTGAAACATTCGCTATAAAAATTATAATCCTATTGTAAAACGGTTCTTCAAACTTTTCAACATAAAATTATAATGATAATGCTTATCAATTAGGGTGTCAACTTATTTTTTAGTTATTTCATAAGATTTTCAAAATGCCTAAATGCTAAGCAGTTTGATACAATAGGAAATAGAAGATAAAAGTTTAGCGGTAGATAAATGTTATTGATAGTGTATTCAATCTTTTTCTATTATTTCCTTCTGAAAAAATTTGCGCGTAGGAAGTTTCATCCATAAAGCTTTTGATTTATTTCTGGAGCCAAGTGTCTAGGAAGGAAAAATATATCGAGAGGTGGAAGCGGTAATGCAATTTCAATACACTATATTATATTGTTTAAAACAATTGAATGGTGAACGAACCGTTTCTTCCATTTATTATTTGTTGAAGGGAAAACGTTCCTCCCAAACGTTACAGGATGGAAAAATATTTCGGATTTCATTTCTTTTTGGTGTATATAAATCGTTGACAAGATCTAATTATGAGCAAGAAATCGAACGTATTTTAGCTTCGGAATGGATTGAAGTTAAGCACGAAAATACATATGTACTAACGGATCGTGGTGAAAAGCAATTAGAGACTTTGGAAAAGACAATGGCTTTCCCAAAGCACTTAGATGGATTGAATTACGGGGATCTTGGCGAAGTTTTTTGGAAAAGGTTATCATTAACGATTCAAACAGTATCGAACTTACAACAGAAAAACACAAAGTTTATTCCTATTCAACAAGATCCAGAAGTAACTCGGTGGGTAAAAGAATTTCTGATTGGGTTACCATATGTAAGAAGTGAATTAGCAACAAGACTATGGGAAGAAATGTACAATATTTTAAAGAATATGGATGAAATAGAAGCGACGATTTTGACATATCGTTTAACAGGGTATGAACGAATTGGTTATACGCTGCAACAGCTTGCTGAAATAATAAATGAAGATGTATTTCGAGTTTATTTGTTATTTTGGAGCACGATTCATTATATGATTCAAGTTGTTTGTCAAAGAGAGAAAGAGTTTCCTTTATTAACGAAAATTGTATCTTATCCGAATGAAAGAGAAGATTTGTTTAGTTTATCAACAAAAAAAACATATAGACTATGGAAACAAGGATACTCATTAGAAGAAATTGCAGTGATTAGAAATTTAAAACTTGCCACAATAGAAGATCATTTTGTAGAAATTGCATTAAGAGAAAAAGCTTTTTCGATTGAAATGTTTATTGAAAAGAATAAGATAAAACGCGTGAAACAAGTGATTGAAACGTTACAAACAAGGAAGCTACGTGCATTAAAACAAGCGGTAGGAGAGGAGATTTCTTATTTTGAAATTCGCCTAGTATTAGCACAACTGGAGGGAACAAATGAAACTTGAAGAGCATTTAAATAAATGGTTTGGATACAAGGAGTTTCGCCAAGGACAGAAAGAGGTTATTACAGACTTACTGCAAGGGAAAGATGTCGTAGCAATGCTTCCAACAGGACAAGGAAAGTCTATGTGCTATCAACTTCCGGGTTTGTTGCAAGGAGGAACGGTATTGATTGTCTCTCCGCTTCTATCTTTAATGGAAGATCAAGTTACACAGCTGAAATATGTTGTGAAAAATCGTGTCATTGCATTTAATAGTTTTCGTACATTAAGTGAGAAAAGAAAAGCGATTAAGCAGTTAGCATGGTATAAATTTGTCTTCGTTTCACCTGAAATGTTGCAATCTGAATTATTAATGAAAGAATTGAAAAAAATTCCTATTTCTTTGTTTGTTGTAGATGAGGCTCACTGCATTTCACAATGGGGATATGATTTTCGAACAGATTATAAAAAATTGGATCAAGTAATTATGCGCATTGGCCGTCCCCCAGTACTAGCATTAACGGCGACGGCTACAAAGGAAGTATTGCAAGATATTATAGTAAGTTTAGGCTTGAAGAATGTCTCCCAGCATGTGTATTCAATTGATCGACCGAATATCGCTATAGAAGTACAGTTTTTAGAAACGATAGAGGAAAAAAAAGAAGCGCTTCTTTCGCATGTTTCTTACTTGCAAGGGCCAGGAATTATTTATTGCTCCAGCAGAGCTTGGACAGAGCGGTTAACGGAGTATTTAAGGAGTAAAGGAATAATAGATGTTGCTTTTTATCATGGTGGAATGGATCATGAAGAAAGGATGTTAATTCAGCAGCAATTTATGAATGACCAACTGCAACTTGTTATTTGCACAAGTGCTTTTGGAATGGGAGTTAACAAACCGAATACAAGGTATATTATTCATTTTCATTATCCTACGAATATTGCTTCCTATTTGCAAGAAATAGGAAGAGCAGGTCGTGATGGAGAGGCGAGTATAGCGATTTTATTATGTAGTCCACTCGATCATGATTTACCTATTTCTATTATTGAAGATGAATTGCCTAATAAAAAGCAAATTCAATTTTTATTTGCTTTATTACAAGAAAAATTACTTCAAACGAAAAGATTACCGATAGAAGATGTGGCAGAAATTTGTTATCATACTGCAGGATTAAATGAACAACATTGGCGTTTTCTTAAGTATCATTTAGAAAAAATGGAAATCGTACAACAAAATATGCTTATATTAGAAGACTTGTCAGATGAAACGATGCAAAAATTAATATTAGAGGTGGAGAAACGCCTTTATAATAAATATAATCAATTAGAAAAGATGAAATCGTGGTTACAAATTCAAGGTTGTAAACGAGAACAATTATTACAGCTGTTCGGGTATGAAAAGGAAGATAAGATAAAAAATTGTTGTGACTACTGCGGTATTATAAAAGAAGAGTATAAAAAAAGACGAGCAAGGCAGTCAGTTTTCGACTATAATTGGGAAACAGAGTTACAATTGCTCTTTGGTATGGGAGAACGGAGGAATGATGAATATTCAAAGGCGTAGCGTTGAAGATATGAGTCCGAAAGAGATACGACTTAACCTCTATATCACACAACTGATTATAATAAGTATTGGATGTTTGCTAGCATATATATTATTTCCAGGAAAAGAAGAATTTTCCAATTTATGGAAATGGGAACCGTTTTCTATTCTTTTCATAGGCGGCGGGATTGCCTGTGGGATTGTGCTAGTAGATTATCTTGCAATGCAAATCTTGCCGGAGTCATGGTTTGATGATGGTGGTATTAATGATCGCATGTTCCGAGGAATGTCAGTGATGCAATTACTAGTTGTGACTTTTTTTATCGGATTTGCTGAAGAACTTTTATTCCGGGGTGTTTTGCAAACACATTTTGGACTTATACTTGCGAGCCTTATCTTTGCCATTTTACATATCCGGTATATTACGAAGCCATTTTTATTCTCTTTTGTTTGTATTATAAGTTTTATTTTCGGATATGTATTTCAATGGACGGGGAATTTGCTTATAACAATTTTCGCCCACTTTCTTGTTGATTTTATAATGGGGCTTCAATTGAGGAAATAAATGAAAGGTGGTGGTGACCAACGTGAGAAGGAAAATTCCTGATTTTGAGGAAGAATTACAAGAAGAACAGGAACAAGAGCAGGTAGAGGAAGGTTTACCGCCGCGTAGCGAGGTTCATAGAGATAAAAAGAAGAAATTTAAAATTAATCATTTCTTTGTTAGAGTATTAACGTTCTTATTTATCTTGTTACCAATATGTATTTTATGGTATACAGATCAATATATTGAAGTGCAAAGTTCAAAAGGAGAGAATGAGACCAATAGAGGAGCATTTGAAGTTATCTTTTTTGATTCGAATAAATCAGTGGAGCAGAAAAAAATAGAGAAACCTAAAATTCACATTGTAAAAGAAGGGGAAACTTTAGAGAGCATTGGCGAGAAATACTTTCCTGGAGAAAATGGAGCTGAAAAGATAGAGGAATATAATCATTTGCAAAATCGTGAGTTAGAAGTAGGACAAAAATTGAAAATACCTATTACGAATCATGAGAAGAAGAATGAATAAGAGAAATGTATATCATGTATTTTTGTTAGACAAAATGAAGTGAATAAAAGAATTATATTCTACTAAGGGAGAAGTTGAGACGAATATATGCTATGGATCATATTAGGTAGTGTCTTTATATGTCTCGGGTTTATTTTTTTCTTTATCATGTATAGGGAAGCGATGCGTGATACAGTATTAGAACATACTTTAACCTTCAAAGACTTTCCGAAAAGCTTTCAAAAGGTGAGAATTTTCTTCATTTCTGATATTCATAGGAGGATTGTGTCCCGCACATTAATCGAAAGAGTGAAGGGACAAGTAGATCTTGTAATTATTGGTGGCGATTTGGCAGAAAAAGGTGTATCTTTAGCGCAAATCGCTTTCAATATTAAGCAGTTAAGGGAAATAGGCCCTGTATATTTTGTGTGGGGAAATAATGATTATGAAATTGAATACCATGAACTAGATGCTCTATTGTTAGAACATGGTGTAAAAGTTTTAGATAATACACGAGTGATATTTGAATCAGGTGCTGGAGAGAAGCTTTGTTTGCTCGGTGTAGATGATGTAGGGTTAGAGCGCGATCGTTTAGATTTAGCATTAGCTGATTGCCAAGAAGATGGTTTTCGAATTTTGATTAGTCACAATCCTGCTATTATAGACAAAATGTCTGGGGAAGAAGGAATTTCTCTTATACTAAGTGGACATACTCATGGAGGACAAATTCGTTTATTCCATTTTAAAAAATATTTAAAGGGTGGCGTATATTATTATTCGAATATGACACTTTTTGTTAGTAATGGATATGGAACGACACTTGTCCCGCTTCGTTTCCGAGCACCTGCTCAAACCCATATCATTACTTTAAAGCAAAAGGAATAGGAGATTTTTAATTTTTAAGGTGGGGGAAATGATGCCAACTTTAAAAGGAAAATATAATATAAAAGCAGTTTCAAAGATGCTTGGGATTCAACCGAGTACACTTAGGGCGTGGGAAAGACGCTATCATATTGTTGCCCCAAAACGAAATGATGCGGGGCATCGATTATATACAGAGGAACATATACAAATCTTAAAATGGTTAATAGACCAGGTGAATAAAGGGATTGCAATTGGACAAGCTGTGCAAATATTAGAGAGAAATCGGTTGCAAAATCACAATGAAATAGAAATGGCATATAATAAAGAAATGCTTTTAGTAGACGATATCCTACATTCTTTGCTAAAATTTGATGAAGTAAAAGCTTCTGCATTCGTAAATGAGGCATTTAGTATATATCCAATTGAAAAGGTGATTACACACATATTTCTCGAAATTACAAAACAGTTGGAGAAGTTAGAAGGAACAAATCAAGTTACAATGGTACAAATGCAATATGTAGAATCATTTTTAGGCACGCGTATAGGTATGATTTATCATAACGCGTATGTACCGAAGTCCTCAGCTTTACAAAGTGTTTTCGCATTTTGTGGACCGGGAGAAGTTCAGGCATTACAGCTGTTTATTTTAACAGTCTATTTACGATTGAAAGGTTACCAAACTATATATATTGGGACAGGCTTGCAAGAAGAAAAAATCAATGAAACGATTGTACAATTGGAACCGGATTATGTAGTGATATCTTGTTTACAAATGAAACATGTGCAAGATACGATGCATTTAGCTCAAAGCTTGCAAACTCAGCATGAAAAGCTTAGTATAGCTCTTCTTGGATCAGCCATCACACATATTTCAACAGACCAGCCATTTGAGAGTGAGTATGTATTTATAGGAAGTACAAAAGAAGAGTGGGATGAATGGTTAAAAATGTCAGAATAGTTGTTCGAAAAGAACCATCTATTTCTCATTTCATATAATAAAAATTAGAAGCGATGGTTTTACGTAAGGAGGTTATAAGATGAGGTTGGAACGCTTGAATTATAATAAAATAAAAATTTTCCTAACATTTGATGATTTATCAGAACGCGGATTGACCAAGGAAGATTTATGGAGAAACGCACCGAAAGTGCAGCAATTATTCCGTGATATGATGCAAGAAGCGAATAAAGAACTTGGATTTGAAGCAAATGGCCCAGTTGCTGTTGAAGTATTTTCCTTACAAGCGCAAGGGATGGTTGTAATTGTAACAAAAGAAAATCATGATATGGAGATAGAAGATGATTTTCGCGATGAGTTTATTGAGATGCAAGTAACTCTAGATGAGAGTGAGCATATATTATATGAATTTGCTACATTAGAGGATGTAATCAATTTATCAGAACGCTTATATAACTTAGGAGTTACTGGCGGAAAGTTGTACACATGGGATGGACGTTTTTATCTCTGGATGGAGGAAGAAACAAAGCTTTTAAAAGCGGATTTTATCGCGATTTTAGCGGAGTATGGTAATCCGGCAACAGTAACGATTTACCGTATTATGGAGTATGGTAAATCGCTAATGGATTCTCAGGCGATTCAACAAATACATCATTATTTTATTTTAAAAGGAAACCTCAGCTAATTAGCAATAGCTTGAGGTTTTTGTTATGACCATATTTTGATTGTTGGATAGGGTGAGATAAAGTGAAACTTTAATCAGTGAGGTTTTTTCATCTCCCGTTGATTATGAGCCCTCATCAATCGGGCTGTTACGGATATCTTCTTTGATTCTCTCTAAATTTTGAGATGAAGCCTTATTGCTCTAAAACGAGATAAAAAGCATTTAAATATTTGAGTATTTTACTTTTCTAAAAGCAATAAAAGGACTATAATAATAGTGAAAACGCTTGCAACAAAAAATAGTTTGCATATATTTGTTAGCGTTTTCTATTGCATTCAAAATTTAACGGTGTATACTAGGCAATGAAGGTTTACTAAACAAGTGAAATTACAGGGGGTTTACTTACTATGGTAGCCGAAAAGGGAACTCAAACACAAACACAACAGAGGGAACAACATTTTGAATTGTTGAATTCAACACAAATTGTTATTAATGAAGCATTAGAAAAATTGGGTTATCCAAACGAAGTATATGAATTACTAAAAGAGCCGGTTCGTATGATGACAGTAAAAATTCCAGTTCGTATGGACGATGGGACTGTTAAAATATTTACAGGGTATCGTGCGCAGCACAATGACGCTGTTGGTCCAACGAAAGGTGGAATCCGCTTCCATCCAAATGTAACAGAAAATGAAGTGAAAGCACTTTCAATCTGGATGAGCTTAAAATGTGGTATCGTTGATTTACCATATGGTGGAGGAAAAGGCGGAATCGTTTGTGATCCGCGTGAGATGTCTTTCCGTGAATTAGAAAGATTAAGTCGTGGATATGTACGAGCAATTAGCCAAATTGTTGGCCCAACAAAAGACATTCCTGCTCCAGACGTATTTACAAACTCACAAATTATGGCATGGATGATGGATGAATATAGCCGTATTGATGAATTTAATTCACCAGGATTCATTACTGGTAAGCCGCTTGTGTTAGGTGGTTCCCATGGACGTGAAACAGCGACTGCAAAAGGTGTAACGATTTGTATTCGTGAAGCTGCGAAAAAACGCGGTATTGATATTAAGGGAGCTCGTGTTGTTGTTCAAGGATTTGGTAACGCTGGTAGTTTCTTAGCTAAGTTTATGCATGATGCGGGTGCAAAAGTAATTGCCATTTCAGATGCTTATGGTGCACTGCACGATCCAAATGGATTGGACATTGATTATTTATTAGATCGTCGCGATAGCTTTGGTACCGTAACAAAATTGTTTAACAATACAATTACAAATAAAGAATTGTTAGAACTGGAATGTGATATTTTAGTTCCAGCTGCAATTGAAAATCAAATAACAGAAAAAAATGCCGCTGATATTAAAGCGAAAATTGTAGTAGAAGCAGCAAATGGCCCAACTACATTAGAAGCAACAAAAATTTTAACAGATCGCGGTATTCTTCTTGTTCCTGACGTACTAGCAAGTGCTGGTGGAGTTACAGTATCTTACTTTGAGTGGGTACAAAATAATCAAGGTTATTATTGGTCAGAAGAAGAAGTTGAAGAGCGTTTAGAAAAAGTAATGGTAAAATCATTTGAGTCTATTTATGAAACATCTCAAGTTCGTAAAGTGAATATGCGTTTAGCAGCTTATATGGTTGGTGTGCGTAAAATGGCAGAAGCTAGCCGCTTTAGAGGTTGGGTATAATAGAATAGAGTATTTGAAAAGCGTGGTTTCCTTTTGAGGAAACCACGCTTTTTTTAGGTGCAAAATGAAGTGAATATAGCTAGTTGAGAAGTTAGAAAGGAGTAAGAATGAAAAATAAGCTGTAATAGAATTTTGGGGAAGAGCTTCTATTCTTTACTTTTAGAGCAAACATTATGGAACTTATAGTTATTGTATGTTAGATGATGATATGGTCTTTTAAAAAAAGATAAAAAAGAACACTTGTTCCAAGCGAACGTTTGTGCTATACTTCTCTTAGATAAACAAAGCGGATATAAAATAAGGAGAGATGAGAGAAATGAAGATGACAGCAGAACAAAGATTTATGATGCCAGCGGACGTTATGGAGCGAGTGGAAGTTTTACGAAATAAACATAGTAAGCGTGGATCTTTATTAAAATCAGTACATACTTTTTTTGGTTTACATACGAAAGAAGATCGTATTTGGTTTTACGGTTTTTATGGAATCGCTGTAAGTATTGTATTATTTATGGTATTTACTTCTAACATTTTTGATTTACTCTTTAAATAAGAAATATGCCATATGGACATAGCGTTTGAATACATATATAGAAGAATGGTAATTTTTTAGAGCGGAGTTGATTAAAATGGCTACGTTCCCAATAGAGCGAAATTATATTGAATATGGAAGTTCGAGACCCGGAATTCGTCTTTCAAAGGTAAGGTTTATTGTGAGTCATGATACGGGGAATCCTGGTAGTAATGCGATAGGTAATAGAGATTATTTTCATGAAATACAGCCGAAAGCTTCGGCGCATACATTTGTAGATGATAAAACGATATTAGAAATTATCCCAATTGATGAAGTCGCTTATCATGTAAGATACAATGTTCCGACAGATAATGAACGATATGGTTATGATGCGAATAAAGCAGCTATCGGAGTTGAACTTTGCTATGGAGGAAATATGAATTTTTGGGATGCGTATACACGTTTTACTTGGTACCATGCATATTTATGCCACTATTTTGGCTTGAATCCGAAAACAGATATTGTATCTCATAAGATGCTGGATCCAGCTCGGAAAATTGATCCTGAAAATGTACTAGGACAACAAGGGATTCGATTTCAGCAATTTTTAGCAGATGTCTATCGAATGTATGTCTCGTTTAGATGACAAATATATGAAAAAAGAATACAATAAAGATAGGTACCTACTGCTGAAAGTAGGTTTTTTCTTGTTTTATAAATAGAGTTTGAGGTAGAAGACTAGGAGTGAACCGAGTATGCAAAAAGAAGCAGCGATTATCATCGGGGGCGGACCTTGTGGGTTGGCAGCGGCAATTTCTTTGCAGGAAGCTGGAATCAACGCGTTAGTAATTGAAAAAGGGAATATCGTAAATGCAATTTATCATTATCCAACTCATCAAACATTCTTTTCATCTAGTGAAAAATTAGAAATTGGTGATGTAGCTTTTATTACAGAAAATCGGAAACCAGTGCGTAATCAAGCGCTTGCCTATTATCGTGAAGTAGTGAAACGAAAAGGTGTGCGTGTACATGCATTTGAGCGTGTTGAACAAGTACAAAAAGATGGAGAGTTCTTTGTTGTTCATACGAAAAAACGAGATGGAAATGAAGAAACATATAAAGCAAAGTATGTGATTGTTGCAACAGGGTATTATGATAATCCAAATTATATGAACGTTCCAGGTGAAGAACTTGACAAAGTATCTCATTATTTTAAAGAGGCACATCCTTATTTTGATCGAGATGTAGTTGTAATAGGTGGAAAGAATTCCAGTGTAGACGCTGCGCTAGAACTTGTAAAAGCTGGAGCACGTGTAACAGTATTGTATCGTGGCGGGGAATATTCACCGAGCATTAAACCATGGATTTTGCCGGAATTTGAAGCGCTCGTACGCAATGGTACGATTCAAATGCATTTTCATGCTCATGTGGAGAGAATTACGGAGCATACGTTAACGTATACAATTGATGGGAAATCCTTTACAATTCAAAATGATTTTGTATTCGCAATGACAGGATACCATCCAGATCATAGCTTCTTGACGAAAATGGGAGTGGAGATTGATAATGAAACGGGACGCCCACTTTACAATGAAGAAACGATGGAAACAAATGTGGAGAACATCTTTATTGCGGGTGTGATTGCAGCTGGTAATAATGCAAATGAAATTTTTATTGAAAATGGACGATTTCATGGTGGAGCAATTGCACAAGCAATTGTATCAAGAGAATCAAAATAAGCTGTCGAATTTCGACAGCTTATTTTTTAATCATGCATAAATATTTTTTGGATTTTTTCTTGCGAATGAGCACATTCTAAAGCAACAAGCAATTTAATACGAGCTTTTTGTGCGTTTAAACCGTATGTGAATACAATCCCCATATCTTTTAATTGTTTTCCGCCACCTTCATAAGAATATACATCTTGAACGATGCCGTTGAAGCAACGGGAAACGAGGATAATCGGGATTCCTTTATGAATTAAACGTTGTAAGCTAGGCAACGTCCTTGGAGGTAAATTACCTTGTCCGAGTGCTTCAATGACGATTCCGTCCACTGGTAAAGTTTCGATTGCAGCTAATAATGTATCATCCATTCCAGCATATGCTTTTAATATAACAACATTTTTTGAAATTTGTTTAACCGTATAGGTCTCGTGATGGACTAAAGCATGATGGAATACGACGCCGCGTTTTGTTACCATACCAATTGGTCCGTACTGAGGACTTTGGAATGTAGCAACATTACTCGTATGTGTTTTCGTTACATTTGTAGCACAGTGAATTTCGTCATTTAATACAACTAAAACACCTTTTCCAATTGCTTCGTCACTGCTTGCGACTTTGACTGCGGATAAGAAGTTATATAGGCCATCAGCACCTAATTCATTGCTAGAACGCATTGCGCCTGTTACAACGATTGGGATATTTGCTTGTACGGTTAAATCAAGAAAATAGGCCGTTTCTTCTAAGGTATCTGTACCATGTGTAATGACTACACCATGAATATTTTCATGCTTGACTCTTTCATCAATGATGACTTGCAATTGCAACATTTCACTCGGTGTCATATGAGGAGACGGAAGATGGAATACATCTTCAACAATTAAATCAAGATCATCTTCTAAATCAGGTATAAATTTCAAAAGAGGATTTTGTTTTCCTGGTTGTACAACCCCAGTTTCTTTATCTTCCTCCATTGCAATTGTTCCACCTGTGTGTAAAACTAGGATTTTCTTCAATGATTATACCCCTTTCGGTTGAAAATACATTTAGAACATATCATGATTTTAGCAAATTCGACAATGAAAATGTATAAAAGTTTAGAGGGAAAATGAGAATAAAATGAGATTGGATTATACCTTTCTATGTAGTAAAGATAGAGAGAAGGGATCACTAAAACATAAAATGATAAAGAGGGGCAAATTTGTTGAAAAAAGTGGAGAAGTTCATCATACATATACTGATTGTCCAGTTTATTTGCATATGTCTGACGCAGCTGCTGCTTATGCAGGGGTCTTCCATTAAATATTTATCGAAAATCGTTTATTATGAAGGAGTCATGCTTAAAACGAAGACAGATATTTTAGAGGTGAATAAGTAGTTTTCATTTTCTTCTTATGAGGATTATGCTACAATAATGAAGGATGAAAAGGATTAAAACTGACAGAGGGAAGCAGGGGGACATACCTGCTTTTCATTTTGTTTTATAAGTGAAAAATGAGGTGTTACAAATGGATAAACGAATTTCAATTGCGATAGATGGTCCAGCAGCGGCTGGGAAAAGTACGGTTGCAAAAGTTGTAGCAAAACAACTTTCTTATGTATATATTGATACAGGTGCAATGTATCGTACGCTTACATATGCTGCTCTTGAGCAAAATATTGATATTGAAAATGAAGAAAAGTTAATGGAAGTTTTGCAAAGTATACGTATTGAATTTCAACAAGGAAAAGATACACAACAAGTCTTTTTAAATGGACAAGATGTATCTGAAGTGATTCGTACACCAGATGTAACAAATCGTGTATCAATTGTGGCAAAGCATCGTCTTGTTAGAGAAGAGATGGTACGCCGTCAACAGGAGTTAGCGGCACAAGGTGGCGTTGTAATGGATGGACGTGACATTGGCACGCATGTACTTCCTAATGCTGAGGTGAAAATTTTTATGCTCGCTTCTGTTGAAGAAAGAGCGGAACGCAGACATTTAGAGAATATGAGGAAAGGTTTTTCCTCTAATTTAGAACAATTGAAAAAAGAAATTGCTCAGCGTGATAAGCTAGACTCAGAACGTGAAGTATCTCCGCTGAAAAAAGCTGAAGATGCGTTTGAATTAGATACAACTTCTTTATCCATTGAAGAAGTTGTTCGAAACATTATGGCCATCGTCTCTGAAGCATTGCAAAAATAGAGAAAGGGGAATCGTCCTCTTTCTTTTTTTATAGAAGTAATGATACGGTAGAGGACACTTTTCTTGACAAATATATGAATTTATAAGAAGTTAGTTAAAGAGGGATGGAACTGTCAGAATATATTCGCTATTATATTTCAAAACATACTTTATTCAAAACGATTTTGCTGTATACTATTTATAGGGAGAGTTAAAACCGCTTTCTACAAAATGTATTGTAATGGAATATATGTTATAATTTCTTATTAACATGCAAATGAAAGCATTTGTTTTCATTTCGTATATACATAAAAGCTTTGTCAATTCTGTAGGGAGGTATTTCCATGGTAGAGAAAATGAATGAAGAAGTTGTGGATTCAAAAGTACTACAAGTAGGTGATATTGTTACAGGTTCTGTAATAAAAGTGGAAGAAAAACAAGTACTTGTAAATGTTGGATACAAAACAGATGGTGTAATTCCAATTAGTGAATTAGCTAATGTTCATATTGAAAAAGCAAGCGATGTTGTAGAGGTGGACCAAACTCTTGAATTAAAAGTAATTAAATTAGAAGAGGATGATCTTGTATTATCAAAACGTGCTGTTGATGCAGAAAAAGCATGGGTAGAATTACAAGAGAAATTCACTTCTGGTGAAGTGTTTGATGTTACAGTGAAGGATATTGTGAATGGTGGTTTAGTTGTGGATTTAGGTGTCCGTGGATTTATTCCAGCTTCACTTGTCGAAGTGCATTATGTAGAAGATTTTACTGAATATAAAGGGAAAACATTAGCTGTAAAAATTGTAGAATTAGATCGCGAAAAAAATCGTGTGATTCTTTCTCATAAAGCAGTTGTAGAACAAGAGTTAGATTCTAAGAAAAAAGAAGCGATTTCCTCTTTAAAAGAAGGCGAGATTGTGGAAGGAACAGTGCAACGCTTAACAGACTTTGGTGCTTTTGTAAATGTTGGTGGGGTAGATGGATTAGTTCATATTTCACAAATTTCTCATGAGCGCGTGGGACAACCGTCTGATGTGTTAGAACAAGGACAAAAGGTGAAAGTGAAAGTATTATCTGTTGATGCAGATACACAACGTATTTCGCTATCAATTAAAGCAGCAGCACCAGGGCCTTGGGAACATGTCGCTGATGAAATCAAAGTAGGCGATGTTCGTGAAGGCACAGTGAACCGCATTGTTACATTTGGTGCTTTTGTTGAGATTTTACCAGGTGTCGAAGGACTTGTGCATGTGTCACAAATTGCCAATCGTCACGTAAAAAATCCAAATGAAGTATTAGAAATTGGACAAGAAGTGAAAGTGAAAGTGCTTGAAGTGAATGCAGCAGAAAAGCGTATTTCTTTAAGTATAAAAGAAGCTCTTGAAGAAAATAATGTCACAGAAGATTATAGTCAATATGAGCCAACTTCTGAGTCTGCAACTTTCCAATTTAGTGATATTATTGGAGAACAATTGAAAAAATTAAAGAAATAAAGAGGGATATAAGTGGCAAGAGAGAAACGTAAATTAGAACATATTGAATACGCTCTTTCCACTGGACAGTCTCGTACACATGGCTTTTGTGATATTGAATTCGTCCATAAAAGCTTACCAAATTCAAGTTTTGAAAGTGTTACATGTGAAACTAAAATCGGCGAACTTTCACTAAGTTCGCCGATTTTTATCAATGCGATGACTGGTGGTGGAGGAGAGCGTACATTACACATTAATGAACAACTGGCCTATGTAGCAAAACATCATCACCTTGCGATGGCCGTCGGTTCCCAAATGGCAGCGTTAAAAGAGAAAAGAGAAGTAGACTCGTATCGAATTGTAAGAAGAGTAAACCCGAATGGTATTGTGTTTGCAAACTTAGGAAGCGAAGCGACAGTTGAACAGGCAAAATGTGCTGTTGATATGATTGAAGCGAATGCTTTGCAGATTCATTTAAATGTGATTCAAGAATTAACGATGCCAGAGGGAGATCGAGATTTTAAAGGTGTATTAAAACGAATTGAAAACATTGTCCTTACTTCTGAAGTTCCTGTTATTGTGAAGGAAGTAGGATTTGGGATGAGTAAAGAAACGGTTCAGCAGTTAGCTAACATAGGTGTAACAGCGATAGATATTGGTGGTCAAGGCGGTACAAACTTTGCTGCTGTAGAAAATGAAAGAAGAAACCGTATGCTCTCTTACTTTAATGATTGGGGCATTCAAACAGCTTCTTCTATAATAGAAGCATCCTCTACAAACAATACCCTCTCTCTCATTGCATCAGGTGGAATCCAAACGGCACTTGATGTAGCTAAAGCGATTGCTTTAGGAGCACAGGCAACGGCTTTTGCGGGCTATTTTTTGCGGATATTGATGAATGAAGGCATGGATACATTAATCGAAGAAGTAGAATTGTTACATACCGATTTACGATTTATCATGACAGCTCTTGGGGCGAAGAACATTTTAGAACTCCAGCAAGTTCCTCTTGTTGTGAAAGGTGATACATATCATTGGTTAACGCAGCGTGGCATTGATACGATGTATTATAGTCAGAGGTAACAGGGAATCTTTTTAATCTTTTATCCCGCTATTTTCGGGCAGTAAGACTCCCACCTCAAGATGCAGAAAGAAGCAAGGAAGATAGGTGGGAGTAGGGCTGCCCGTAACAGCCCGATTGGTGAGGGCTTACAAATAAGGAAATAGGAAAAGAACGTTGTATTTCTATTTCCATAGCAAAAACACATATTATTAATATATACGAATATGAAAGTTTCTAATCGTGTAGAAGCAGTAAAGAAAGCGTTAGAACTTGGGGTTATCACGAAGAAGAACTGAAAAAACAGCTAGTATGAGCTGCTTTTTCAGTTCTTTTTTAATGCTGATTTTGCTTGCGAGCTTGCTCCGGTGTATCAAGCCCTGTGGCACCTGGATATTGAAGCGACTGATCACGATCGGATTCAACGCGGCGCGATTGTTTTAGTTTCTTTTCTTGGCGATCTTTTCCCATTGCTGCACCTCCTTATTACAAAGTGTTGCTGATATACGAAAAACTATACTGAAAGAAGAAAGAGATTAATTTTTATAAAAAGCTCCCATAATGGAAATGATAGGAGGGAAAAATATGGATGGAGGTTATTTTTATTTTTTGGCATGGATGGGCTGGATTATTACTACGTTTTTTATGAAAAAAGAATCCATTAGGTGGAAAATGAGTGCTTTTATTTTATTCCTGATTATTTGCTCGCAATTTACATTTTCCATCGCGTCTTTCTCAATCTCGGTGAACGCCCTTTTTATTAGCATCATTGCTTTCGGAATCGTTGGAATATATTCGGTATGGAAAAAGTTGTACACGCTGTTTTCAGCTCTTATTGTTGCGATGCTATATACGAGTTTTCATTTATTAGAAGTGTATGACCCAATTTGGATTATAATCAACCGAACCTTGATGTTAAGCGCAGCTCTTGTATATGCATCTGTGTTATTGCATCGAGATCGCTTATTACGTCTTTGTACTTTATATATAGGAATGATACAGGGAGAAATCTTAGTAGCGTTTATCTTTCGTAAGCTGCATTTTCCGTATGAACTTGGCAGTTTGCTGTTTTTTGATAGTATCGCTGTTTCTACGCTATTTGTAGCTATTTTATTTTTGATTACGAAAGTCTCTGCCCTTACTGGGCAATTTAGAAAAAAACATGTAAAAGAAAGGCAAGGATAATACATGACTGAATATACACCAGCCATTTTGTGTGGCGTTATTGCGGGAACAATCACAAGAATCTTTATGCTTCGTACAGATACGAGGCAATATCCTACTCGTCTGCATGGGAAAATTATTCACATTGCGATGGGGTTAATTGCAGCCGCTCTTGGGGCGATTGCGATTCCATCTATTTTGAAGAAAGATTTTTCAGCAATTACATTTCTAACATTAGCGGCATCACAATTTCGAGACGTGCGAAATATGGAACGAAATACATTGCAACAATTAGATGGATATGAGCTTGTACCGCGCGGGCATACGTATATTGAAGGGATTGCGTTAGTATTTGAAAGCCGCAATTATTTAGCGATGTTAACATCGTTTGTAACAACCCTCACTTATATCGGATTTCGTTCATGGGTAGCTGGCATCATCGCTGGTATCGTGTGTTTCTTTATTGCTAAAATATTAATGTCAGGCAAAAGGTTGCGCGATCTTGTCGAGATTGAGCATGTGCCACTTCGATTTGAAGGGGCGGGACTGTATATCGATAACATTTATATGATGAATATTGGGTTGCCAGCGAGGCAAGAAGAAATTATGAAGTATGGAATGGGGTTTATTTTAAAGCCAAAATCGATTGATGCAAGAGTTACAATTTCTAATCTTGGACAAAGGCAAGCAATATTACATGACGTTTCGGTAGCGCTAGGTATATTTAGAGATTCCGGAACGCCTGCTTTAGTGCCATTGGCAAAACGTGATTTGGAAGATGGAAGAGTAGGGATATTTGTGCTTCCCCAAGATCAAGATGTGGAAAAAGCCATCGCCGTTATAGGGAATGTCCCAACATTAGAAAGTGCGGTTCATATGTCATCTGAAGCTCCAAAAAGAAGGAGAGATGTGAGATGATTTTGGAAAGTTATATTCTTGCTGTTATTACAACAACGCCAGAAAAATTTGCTGGAGGAGCGCCGCTATTTGTTTGTGAATCGAAAGAAGAAATGGAGTTTGTTGCAAACAATTTAGAAGCCATTTTAGATGGAATTGCTCATCGCTTACAAGAGAATGTATATATTATTGTGAAACATTAGTAACGTATGATATAATATGAGATGTTTTGATATAATGAGAAATATTCTGGAATGCAAATCCCTTCTTGCACAAAGAAGGGTTTTTTACATAATAAACAGAAGCAAGTTGAAAGGATGAGAGCATATGCCAAAACCAGTAGTGGCAATAGTGGGACGCCCGAACGTAGGGAAATCCACTATTTTTAATAGAATTGTTGGAGAAAGAATTTCTATTGTTGAAGATATTCCGGGAGTAACACGAGATCGTATTTATAGTGCCGGAGAATGGTTAAATCATGAATTTAACATTATTGATACAGGTGGAATTGATATTGGAGACGAGCCATTTTTGACACAAATTCGTCAACAAGCAGAAGTAGCGATTGACGAAGCGGACGTTATCATTTTTATGACAAATGGCCGCGACGGTGTAACGGCAGCTGATGAGGAAGTAGCGAAAATTTTATACCGCTCTAATAAACCTGTTGTACTTGCGGTAAATAAAGTAGATAATCCAGAGATGCGCAATGAAATTTATGACTTTTATGCATTAGGATTTGGAGAGCCGTTCCCAATTTCAGGTACACATGGGTTAGGGCTAGGGGATTTACTTGATGAAGTAGCGCAGCATTTTCCTAAAGTAGAGGAAGAAGAATATGATGATGAAACGATCCGTTTCTGTCTCATTGGTCGTCCAAATGTAGGGAAATCATCACTTGTCAATGCGCTTCTTGGTCAAGAACGTGTTATTGTAAGTAATGTGGCAGGAACAACGCGTGATGCTGTCGATACGCCATATACGAAAGATGGCCAAGATTATGTCATTATTGATACAGCTGGAATGCGTAAAAAAGGGAAAGTGTATGAGAGCACCGAAAAGTATAGTGTACTTCGTGCATTACGAGCAATTGAACGCTCTGATGTTGTCTTAGTCGTATTAGACGGCGAAGAAGGAATTATTGAACAAGATAAAAAGATTGCTGGATATGCGCATGATTCAGGACGAGCTGTTGTGATCGTTGTGAACAAGTGGGATGCAGTGAAAAAAGATGAGAAGACAATGAAGGCGTTTGAAGATAATATTCGTGCTCATTTCCAATTCTTAGATTACGCTCCAATTGTATTTTTATCTGCAAAAACGAAAAAGCGTACGCAAACATTGCTGCCAGTTATTAATCAGGTGAGCGAGAGCCATAACATCCGTGTACAAACGAATGTATTAAATGATGTCATTATGGATGCGGTAGCGATGAACCCAACGCCAACACATAACGGTAGCCGATTGAAAATTTTCTATGCAACACAAGTAGCGGTGAAACCACCAACATTTGTTGTGTTTGTAAATGATCCAGAATTAATGCACTTTTCATATGAGCGTTTCTTGAAGAACCGTCTTCGCGAATCGTTCGGATTTGTAGGAACGCCAATTCGAATTATTGCTAGAGCAAGAGACTAATGGAGAGGATGTGATTTTATGACAAAAATCACAGTAATAGGAGCAGGTAGCTGGGGGACAGCGTTAGCGATGGTATTAGCTGACAATGGTCATGATGTACGAATTTGGGGGAATCGTCCTGAGCTTATGGATGAAATAAATACAAAGCACGAGAATAAACGATATCTTCCGGGGATTACATTGCCAAGCACAATCGTAGCCTACTCTTCTTTAGAAGAAGCGTTAGTGGATGTAAGTACGGTACTTTTAGTTGTACCAACGAAAGCGTACCGAGAAGTACTGCAAGATATGAAAAAAGTGATTTCAGGACCAATGACTTGGATTCATGCAAGTAAAGGAATTGAACCTGGAACATCAAAACGAATTTCAGAGATGATTGAAGAAGAAATTCCAGAACATCTTATTCGAGAAGTTGTTGTGTTATCAGGGCCAAGCCATGCGGAGGAAGTTGCTCTTCGCCAAGCGACAACAGTTACTTCGGCTGCGAAGCGGATGGAAGCAGCTGAAGAAGTACAAGATTTATTTATGAACCATTATTTTCGAGTATATACGAACCCGGATATTATCGGAGTAGAACTTGGTGGAGCGTTAAAGAATATTATTGCGCTAGCTGCTGGGATTACAGATGGACTTGGGTTAGGTGATAATGCGAAGGCAGCTTTAATGACACGCGGATTAACGGAAATTGCCCGTCTAGGAAGAAAGATGGGCGGGAATCCTTTAACATTTGCAGGCTTAACAGGAATGGGTGACTTAATTGTGACTTGTACAAGTGTGCATAGCCGCAACTGGCGAGCTGGAAATATGCTCGGTAAAGGACATTCTTTAGAGGAAGTACTCGATAGTATGGGAATGGTCGTTGAAGGGGTTAGAACGACAAAAGCTGCTTATGAATTAGCAGAAAAAATGGAAGTTGAAATGCCAATTACAGCGGCTTTATATGATGTATTATTTAATGGGAAAAACGTGAAAGATGCAGTTGGTTCATTAATGGGCCGTGTTCGTAAGCATGAAGTTGAAGCGATACCTGATTTATCTCGCTAAGGCTCTCGCTTCAAGAATGAGGAACAGTCCGATTGGTGAAGGTTAATAATCAGCGGGGACACTGATTCAAGTTCAAGTGTCACTCTATCTTAAAAAAAAAGCGACAAAAGTGCAAATACACTTTTGTCGCTTTTTTTATAGGTTCTTTCACCATTTTTTCTTTTTTGCATAGGATAAAGAGTAACTTGAGGAGAGGGTGAAGGAAAATGGATCATAACATTTTCAATAACATTGAGAAAGAAGCGAAAGTGAACAAAGAAGATATTTTTAAATTAGCATCATCTGTGCAAAATGCCAATTTACGAGATGAGAAAGTGCTGCGTCAATTAATTCATCAAGTGGGAGCAATAGCAGGGCGCGAAGTACCAAAAGAACAGGAAGATCAAATTGTAAAAGCGATTATTAATAATAATATGCCAACAGACTTTAACTCGCTAAGCAAAATGTTTAAAAAATAAAGGATAGGAAACACAGTGTTTATCGATTGCATATAATAGTTTTGAAAAATGGGAATAGAGGGCTGTTTGGGGCGTATTTGGTCAACCGAAGTGAATCCGTTCACTTCGGTTTTATAGTGTTATTTTTTGAAAAACATGTTATAGAAATGAAAATAAAAGGTTAGGAAGAGCAATTGGTAATAAAAAAATATATTTGTTTAAATTTTTTAATTTGTTAAAATAATATAAAAACCATTAATGAATAAAGAGGTGTGTATATGTCTGAGGGGCTTATGAAAATGTGGTTTTCTTTGGGGGCAATGGGGTTTATGTTCATTGCAGTTATCTTTATTTTGCTGAGTCGGCATAAAATAAAGAATAAATTTTTGAAAGGGGTTACAGCTAGTATTGCGTATACACTTATGATTGTATCTGGCATTGTTATTTTTCTTGTTGTGTTTAGCGGACCGGTGGAGCAATAAAGAGAACATTATTTTTTAATAGGTGCTCACCAATCCTACGTAATAATATAGCGACTTTCGAAAGGATAACGATGAAGAAAAGAAGGTTAGCAAGGGCATAAAGGGTGAATGTTTCATGAAAAAAATTTATATTATTTTAATATTTTGCTGTACAAGCATGTTAGTTGGATGTATGTACCCGCGAGAAAATATGAAGCGAAACGAAGTTCCTTATGAAGATCAATTACAAATGGTTCAAAAGGCAGTTGATATATATAAGGAACAAAATAATGGGCTACTTCCTATTAAGACGCGTGACATGAATACACCACTATATCAGAAATATCCTATTGATTTTCAAAAAATAGCACCGCGTTATATACCGGAGGCACCGGGAAATGCTTATGAAAGCGGTGGTGTATATCAATATGTATTGGTGGATGTTGAAACAAATCCAATGGTAAAATTAATTGATGTAAGAATGGCAGAGAAAATTCGTGATATTACGCTAAAATTGCGGATGTATCGTGATGAACATGAGTATCCTCCTTATAAAAAAGTGATTGCTGATGGAGTATATGAACTTGACTTTAAGAAGATGGGGTATAAAGATGTACCACAGGTAACGAGTCCTTACTCTGGAAAAGGGTTACCGCTTGTCATTAATGAAAAAGGACAAATATTTGTCGATTATCGAATGGATTTATATGAAATGCTGCAAAAAAACAAAGGGACTGCTAAGGAGGGAGACGATATTCGAAATATGCTATTTAAGGATTCGCCGTTTGTACCTGCTTATTCTCTACCTTATACAGTAAAAGATGGAGAACCAATTTTTTTTAAATGATAAGTCATGAACCTTTCTTTTGGCGAATAAGTTCTAAAAGAAAGGTTTTTTCATGTAATCCAACTTATGATATAAACAAAAAGTTTTTTTTAAATAGTCATATGAAATTAGGACAAAATCATATGATATATTATCCGAATCTCTATAATATCTAAGATATTCATAGAGAACAGCATATGCATGGTTCGTTCATGGAAAATGAATTATTCCCAAAAATCTTGAGGGAGGGAATCACTTGGAAAAGGTAGATATTTTTAAAGACATTGCTGAGCGCACAGGCGGTGATATTTATTTTGGGGTGGTAGGAGCTGTTCGAACTGGAAAATCAACGTTTATTAAGAAATTTATGGAGTTAGTTGTTATTCCAAACATTGAAAATGAATCTGATCGTCAACGTGCACAAGATGAATTACCCCAAAGTGCTGCTGGACGTACCATTATGACAACTGAACCAAAATTTGTTCCAAACCAAGCGGTTTCCATACAAGTTGATGACGGTCTTGAGGTAAACGTTCGGTTAGTAGATTGTGTGGGATATACAGTTCCTGGAGCGAAAGGCTATGAGGATGAGAATGGTCCGCGCATGATTCATACACCTTGGTATGAAGAACCGATTCCATTTCATGAAGCTGCAGAAATTGGAACGCGTAAAGTGATTCAGGAACATTCTACTATTGGGGTTGTCATTACAACTGATGGAACGATTGGTGAAATTCCAAGGCGCGACTATATAGAAGCAGAAGAACGAGTTGTAAATGAGTTAAAAGAAGTTGGAAAACCATTTATCATGATTATTAATACAGTACAGCCATATCATCCAGATACAGAGCAGTTACGACAAAGCTTATCTGAAGAATATGATATTCCCGTTATTGCGATGAGTGTGGAGAGTTTAAGAGAAACAGATGTATATAATGTACTTCGTGAAGCACTATTTGAATTTCCTGTCTTAGAGGTGAATGTTAATCTTCCAAGCTGGGTGATGGTATTAAATGAGGGGCATTGGTTACGAAAAAGTTATCAAGAGGCTGTTCAAGAAACGGTAAAAGATATAAAACGACTTCGTGATGTAGATCGTGTCGTTTGGCAGTTTAGTCAATACGAATTCATTGATCGAGCAAGTTTAGCAGGAATTGATATGGGGCAAGGGGTAGCAGAAATTGATTTATATGCACCAGATGAATTATATGATCAAATTCTAAAGGAAGTTGTAGGAGTAGAAATTAGAGGGAAAGATCATTTATTAAAGCTCATGCTAGACTTCTCTCATGCCAAAACAGAATATGACCAGGTGTCAGATGCTTTACGAATGGTAAAGCAAACGGGTTATGGTGTGGCGGCTCCAGCTTTAACAGATATGAGCTTAGATGAACCGGAAATCATTCGCCACGGTTCACGATTTGGTGTTAAGTTAAAGGCTGTTGCGCCATCTATCCATATGATTAAAGTGGATGTTGAATCTACATTTGAGCCCATTATCGGTACAGAGAAGCAAAGTGAAGAACTTGTGCGTTATTTAATGCAAGATTTTGAGGATGATCCGCTATCAATATGGAATTCTGATATTTTTGGGCGTTCACTTAGCTCGATTGTTCGTGAAGGAATTCAAGCAAAATTATCATTAATGCCAGAAAATGCCCGCTATAAATTGAAAGAAACATTAGAGAGAATTATTAACGAAGGATCTGGTGGATTAATTGCGATTATATTATAATGAAAATCCCTCTGCGTGCAGAGGGATTTTACACTTTGGTAGAGTATATACTTGAAAAATAAATAGTCATTATCTAATACTTTATTGTATATTGTCAAGTTTCAACAGATTTTCGCATTTTCAGAGCAACAAATTCCTTAAAAATATTGAATTATAAAGAAGAATCGTATAATATAGGCGTTGATAATGATTTATCTACGTCTTTGTAGTATAGAATTTGTAAAAATTGCCTACAAATGAAAGTAAGACTCATTTTATGATCATTATACAGTCTTATCTTTGGGAGGAGGTGAATGGCATGAACAAGACAGATTTAATCAATGCTGTTGCAGAAGCAAGTTCCCTTTCTAAAAAGGACGCAACAAAAGCAGTTGACGCTGTTTTTGATTCTATCTTAGAAGCTTTAAAACAAGGTGACAAAGTACAATTGATCGGATTTGGTAATTTCGAAGTTCGTGAGCGTGCGGCTCGTAAAGGTCGCAATCCACAAACTGGTGAGGAAATTGAAATCGCGGCAAGTAAAGTACCTGCATTTAAACCTGGTAAAGCGTTAAAAGATGCGGTTAAATAATCCTTACATATTACAGGGAAGAAGAGTTTCCTTTTAGGAGGCTCTTCTTTTTGCTTTTAAAAACATAAATATGCTAGAATGTGTTCGTATCATTTTTAGGTTTCTTGGGAGGGCTAGCGGATGGCAAAAGTTAACTTAGAGCAAATTGAACATGCAGTGCGCCTTATTTTAGAGGCGATTGGTGATGATCCAAATCGTGAGGGAGTACTGGATACACCAAGACGAGTTGCAAAGATGTATGCAGAAGTATTTTCAGGAATGCATGAGGACCCAAAAGAACATTTACATAAAGTATTTGGGGAAGATCATGAAGAACTGGTATTAGTAAAAGATATTCCATTTTACTCAATGTGTGAGCATCACCTTGTTCCGTTTTATGGAGTTGCGCATGTGGCATATATCCCACGTGGCGGAAAAGTAACGGGCTTAAGTAAGTTAGCTCGTACTGTAGACACGATTGCGCGCCGTCCACAGCTGCAAGAGCGTATTACATCAACAGTAGCAGACTCTATCATGGAAGTGTTAGAACCGCATGGTGTTATGGTCGTGGTGGAAGCAGAACATATGTGTATGACAATGCGCGGTGTGAAAAAGCCGGGTGCTAAAACAGTAACCACAGCTGTACGTGGTGTATTAGAAAACGATGCAGCAGCACGCAGTGAAATTTTGTCTTTTATTAAGTCTAAGTAAAGAAAAGCGGGAAACTGCTTTTCTTTTTTATTTATGAGTAGTGGAAATTAGTGAGGAATGAAGAACAACGTACATGAATGAATGCTTCACTTTATTTGAGACAACCAAGTTTTCATTATAGAAAATCAAATGTATGTGTTATAATAGGTTTTATGAATTAGAAAACAAGGGTGATTTTTTGTGTGTGACATCTACAGAGGATATGCGGATATAAAGGAGCAGTTGTTAGAAAAACTGCGCCATCCTTATTTTATAAATTATATTGAGGAACCATTTATTGATGAAGAAAAGGTAGTACTTTTATACACCGCTTTAAAGAATGCAAATTTACATAAAGAACAAATTGAACATTATGTAGTAACAATCATGCTTGTACAAATTGCGCTTGATACACATGAAAAAGTATCGAATAAGGCAGATCAAGAAGCAAGTGAATCTCATAAGTGTCGTCAACTTACAGTTCTTGCAGGAGATTATTATAGTGGTTTGTATTACTATTTATTGTCAATGAATTGTGATATTGTTTTAATTCGTGCACTTGCAGAAGGTATTAAAGAAATTAATGAGCATAAAATCATGCTGTATCAGAAGGCATATCACACAGTAGATGAAATCATTGAAAGTGTTATGACAATCGAATCGGCGCTTTTACAAAAAACGTGTGATCATTTTCAAATATCACATTGGAAACTGTTTGTAGCACATGTATTAGGGAAAAATCGTCTTCAAAAAGAGTATCGATTGCATGCTGAAAAACAAAATGCACCTGTTTTTGAAGCGGTTCGAGCCATTTTATTAAATGATGATGAAAAAAATGTGAAGACCGTCTTTGAGGATTGGTTAGAAAAATTGAACAAGCAGAAACAAATATTTTTGAAAAATCATAAAGAATTTGGAGATATCGTTTCTACTTTAAAAGGCAAATTGAACACTTAAGCAATTTTATATTGGAAGAAGGGTAAGAGCATGCAGCAATCAAAAGAAGAAAGAGTACATGATGTCTTTGAGAAAATCTCTGATAAATATGATGTAATGAATTCAGTAATTAGTTTTCAAAGACATAAAGCGTGGCGCAAAGAAACAATGCGCATTATGGATGTTAAACCTGGTAGTAAAGCATTAGATGTATGCTGTGGAACCGCAGATTGGACGATTGCACTTGCGAATGCAGTAGGGCCAAATGGTGAGGTGAAAGGTTTAGACTTCAGCGAAAATATGCTAGCTGTTGGGAAAGAAAAGGTGAAGGCTTTAGGATTAGAGCAAGTAGAACTTATGCATGGGAATGCGATGGAACTTCCATTTGAGGATCATACATTTGATTACGTAACAATTGGATTTGGTTTGCGGAATGTTCCAGATTATATGCACGTATTGAAAGAAATGACACGAGTAGTCAAACCTGGCGGAAAAGTCATTTGTTTGGAGACATCACAACCAACGATGATTGGTTTTCGTCAAATATACATCTTATATTTCAAATATATAATGCCGTTATTTGGAAAAATATTTGCGAAAAGTTATAAGGAATACTCCTGGCTTCAAGAGTCAGCAAGTACATTTCCAGGAATGAAGGAATTAGCAAGAATGTTTGAAGATGCTGGACTTGAGCGAATACAAGTAAAACCATTTACCTTTGGAGTAGCTGCTATGCATTTAGGGGTTAAGCCAGAATCAGAGTAGAAAAAAGATGTTTTAGGTTAAGGTGAACAATATGAAGTTACAACTTATGTACTCTTTTTTACGATCAGATATTAATGTGATAGAAAAAGAATTAAAAAAGACGGTTGCTTCTGAGCAACCGTTAGTGGAAGAAGCAGCATTGCAACTGATTGAAGCTGGTGGGAAACGAATTCGTCCTGTATTTGTACTTCTTGCAGGGAAATTTGGGGAATATAAATTAGATGCGATTAAGCATGTAGCGGTTGCATTAGAACTTATTCATATGGCATCCCTTGTTCATGATGATGTGATTGACGCTGCTCTATTGCGACGTGGCAGTGCAACAGTGAATGCAAACTGGGGAGATCGTATTGCGATGTATACGGGAGATTATTTATTTGCAAAATCTCTTGAATGCATTACGAATCTAGAGGTTCCAGAAGCTCATCAAGCCTTGTCTTATACAATTTTAGAAGTATGTAAAGGTGAGATTGAACAAATTAAAGACAAGTATAATTATGATCAAAACTTACGAACATATTTGCGTAGAATTAAGAGAAAAACGGCGCTACTCATTGCCGCGAGTTGTCAGTTAGGTGCAATTGCTTCTGGGGCAAGTCGCGATACGGTAAATCGCTTGTTTTGGTATGGGTATTTTGTCGGCATGTCGTATCAAATTATCGATGATATTTTAGATTTTGTTTCGACAGAAGAGAAACTTGGCAAACCTGCTGGTGGAGATTTATTGCAGGGGAATGTTACACTTCCAGCTTTGTATGCGATGGAAGATTCGAAGCTTCGAGAGAAAATTGTATCTGTTCATGAAAATACAACAGCAAGCGAAATGAAGGAAATAATCCATGCTATTAAAATGAGTCCGGCAATTGATCGAGCATTTGCATTTAGTGAACGTTATTTACATAAAGCTTTAGAAGTGATTAAACCATTGCCTAGAGGACAGGCGAAATATGCTTTGCAAAATGTAGCAAAGTATATTGGAAAAAGAAAATTTTAATATTTTTTCTAAAAAACAAAAAAATCTCTCTATTTCAAAACTATTGCACAATTACGATAAGGGTGTTAATATGTGTGTGGGGATATACAATTACATACATAATTCAGAAGTGGAGAGATTTTTTTATGGAAAAAACATTTCTAATGGTAAAACCAGACGGCGTACAACGTGCCTTCATTGGGGAAATTGTAGCTCGTTTTGAGAAAAAGGGCTTTCAATTGGTTGGTGCGAAATTAATGCAAGTTACTCCAGAAATTGCAAAGCAACATTATGCTGAGCATGTGGAAAAGCCTTTCTTTGGTGAATTACTAGATTTTATTACATCTGGACCGGTGTTTGCAATGGTATGGCAAGGAGAAGGTGTAGTAAATACTGCTCGTAACATGATGGGGAAAACAAGACCACATGAAGCGGCACCAGGTACAATTCGTGGCGATTTCGGTTTAACAGTTGAGAAAAATGTAATCCACGGTTCTGATTCTTTAGAAAGTGCTGAACGTGAGATTGGTATTTTCTTCAAAGAAGAAGAGTTAGTAGATTATTCAAAACTAATGAATCAATGGATTTATTAATTATTTTAAAATAATTTGTAAACGCTTTAATCACTGTGATAATAGTGAAAAGTGCAAGAGGATGATGATTTCCTTCTTGCACTTTTTTCGTTTCTAATAGTTACGAAGCTAAGTTTAGTGTGATATATTGATACATAAAGTAAACGTTCGATTCATAAAGAGCTTTCCTTTTGACAATTAACGGAATCGAAAATTATATTTAAACAAATAGCGTGTTCTACCATGCGATTTCCGTTTTTTAGCATGGCGCGTGGAACATTGCTAGAACATGAAATACATATAAGAAAAGAGGAATAACCGATGAGATATATAACAGCTGGTGAGTCACATGGTCCGCAACTGACAACGATTTTGGAAGGGATTCCGGCAGGTTTACCTCTAGTCGCGGATGATATAAATGCCGAGTTAGCGAGACGACAAAAAGGGTACGGCCGAGGAAGACGCATGCAAATTGAAAAGGATCAAGTTCAAATTGTAAGTGGTGTCAGACATGGTCAAACAATTGGAGCACCCATTGCACTTATTGTAGAAAATAAGGATTTTGCCCATTGGACGAAAATTATGGGAGCAGCCCCTTTAACTGAGCAAGAAAAAAAGGAAATGAAACGACAAATTACAAGACCAAGACCAGGGCATGCCGATTTAAATGGTGCCATTAAATATGGTCATCGAGATATGAGAAACGTACTTGAGCGTTCTTCCGCACGTGAAACAACAGTGCGAGTAGCGGCAGGCGCTGTGGCAAAGAAAGTGTTAGCAGAGCTTGGCATTAAAGTGGCAGGACATGTCATCGAAATTGGTGGTGTGCGCGCTGAACAAACGACTTACGAAACGATTGAACAACTGCAAGAAATTACCGAAGCATCTCCTGTTCGTTGTTTAGATGAAGAAGCTGGGAAAAAGATGATGCAAGCGATAGATGATGCGAAAGCAAGTGGCGATTCTATTGGTGGTATTGTAGAAGTTATTGTTGAAGGCATGCCAATTGGAGTTGGCAGCTATGTGCATTATGATAGAAAGCTTGATGCGAAATTAGCAGCAGCAGTTATGAGCATTAATGCCTTTAAAGGTGTGGAAATTGGTATTGGATTTGAAGCAGCTCATCGTCCAGGAAGTCAAGTTCATGATGAGATTCTTTGGAACGAAGAAGAAGGGTACACGAGAAGAACGAATCATGCTGGCGGTCTAGAAGGTGGTATGACAACGGGCATGCCAGTTGTTGTTCGCGGGGTTATGAAACCTATTCCAACATTATATAAACCCCTCCAAAGTGTTGATATTGAAACGAAAGAGTCTTTCTCAGCAAGCATTGAGCGCTCTGATAGTTGTGCTGTACCAGCGGCAAGTGTTGTAGCGGAAGCAGTTGTTGCATGGGAGCTAGCTACAGCTTTAGTGGAGCAATTTGGAGCAGATCGAATGGATTGTATTCGTGAAAATATTGAGCGACATAATGAATACGCGAGGGAATTTTAATGGAAAGTATACACATTCAAACAACATCCAAAAAATATGATGTATATGTTGGCAAACATGTCCTATCCTCTTTAACAGAGGTTGTTCAACGTATGAAACCAGCTGTTTCAAATGTTATGATCATTTCTGATGAATCTGTTGCAACCTTGCATTTACAAAAAGTAAAAGAGGCTTTGCAAATAAAGCAAGATGTGTTTTCATTTGTTATTGCAAGTGGAGAAAAAGAAAAGTCATTTGAAAATTTCTATGCAGTCCATACAGCGGCACTTGAGAACAAGCTCGATCGTAATTCATTAATAATTGCACTAGGTGGCGGAATGATTGGCGATTTAGCAGGATTTGTAGCAGCTACATTTATGCGGGGGATTCGCTTTGTTCAAGTACCGACAACACTGTTGGCACATGATAGTGCAGTGGGCGGGAAGGTGGCTATTAACCATCCTTTAGGGAAAAACATGATCGGGGCGTTTCATCAGCCGGAAGCGGTGTTATACCATACGCCATTTCTAGATTCATTACCTGAAAAAGAATGGCGCTCTGGCTTTGCTGAAGTAATCAAACACGCTTTAATCGGAGATGTAGAATTATATCATTGGTTAAAAAACAATGTGACAACATTAGCGGATTTACGAGATGATAAATTAGTTTATGTATTAAAACGTGCAATCCCTGTTAAAGCGAAGATTGTAGCGCAAGATGAGACAGAAAAAGGGGTGCGTGCACATTTGAACTTTGGGCATACGTTAGGACATGCCTTAGAAAAAGAATCGGGATATGGCAATATCACGCATGGTGACGGTGTTGCAATCGGCATGTTATTTGCCATATTTTTAAGTGAACAAATGTATAAGATTGACCTCAGGTATAAAGAATTAAAACAGTGGTTTTTGCAGTATGGTTACCCGAGCATACCAAGGCATTTGAAGGTGGATCGTCTTGTAAATGTTATGAAACAAGATAAAAAAGCAAATGCTGGAACAATTCGTATGGTACTTATGCAGGAATATGGGGGCGTACATGTCGTATCTATTTCAGATAAGACCGTTCACACTTCATTAGAAGCATTTCAAAAAGATATGGTACTAGGTGAAGAAATGAATTTTGAATGATGGTGACGGTTGGAAAAGAGTATGTAGTATAAGAAACGGCTTCTTATATTGCCGCTGATTAAACAAAATGACTGGGGGAAGAAAAATGAAAGTGAAAGAGCAGTTGTTCAGTTTAAATGCGTATGTACCTGGCAAAAACATTGAAGAAGTAAAGAGGGAGTATGGACTATCGAAAATTGTTAAGCTAGCATCGAATGAAAATCCATTTGGTTGTTCGAAACGTGTAAAAGAAGCACTTGCTTTATTAAATGAGCAATATGCACTATATCCAGATGGCGCTGCATTTGAACTTCGTCAAAAGGTAGCAAATCATCTGAAAGTGCAACCAGAGCAACTTCTATTTGGTAGCGGATTGGATGAGGTTATTCAGATGATTAGTCGTGCTTTATTACATAAAGGCACAAATGTTGTGATGGCGAGGCCAACTTTTTCTCAATATCGTCATCATGCTATCATCGAAGGGGCTGAAGTTCGTGAAGTACCGTTAAAAGATGGGATTCATGACTTAGATGCTATGCTTGAACAAGTAGATTACAATACGCGCATTGTCTGGGTCTGTAATCCGAATAATCCGACTGGTACATATGTAGAAAAGCAGAAATTACTTTCATTTTTAGAGAATGTTCCAAAGTCATCGCTCGTTATTATGGATGAAGCATACTATGAATATGCAGGTGCTGAAGATTACCCGCAAACATTACCACTTCTTGAAAAATATGAAAACCTTATGGTGTTACGTACATTTTCGAAAGCTTACGGATTAGCTGCTTTTCGGATTGGATATGCTGTAGGATACGCGGAGTTAATAAAGAAGTTGGAAGTAGCAAGATTGCCATTTAATACATCGACTGTTGCGCAAGTCGTGGCATCAGTGGCAATAGACGATCAATCATTTCTACAAGAATGTGTGAAAAAGAATGCGGAAGGTTTAGAACAATATTATCAATTTTGTAAAGAATATGATGTGTTTTATTATCCATCTCAAACGAATTTCATTTTCCTAAAGATTGGTCTTCCGGGTAACGAAGTGTTTGAGAAATTAATGAAAAAAGGATATATTGTTCGATCAGGTGCACCGTTTGGTTTATTGGATGGTATTCGTATTACAGTTGGTTTAAAAGAAGAGAACGCTGAGATTATTGCGTTGCTTGCGAATCTCGTAAAAGAACATGTAAAGAAAGAAGAAACATACTCTTAATTGATTATAGCGGCCTCCTATAAGGGGAGCCGCTTATTTTATTCCGCTATTTTAGGGGAATAAGACTCTCGCTACGTGATTTAGGAAGAAACAATTGAATTGGTGCAAGCGAATATCGATACTTGTAGCCTGATATGTAATGTATGAAACGATGTTGTGAAAAGTTTCGTTTTATGTGTTTGCACGGCAGAGAAAGAAAGCTGTACAATAAAGATAGATAATACATATATAAGTAAGTACACATATAGGAGGGCAAAGGATGGCAAATATAAGGCGAGAAAAAGGGTTAAATGGAACGATTACGATACCTGGAGATAAATCGATTTCACATCGCGCTGTCATGTTTGGAGCGATAGCGGAAGGTACAACAAAAGTTTCAAATTTTTTATTAGGAGAAGATTGTTTAAGTACCATTGCATGTTTTCGAAAACTCGGTGTGAAAATTGATCAAAGTGGAAATGATGTCACGATATATGGAAAAGGATTAGCTGGATTGCAAGAGCCCAGAGAGGTATTAGATGTGGGAAATTCGGGAACGACCATTCGCCTTATGCTCGGTATTTTAGCAAATGTACCTTTCCATTGTACAATCATAGGCGACGATTCTATTGGAAAACGTCCTATGAAACGTGTTACAGATCCTCTTCGTGAAATGAATGCACAAATAGATGGTCGAGAAGATGGACAATATACGCCATTATCGATTCGAGGCGGGAATATAAAAGGGATACATTATGATTCTCCTGTTGCAAGTGCACAAGTAAAATCAGCAATTTTACTTGCTGGATTAAAAGGAGAGGGCGTTACAACAGTAACGGAACCACTACAATCACGCGATCATACTGAGCGTATGCTCCGTGCATTTGGTTGTACAGTGGAAGTAACGGGCCAAACAGTTTCACTGCGAGGAGGACAATCCCTCATAGGGACGGAGATTGAAGTGCCTGGTGATATTTCTTCAGCAGCCTTTTTCTTAGTTGCAGGTGCGATTGTTCCGAATAGTAAAATCGTCTTAAAAAATGTTGGCTTAAATCCAACGAGAACAGGGATTATAGACGTTTTACAAAAAATGGGGGCAATTCTTTCGGTTGATCATGTACGAAATGAAGAATTTGAGCCATGTGGAGATATTACAATTGAAACTTCAAAATTACAAGGAATCGAAATTGGAGGCTCGTTAATTCCAAGATTAATTGATGAAATTCCTATTATTGCTTTACTAGCGACACAGGCAACTGGCACAACCGTTATTAAAGATGCTGAAGAATTAAAAGTAAAAGAAACAAATCGTATTGATACAGTTGTACAAGAACTAAAAAAGCTAGGCGTAAAAATTGAAGCGACATCAGATGGTATGATTATATATGGAAATCAGAAGCTACAAGGAGGGATTGTTGATAGTCATGGGGATCATCGCATTGGGATGATGCTTGCGATTGCTTCTTGTATCGCTGATGGCGAGGTTGAAATACAAAGAAGTGATGCGGTTTCTGTATCTTATCCAAACTTTTTTGATCAGTTGGCATCTTTGTAAAGAAAAGGAAGGCACTTTCTTTGAGAAAATTCTTTTCCATTTCTTTTAGTTGCTTAGTAGTCAACTGTTGTTTATGATTAAGTGAATAGATGAGAATATTTTTAGGTTAAAGGAGATATATATGCAAAAGTTTGAACAAGCTGTTTCCTATATTGAAAATGGAGAGGTAGAAAAAGGTTTACAGCAATTAAAAGAACAGGTGAAGCAAGGGACGGACGAGGAGAAATACGATATTGCTCGCTATTATCATACACTTGGGTTTGTAGATGAAGCGCTCGCGATTGCAGAGGATTTACACCTTCTATATCCTGAAGAAAGTGAATTTACAATATTTTTAGCAGAGCTATATATTGATTTAGATAAAGAAGATGAAGCAATTGAGGTACTTCATGATATTCCTGAAGATGACGATTTTTATGTACAATCTTTATTACTTGTTGCGGATTTATTCCAAATGCAAGGATTTGATGATGTTGCCGAACAAAAACTATTAAAGGCGAAAGAAATCATGCCAGAAGAGCCTGTCATTATATTTGGTCTTGCTGAATTGTATAGCAGTAAAGGAGAAGAGAAAAAGGCGATTCAGTATTATCAATCATTACTTGCCGAACATAAAGTAATGGGAGGCGTTATTATCGCTCTTCGCCTTGCAGAAACGTTAAGTGCGGTTGGAAATTGGGAAGAAGCAATCCCTTATTATGAAGAAGGATTAGAAGAACAGAAAGATATTCATTCTTTATTCGGATATGCATTTACTCTTTATCAAGGAGAAGAATATCAACGAGCGATTAGTGTTTGGCAAGAATTGAAGGAATTAGATCCAGAATATGCATCATTATATATGTATTTGGCGAAATGCTACGAAAAAGAAGGGATGCTTCAAGAAAGCTATGAAACACTTCACGATGGTATTAAAGTCGATGAGTTATCTGTGCCGCTTTATGTAGAATTGGCAAATATTGCAGCGAAGCTAGGAAAGATGGCGGAAGCAGAGGAAGTTCTTCAAAAGGCTCTGCGATTAGATCCAGGACATTTAGGAGCAATATTAAAATATGTCTATATCTTAAAAGGGCAAGAAAAATACGAAGAATTAATTCGTGTTGTAGAAAATGCAAGAGAAAGTGGAGAGCAGGATGCGCAATTACTTTGGGATCTTGCATTTGCTAAAAAACAATTAGAAATGTATTCGGATGCATTAAAACACTATGAAAGTGCATATACTTCTTTTAAGAATCATCCCGATTTCTTGGAAGAGTACGGTTACTTCTTATTAGAAGAAGGGATGCGAAAAGAGGCGAAAGAAGTATTTACACGCTTAATACAACTAGATCCGACACAAATTCATATTGAGGAATTGTTATATAATTTAGAGGATTTTTCATAAGTTGGAAGGAAACTGAATGCTACTTCTTGAATCTAAATAAAAAAAAGAAAGACAGAGGAGGGACTTAGGCGCTATGAATACCCCTGTTTCTGTAAACGAGAAGAAGGATTTTGTGAAATGGTTTTTAAATAATTACCAACTGAAACAGCGTGAATGTGTATGGATTTTAAATTATTTAATGAGTCATGATCAATTAATGCATAAAGTTCACTTTGTAGAACATGCAAAATATTGTCCGCGTGGCTTGATCATGTCAGCTAATTGCGTGAAAGAAACTCCGTTTCATTTTTTTAAACAAAATGTAATGACAACGGATGCGGAAAAATCTTTTCATGACATTCGTCTCAATCGGGATGAAGATATTTATATTCAACTTAATTTTAAATCGTCGTTTCAAAACCCAAATTATGTGGCGGTATTGGAGGAAAATCCATATTTACCAAAGCATATTGAAGTAAACGAGAAGGATCGTTTACTTGCAGAACGCTTTTTAGAAGAAAGTGTTTTTTCATTCCGAAGAAATCGTCTTTTAAAGCAAATTGACGAGGCGTTAGACAATCATGATCAAGAAGCTTTTCAGAGACTAACAGCTGAATTGAAAACTTTATAACTGTTTGTGCTGCTTATTCCGTATTTTATGGGAAGCGAGACTCCGCCTTAAGACGTAAGCGATAAAAAAGAGGGTAAGAAATAGGCGTAGGGATGAAGAAAACTTCTGGTGATTAAAATTTTATTTTTGATAACTTTCCGACTATTCTAAGAAAAACTACCTATATTGGGTAGTTTTTCTTTTTTTACCTGTTTTAGTATGGTTTAATATATATAAAGTGAAAGTTCTGTCATTTGTGTAGAGATTTAGGAGAAGGAGGGATGAAAGTTGAGATGGGCTGTAAAAGATGCAGAACAGTTTGTACAAGCAAGGGAATATGTAGATACATGTATTATACCTCTTCTCTCAATTTCAGTAGCGAAAGAGATGAAGGCGCTTGTAGAACAAGGGGAATTTATTGAGGTTTTGAGTATGGAATTAGAAAGAGAATATAAAGGCAGAGTCTTGTTATTACCGGCCTTTACTTACTTAGCGGAAAATCAAGAAAAAGAGAAAGAAAGATTGGAAGGATGGACGAATCATTTACAAGAGCAAGGGATACAGCATATTGTGTATGTGACAAGTGACTTCGCTTGGAAACAAGCTAATGTATTACAAGGACAATTATTTTGGTTGCCGGCTATATCATTCGATCAACTTAGTGATCAAGCAAAAAGAGAAGTCATTCATGCTCATATTAAAAATATAATGGAATTATTAACTGAAAAATGGAAAAATATAAAATAAATATATATTTCTTATTATTGGGAGAAGTGTGATATTGACCTGCGAATGTGGGTATTATATCATGATAGTGTCCTAGTTTTTATTTTTATACGGTTTTGTCACGAGGGGACAATTTCTGATAGAGGGGGGAATTTTTCGTGAGTGAGAAAGAGCATCGTGTATCAAGAAGACAGTTTTTGAACTACACACTTACAGGTGTGGGAGGGTTTATGGCAGCTGGAATTTTCATGCCGATGACACGCTTTGCACTTGATCCAGTATTAAGAAAAGAAGATGGGGGAGAACTGGTTGCTGTTGCACAAGTAAAAGAGGTTACGACAGAGCCAAAACGTTTTGACTTCAAGGTAAAACAAGTTGATGGATGGTACAAGTCTGAGGAGCCTAAATCTGCATGGGTGTATAAAGATGAAAGCGGAGACATTGTTGCACTTTCCCCAGTTTGTAAGCATTTAGGATGTACAGTAAACTGGAATTCTGACAAGGCACATCCAAATCAATTTTATTGCCCGTGTCATGCTGGACGGTACACAAAAGATGGCGTCAATATTAAAGGTACACCGCCTCTTGCTCCGTTAGATGTGTACGAATCAAAAGTAAAAAATGGAACACTTTATTTAGGAAAAGCTAAGCCACGAGGGGGTGCGAAATAGATGTTAAATAAAATTTATGATTGGGTAGACGAGCGGCTCGATATTACACCGATTTGGCGTGATATTGCTGATCACGAAGTGCCTGAACATGTCAATCCAGCACATCATTTCTCAGCATTCGTTTACTGCTTCGGAGGACTTACGTTTTTTGTAACAGTTATTCAAATTTTATCAGGAATGTTTTTAACCATGTACTATGTACCAGATATAAAAAATGCTTGGGAGTCAGTGTATTATTTACAAAATGAAGTTGCATATGGACAAATTGTTCGCGGTATGCATCATTGGGGCGCTAGTCTTGTAATTGTAATGATGTTTTTACATACACTTAGAGTTTTCTTTCAAGGCGCTTATAAAAAGCCTCGTGAACTCAATTGGATCGTTGGTGTTCTTATTTTCTTTGTTATGCTAGGTCTTGGTTTTACCGGATATTTATTACCGTGGGATATGAAAGCGTTATTTGCAACAAAAGTAGGGATTCAAATTGCTGAGCAAACACCGCTCATTGGTCCTTATATTAAAACTTTACTTGCTGGTCATTCCGAAATTGTTGGTGCTCAAACATTAACTCGCTTCTTCGCTATTCACGTCTTCTTCTTACCAGCAGCACTTCTAGGCTTAATGGCCTTCCACTTCATCATGATTCGCAAACAAGGTATTTCCGGTCCACTATAAGAATTACAAAATTAAAGGGGAAAAGAAATGAAGGAGGGAGATTATGCATCGCGGCAAAGGGATGAAGTTTGTAGGAGATTCGCGGGTACCTGTAGTTAGAAAACAAAATATTCCGAAAGATTATTCCGAATATCCGGGCAAAACGGAAGCGTTTTGGCCAAACTTCTTGTTAAAAGAATGGATGGTTGGGGCCGTTTTTTTAATCGGCTATTTGTGTTTAACAGTGGCCCATCCATCACCACTTGAGAGAATGGCAGATCCCACAGATGCAGGATATATACCATTGCCAGACTGGTATTTCTTATTTTTGTATCAGCTCTTAAAATATTCATACGCTTCAGGCTCATTTACTGTAATAGGAGCGTTTATTATGCCAGGTATCGCTTTTGGAGCATTAATGTTAGCGCCATTTCTTGATCGTGGCCCTGAACGACGCCCGTTGAAGCGTCCAGTAGCAACTGGATTTATGATGTTAGCAATTGCATCTATTGTTTACTTAACTTGGGAGTCTGTAGCACATCATGATTGGGAAGCTGCTAAAAAACAAGGTGAAATTGTTAAGACGGTACAAGTTGATAAAAACGATGAAGGCTATAAATTATTGGAAAAGAATACATGTTTAACATGTCACGGCGATAATTTACAAGGTGGAGCAGCAGCGCCAGCACTGCAAAACTTAACTTTAAAGCCAGAAGAAATTGCTAAGATTGCAAAAGAGGGAAAAGGGGCAATGCCGAAAGGGGTATTTAAAGGAACAGATGAAGAATTGAAGAAACTTTCGGAATTTATCGCGAAATATAATGAAAAATAAGACGGAAGCCGACTGCAAATTTGTAGTCGGCTTTGTTAATGAAAAGAAAAATTTTGTTATAATAGAGTAGATTTTTTCTTTATTATTTGTGCGTAACAAGATTTTATGTTGTGTGAAAGGTGTTGTACAGAGAGAGTGACGTATTTATATGCAATGTTAAGACAACGTTCTGTTTTATGGTTGTTGCTGATTGTTAATATATTGGGAACAATTTATGGATTTATTTGGTATGAAGAGCAATTGAGAGAGACTTCGTATTTATTTTGGCCTTTTGTTCCAGATAGTCCGATGGCAAGTCTCTTTTTTGTATTTGTTTTGATCGCGTTTTTGCAAAAGAAAAATTGGGGGTTAATAGAGGCTTTAGCAATTGTTACTTTAATGAAATATGGCATTTGGGCTGTGGTGGTGAATGGTATTATGTTTGCGATCAAGGAGCCGCTTGGAATGATGAGTTATATGCTCGTTTTGTCGCATCTTGCAATGGCCATGCAAGGACTATTATATGCGCCATATACCCGCATGAAAAAATGGCATCTTATTGTTGCAGGACTATGGATTTTACATAATGATGCGATTGATTATTTATTTTGGCAAATGCCACGGTATGGCATTATGCATTTGTTCGTAGATAAAATTGGCTATTTTACATTTTGGCTCAGTATAGCTGTATTAGGAATTACTTATTATTATTGTTTCAGTAGCAGGCGAAAACAATTTTCATTATGAAATGAATAAAGGATTGGGGAAAGCAAATGAATAAAAATAAGATAGGAATCAGGTTACTAAATCGCTTCATAAATTTAATCGTCTCGTATTGCATTGCATTTTCTATTTTTGCGATTGCGACGGTACTCGTTGTCTATGGAAAATGGTTATATTATGCGGATATACATCTTTTAAATATACCAGATTTAGCAAATATGACTGAGTCGGAAATTAAGAAGAATTATGATGTATTGATTACATATCTTTCCCCTTTTTATGAAGGATCATTACAGTTTCCGACATTACATATGTCCGCAGAAGGAAGAATTCATTTTGTGGATGTGAAAAATATTTTAATACATATTCAATACGGAATGTGTGTAACGATTATAGTTGCTTTGCTAGGTGGAGGGTATATGTTACGTAAGCGACAAATTAAGTTTTTATTAAATGGTGCTATTTTAACGATTGCTATACCGGTTATATTGATAGTGCCGATTGCTATAGATTTTGAAAAGAGTTTTGTACTATTTCATAAACTTTTATTTCGTAATGATTATTGGCAATTTGATAGTGAAAAGGATCCGGTTATTAATATGTTACCAGAGACGTTCTTTATGCACGCAGCATGCGGGATATTATTGCTCATTTTAGGTGGAAGCCTACTATCTTATTGTTTATATAGATATGTAAAAAGAAAATTTGCTTAGCTTAGGAGAAATAATTTTCAGCTTCATTCTGTTCTATTCTTGTCCATCTCAACATATTTTGTACTAGTAGTTATAGGGGGGACAGGAATGAAGCGAGCATTGTTTGGAATGATAGCATTTCTGCTTATCATGTTTCCAGTACGTATATATGCTGAAGAATGGAATGAGTTAACAGGGCTGTTAGATGACTCTTTGCAACTTGTCAAACAAAAAGAGGATGAAAAAGCAATTCAAGTGTTACAATATTTTTCTAAGCAATTTGTACAAAGTGAATATGCAAAACAAAAAAAAGTGACACCTGCTCATTTTCGGATTATTTCGCTAGCATATGAGAAAGCGCAGAAATCTCTTGAGGAAAAGCATGTAGATAGACAAATTAAGATAAATGATACGTTAGCGCTTCAATTGGCAGTAGATGCTGAGGTGTCTAAATATCAACCGCTGTGGATGGAGCGAGAAGAGCCGGTGATGGGAGCCTTTGCAAAGATGGAAAAAGCCATGCAACAAGAAGATGAGGCTGATTTCCAACAATCATTAAATACATTTTTGTATGAATTTGATATTATTTATCCAAGTCTTATGATTGCGTTGCCAGAAAATCAAACGCAGCGTGTGAATGCTCATTTATCCTATTTGGATGAATTTCGAAATATGATGCTGAAACATAAAAGTGGTCAAACGCAATTAAGTATTATTAAAGGAGATTTGCAAAAAATATTTCAAACAGTAAAGAAAGATGGGGTAGATACATCTCTTATTTGGTTTATGACCATTACAGGCGGGATTATTTTATTTACATTAACATATGTTGGATGGAGAAAATATAAAGGCGAGAAGACGAAGCGTAAAAGTAACCTTACATCTAAAAATCGCTAATATTACGAATAAAGGTAAGGATTGTAAGGTTTCTTTATTGACAATGTTTCAAGAAAAAAATAGAATGAAAAGTACTAACAATTAAGACTTAGGTGGAGGTTCATGATGTTTTATTTAATTTACTTCGCAATCATTATGATCATACCGTTATATGCACAGTCTAAAGTACGCAGTGCTTATAGTAAGTATTCACAAGTATATTCTACATCAGGTATGACAGGAGCGGAAGTAGCTCGAAAAATATTAGATGAAAACGGTTTGTATAACGTTGCAGTCGAAGAAACGCCAGGGCATTTGTCAGATCACTATGATCCAACAGCAAAGACAGTTCGACTATCGACAGATAACTATTATGGACACTCTGTTGCAGGAACAGCTGTAGCAGCCCATGAAGTAGGACATGCGATTCAAGACGCAAAAGATTATAACTTTATGCGTGTTCGTCATTCTCTCGTTCCCGTTGCGAATTTTGGGTCAAATATGTCATGGGTTTTTGTTTTAATTGGCATATTTGCTCAAATGTCTAATTTATTGCTATTAGGAATCGTTTTAATGGCAGCAGGTGTACTTTTCCAGCTTGTTACTTTACCAGTTGAGTTTGATGCATCTAAACGTGCGATGCAACAAATTGAGGCGCTTGGGATTGTATCAACGGATGAGTACGGCCAAGCTCGTAAAGTATTGAATGCGGCGGCGTTAACATATGTAGCAGCAGCGGCTGTTGCGGTATTTGAGTTATTGCGTCTCGTATTGATTTATACAGGCATGCAGCGCAGTGATGATTAAAGGCTATCGATTTTGATAGTCTTTTTTACTTTCTATTCACGTGCGATAAAGTGAAACTTTAATCAGTGGGGGGGGCTTCATCCCAACTGATTATGAGCCCTCACCACTCCGGGCTGTTACGGGCAGCCCTACTCCCACCTATCTTTCTTGCTTTTCTCTGAATCTTGAGGCGGGAGTCTTACTGCCCTAAAATAGCGGGATAAAAAATTTCGATTCTCTAATTTGAGAGTACAAGTATAGGAAAACAACGTGGAGTGAAAGTATAAAAGTGAGAAACGAACAAGTACAATAAGTGCAGGTGATCAGATGCAATATCCAGATTTTTTAATTCAGCATGTGAAAGAAAAGAGTGCCCCCTATCCATTGGAAGGTTTCTTAAGTGGGCAGGGTCCGAAAAACCCGAAATTCATGCTTGTTGGCGAAGCGCCTGGTGAGACAGAAATTCACAATGGTATCCCGTTTAGCGGCCGGGCAGGAAAGTATTTGATGGAATTTTTAAATTATCTTCATATTACGAGAGAAGAAGTGTATATTACGAGTGCAGTTCGAAGTAGACCTTATAAATGGAAAGAGAAAAAAGAAAAAAGTGGAGAAGTGATTCAGAAAAAGTATAATCGAACACCAAATCAAAGAGAAATTGTTGCGCATGCTCCGTTATTAGATTATGAATTGGAACAAATCAAGCCGCGAATGATTGTCACGCTTGGAAATATTGGACTGCAGCGTTTAGTGGGACGAGATAAGAAGATTACGGATGTTCACGGAAAACTACTGAAGCAATCCGTACGAAAGCTAAAAGATATAAATAGCTCAGAGTTTATATGGACAAAAAAAGAGTATTATATCTTTCCTATCTTTCATCCAGCGTCTATTTTTTATAATCGAAGTTTATTGGATTTCATATATGAAGATTTAGAAAAGTTGAAGGAGTACATACATCATTAAAAGAGAGAAAACTTTTCTCTCTTTTAATGATGTAACGGATTTTTATTTTCATCGAGGGTAAACCCTTCACCGACGACATCATGCACATCACTAACGGCAACGAAAGCGTGAGGATCAATGGAAGTGATAATGTTTTTTAATTTAACAATTTCATTTTTAGCCACGACGCAATATAATACATTTCGCTCCACTTTTGTATAGGATCCAACCGCTTTTAAAAAAGTTGCTCCACGGCTCATTTCTAATAAAATTTTGTCAGCGATTTGGTCATTTTTATTAGAAATAATCGTAGCACCTTTTGCAGCGTAAGCACCTTCTTGCATAAAATCAATGACTTTCGCCCCGATAAAAACAGCAACTAATGTATACATGCCTTCACGATAAGATAAGTATGTAAGGATAGAAACAACAATCACCACTGCATCAAACATAAACATCGTTTTTCCCATACTCCAACCGATATATTTATGAGCGAGCCGCGCAATAATATCAACGCCGCCAGTCGTTCCGCCATACTTAAAGATAATTCCAAGACCAATACCAATAAATGCACCTGCAAAAAGTGCTGCCAATGTCATGTCGTTTTGCAAGTTTACATGTAATTTGAACAGTTCATAACGCTGAAAAATCCATAAGAAGAAAGATACGCTAAAGGTTCCAATTAACGTATATAAAAATGTTGTTCGACCAAGTAACTTCCAACCGACGAAAAATAGAGGAATGTTTAAAATTAAGTTTGTATAGGAAGGGTCGAGTGAAAAGAGGAAGTATAATAGTAAGGTAATACCTGTAAATCCACCTTCTGCTAGATGGTTTTCAATATTAATATTAACAATACCGAAAGAAAAGATAGCGGAACCGATAAGAATGAAAATAACATTGCGAATCTTCAAGTTTGTCTTCATATAAAAAGCCCCCCTCAATAATGTAATGATTTGCACTGCTCCGCTTAAACGGCTAATAGGTGGCAAAAAAGAATAGCCAGTAAGAGTTCGCGCAGTTTAGGCGAATTTTTAATAAAAATAGCATTGTGAAAGAGAAATTCACTTTATTATAGTCTATCCCAAAAAACGGAGCAAATCGGCAAATATGGGGGGATAATATTTGTCAAATTGCGATGAATTGGCTAACATGAAAGAGGAAGGAATAGAGGTGAACAAGATGCAATCAAAAACGATGAAAGATATGCAAAAGGAAGTAGATGCATATATTGGTCAATTTAAAGAGGGCTATTTTAGTCCGCTTGCCATGATGGCTCGTTTAACAGAAGAAATGGGTGAACTTGCAAGAGAAATCAATCACTATTACGGTGAAAAGCCAAAGAAAACGACTGAAAAAGAGAAAACAATTGAAGAAGAGCTTGGCGATATATTATTTGTGATGATTTGCATGGCAAATAGTTTAAATATTGATTTAGAAATAGCGCATAACACTGTAATGAATAAATTTAATACACGTGACAAGGATCGTTGGACACGCATTGAAGAAGGAGAGGAAGAACGATGAAAGACATTAAAGTAATTATTGCAGGACCTAGAGGCCGTATGGGACATGAAGCAGTTCTTCTTATGGAAAGAACACCGCATTTTCAATTTGTAGCAGCTGTTGACTATAAACATGGTGGGGAAAAGATTTCAGACTTACCAGGAATGCCCGCGTTAGATGTTCCGATTTATGAGGATTTACATACTTGTTTAGATGAGATAGAAGCAGATGTGCTGTTAGATTTAACAACACCGGAGGTAGGCAAGAAGCATGTAACGCTTGCGGTTGAACATGGTCTTCGTTCCGTTATTGGTACAACTGGATTTACAGAAGAAGAATTACAGCATTTAACAAATATAGCGAAGGAAAAAGAAGTAGGAACTATTATTGCACCAAACTTTGCAATTGGGGCAGTATTGATGATGAAATTTTCTCAAATGGCGGCGAAATATTTCCAAGATGTCGAGATAATTGAATTGCACCATGATCAAAAATTAGATGCTCCTTCTGGAACGGCTGTAAAAACAGTAGACTTAATTCGCCAAAATCGTGAGCCAAAGCAGCAAGGTCATCCAAATGAAACAGAACAATTGAAAGGAGTACGTGGGGCAAATGTGGATGGTATTCATATTCATAGCGTACGTTTACCAGGTTTAATTGCACATCAGGAAGTTTTATTTGGCGGGGATGGACAAATGTTAACAGTTCGTCATGATTCATTCAATCGAGCTTCCTTCATGTCAGGGGTAAAACTTTCTATCGAAACAGTAATGAACTTGGATCATCTTGTATACGGTTTAGAGAATATTATGGATTAAGGGAGAGATAACGGATGAAAATTGCCTTAATTGCACATGACAAAAAGAAAGATGATATGGTTTCGTTTGCATACGCATATAAACCAATTTTTGAACAACATGAACTTTTCGCGACAGGAACAACGGGCCTTCGTGTTATGGAAGCAACAGGTCTTGCTGTTACAAGATATCAATCAGGTCCTCTTGGTGGCGATCAAGAAATTGGTGCTATGATTGCAAAAAATGCTTTAGACATGGTCATTTTCTTCCGAGATCCACTAACAGCACAACCGCATGAACCAGATGTAAATGCGCTACTTCGTTTATGCGATGTATATGCAATTCCACTTGCAACAAATATGGCAAGTGCTGAAATGTTAATGCATGCATTAAATCGGGGAGATTTAGACTATCGAAAGTTTAGAAAATGAGGGGAACGATTATGAGTGGATTACATATATTAGCGTTTGGTGCTCATGCCGATGATGTTGAAATCGGCATGGCAGGAACGATTGCCAAATATACGAAACAAGGATATGAAGTCGGTATTTGTGATTTAACAGAAGCGGACTTATCTTCGAATGGAACAATTGAGCTAAGAAAAAAAGAAGCTCAAGAGGCTGCGCACATTATGGGTGTGAAGACGCGAATAAACTTGGCGATGCCTGATCGCGGTCTATATATGAAAGACGAATATATACGTGAAATTGTAAAGATAATCCGTACATATAGGCCAGCGCTAATTTTTGCACCATACTATGAAGATCGTCATCCAGATCATGCCAATTGTGCAAAACTTGTAGAAGAAGCGGTCTTTTCAGCTGGTATTCGCAAATATATGCCAGAAATTTCACCGCACCGCGTGCAATCTTTTTATTATTATATGATTAATGGTTTCCATAAGCCCAATTTTTGCGTAGATATTAGTGAACATCTTTCTGAGAAGATAGCAGCATTAGAAGCATATGAAAGTCAATTTACAACGGGAAATGATGGCGTAAAAACGCCTTTAACAGAAGGATATGTAGAAACAGTAGTAGCTCGTGAGAAAATGTTTGGAAAAGAAGTTGGAGTTATGTATGCTGAAGGATTTATGAGTAAGAAGCCAATTTTATTACATGCTGATTTAATAGGAGGATGTAAATGAAATTAAAAATAGGTATTACATGTTATCCTTCTGTAGGTGGCTCTGGAGTTGTTGGGACAGAACTGGGCAAGCAATTAGCTGAAAGAGGCCATGAAATTCATTTTATTACATCAGGTGTTCCATTTCGTTTAAATAAAGTATATCCAAACATTTATTTTCATGAAGTAACAGTGAACCAATATTCTGTTTTTCAATATCCGCCGTACGATTTAGCATTGGCGAGTAAAATGGCAGAAGTTGCGCAGAGAGAAAAGCTTGATATATTACATGTGCACTATGCAATACCACATGCGATTTGTGCATACTTAGCAAAACAAATGATTGGAGATCATATTAAAATTGTTACAACATTGCATGGAACGGACATTACTGTACTTGGTTCAGACCCTTCACTGAACAATTTAATTCGATTTGGTATCGAACAATCCGACGTTGTTACTGCTGTATCTCACTCATTGATTAAGGAAACGAATGAACTTGTGAAACCAAATAAGGAAATTCAGACTGTATATAATTTTATTGATGAGCGTGTCTATTTTAAGCGAGATATGTCTCAACTAAAAAAAGAATATGGTATAAGTGAAGATGAAAAGATATTGATCCATATTTCAAATTTCCGCAAGGTGAAACGTGTGCAAGATGTTGTGCAGGCTTTTGCTAAAGTTGTAAAAGAAGTCAATGCGAAACTATTGCTCGTTGGCGATGGACCAGAGTTTTGCACGATTTTGCAATTAGTGAAAAACTTACATATAGAGGAACGTGTCTTGTTTTTAGGAAAACAGGATAATGTAGCAGAGCTACTTGCTATGAGTGATGTGATGTTACTTTTATCAGAAAAAGAAAGCTTTGGCCTTGTTTTACTAGAAGCAATGGCTTGTGGTGTGCCATGTATTGGCTCGCGAGTTGGGGGCATTCCAGAGGTTATTAAACATGGTGAAACGGGATATATATGTGAAGTTGGTGATACGTCAGAGGTAGCGAAGCAAGCTATACAACTTCTTCAAAATAAGGAACTCCATCGAAATATGGCGGATCAAGCATTAGAAACGGTGCACGAGCAATTTCGTTCAGAAAATATCGTTTCACAATATGAAGCAATTTATTATGACATATTAAGGGATGACAACAATGAAACGATTTAAAAGAGCTGGAGCAATTATTGAGACGTTAAAGGAACATGGACATGAGGCCTACTTTGTAGGAGGAAGTGTACGTGACTTTATTATTGATAGACCGATAGGAGATATTGATATTGCTACATCTGCTCTCCCAGAAGAAGTTATGAAATTATTTCCAAAGCACGTTCCTGTTGGTCTTGAACACGGAACGGTTATCGTTTTGCAAGATGGTGAGCCATATGAAGTAACTACTTTCCGTACAGAGAGTGATTATGAAGATTTTCGCAGGCCAAGTAGTGTACAATTTGTTCGCTCGTTGGAAGAAGATTTAAAACGACGTGATTTTACAATGAATGCGATTGCGATGAATGAGGATGGAGAAATCATTGACTTATTTGGAGGTCAAGAAGCCATTCAAAAACGAGAAATTGTGACAGTAGGAAATGCGGCAGAGCGTTTTCAAGAAGATGCGCTGCGCATGATGCGTGGTATTCGTTTTGTGAGTACATTAGGGTTTTCTTTAGAAGAGAAAACAGAGTGTGCGATTAAGCGCTACGGTCATTTATTAGAACATATAGCGATTGAAAGAATTACTGTTGAATTTGAAAAGTTATTAACGGGTCCATACTGTGTAAAAGGACTTCAAAAACTAGTAGAGACGAAATTGTTTATGCATTTACCGTATTTACAAATGTCAGAAGAGAAAATTTTAAAGGCTGCGGAGTATAACTGGGAGTCTTTTGAAACAGAAATTGAAGCATGGGCGTTTTTCTTATCCTGTATAGGAGAGGAACATCCATCTGTATTTTTACGTCAATGGAAATTTTCAAATAAGAAAATAAAAGAAATTGTGGCTGTTTTGTTAGCTATTCGTACTCGAAAGACAAAAGAATGGGATGCAGTTTTCTTATATCAAACTGGTGTACAAATTGCTCTCATGGCAGAGAGAGTCTATCAAGTGATGATAGAAGAATACAATATGTCTACAGTAAGCGAAGTGCAAAGATTATTTGATTCATTACCAATTCAGAAGCGTCAAGAAATGAACGTAAGTGGTAATGATTTATTAAGTTGGACAGATAAAACACCAGGCCCTTGGGTAGCGGAAGTATTACAAAAAATTGAAGAAGAAATTTTGCAGAAGCGATTGGAAAATGAAAAAGAGGCGATAAGGGGGTGGATTGAAGAATGCAATCTACTATGAGAAAACAATTGTTACAAATTTTTTCTGAGGCAAATGGAGAATTTGTATCTGGACAAACGATAAGTGAAAAGCTCGGTTGTTCTAGAACGGCTGTGTGGAAGCATATGGAGGATTTGCGCACAGAAGGTTATGAATTGGAGGCGATTCGCCGCTTAGGATACCGAATTACGAGTAAGCCAGATAAAGTGACAGCAAATGAAATTCAATTAGGGCTACAAACAGACTTTATAGGGAGAACGGTATACTTTGAAGAGTCGGTTGAATCTACGCAGCATGTTGCAGCGAAACTTGCATATGAAGGTGCAGCGGAAGGAACAATAGTCGTCGCCGAAGAACAAACAGCAGGGAGAGGACGCTTAAGTCGAAAATGGTATTCGCCAAAAGGAACAGGAGTTTGGATGAGCATTATTTTACGCCCATCCATTCCTGTTCATCATGCGCCTCAGCTTACTTTACTAGCTGCTGTTAGCGTGGCGCAAGCAATCGAGAAATGTACGGGCGTGAATGTAGGGATTAAATGGCCGAATGATATTTTAATAAATGGAAAAAAAACTGTAGGTATTTTAACAGAAATGCAAGCTGATCCAGATAAAATTAATGCAGTTATTATGGGGATTGGAATTAATGCAAATCAACAAACAGAACATTTTGTTGATGAGATTAAACAAATTGCTACCTCTTTAGCCATCGAGTCAGGAAAACCAATTGTTCGTGCAGAACTTATGCAGCAAATCTTTTTACAAATGGAGAAACTGTACAAAGAATACTTAAATAATGGATTTACGGTTGTTAAGCTGTTATGGGAAAGTTATGCAGTGAGCATTGGAAAAGAAATTACAGCTCGTACAATGAGGCGAACGATTACCGGTGTAGCGAAAGGGATTACCGATGATGGCGTCTTACTATTAGAAGATCATCAAGGTTATATTCATCATATCCATTCTGCTGATATAGAAATGAACTAAAAAGAAGGTCCCATGGTTTGGATTTGAAATAAAATGTAGTCATTTTTATTCTCAGTTTGCTATAATTATTTCGAATATGGGCAGTATCAAAATGAACTGCACCGTTATTCCAAGCAGGGAACAATAATAATTTGGATTCTGCCTTGATCCAATAATGGACTGGGACAGAGGGATGGATTATGCCGATTTACAAACACTACCCTTCTGCCCTTTTATGGTCAGAAGGTTTTTTTATATCATTTCGGCCATCGCCTCTCTCCTAAATAAAGGAGGAGTAATATTTGAAAACGAAAACAGATTTTTTGAGAATGAAACAGAAAGGTGAGCCGATTACGATGCTGACAGCGTATGACTACCCCTCAGCTAAGTTAGTAGAGGAAGCTGAAGTCGATATGATTTTAGTTGGAGATTCTCTCGGAATGGTTGTACTTGGATATGATTCCACAGTACCTGTGACGGTAGAGGATATGATTCATCATACAAAAGCTGTCCGCCGAGGGGCGAAGGATACGTTTGTTGTAACAGATATGCCATTTATGTCTTATCATGTATCGCTGGCAGAAACTATGCATCATGCGCGTCGCATTGTGCAAGAAGGCGGAGCGCATGCTTTAAAAGTAGAAGGAGCTGGAGAAGTCATTTCCACTATTCATTATTTAACGAATGCAGGAATTCCTGTTGTTGCTCATCTTGGATTAACGCCACAGTCTGTCGGTATATTAGGTGGTTATAAAGTACAAGGGAAAGATGCTGAAAGTGCAAAACAATTAATAGCAGATGCGAAGAAATGTGAAGATGCTGGAGCAATAGCTCTCGTATTAGAATGTGTACCGATGCAGTTAGCAAAGATAATATCAGATGAGTTAACTATTCCGACAATTGGCATCGGTGCTGGTAAAGATGTGGATGGGCAAGTGCTAGTCTATCATGATTTGATTTCTTACGGAGTAAATAGAGTTCCGAAATTTGTCAAGCAATATACGGCTGTTCAGGATGAAATTGTGCGTGGGATTTCGCAATATGTGGCTGAAGTAAAAACAAGACAATTTCCAGAAGATCAATATTCATTTACGATGAAAGAAGAAGAGTATGTAGCTTTATATGGAGGAAAACAGGGATGAAAGTGATAACAACAGTGAAGGACATGCAACAAATTGCAGGCGAACTTCGGGCAAGTGGTAAAGAGATTGGGTTTGTTCCAACAATGGGATATTTACATGAAGGACATGCAACTTTATTGCGCCAGGCCAAAAAAGAAAATGACATTGTCATTTTAAGTGTATTTGTGAATCCGTTACAGTTTGGACCAGATGAAGATTTCGATCGTTATCCAAGGGATATAAAGCGAGATGAAAGAGTGGCAAAAGAAGCGGGCGTTGACTACTTATTTTATCCGAGTGTAGACGAAATGTATCCAGCAGAACAAACAACAAAAATAGAGGTTGTAAAACGTACAAATGTTTTATGTGGGAAAAGACGACCGGTTCATTTTGCAGGTGTTGCGACGGTGTTGATGAAACTGTTTCATATTACAATGCCAACTCGTGCTTATTTCGGAATGAAAGATGCACAGCAAGTAGCAGTTGTTGAAGGGATTGTCAGTGACTTTCATATCCCAGTTACAATTGTACCAGTTGAGATTGTTAGGGAAGCAGACGGGTTGGCGAAAAGCTCCCGCAACGTATATTTATCGGAGCAAGAACGTAAGGAAGCACCACATTTATACCGCAGCTTATGTATAGCAAAACAGAAAATAGAAGAGGGGGAGCGTCATCCACGAAACATTACCACAGTTGTAAAAGAATACATTGAAGCAAATACAAACGGTATAGTTGATTATGTAGATATATATGCATATCCAGCTTTAACGCCACTAGAAATCATCAAAGGCAGAATAATTTTAGCAATTGCAGTTCAGTTCAAGAATGCGCGATTAATTGACAATATAACATTAACGGTTCAATAAGGGGGAGACATCCATGTTTCGTACAATGATGAGAGCAAAGTTACATCGTGCAACTGTAACAGAAGCTAATTTAAATTATGTTGGAAGTATTACAATTGATGAAGATTTAATGGACGCTGTAGAAATTGTCGAAAATGAAAAAGTACAAGTTGTCAATAATAACAATGGAGAGCGCTTAGAGACATATGTGATTAAGGGGGAGCGTGGTAGCGGCGTCATTTGTTTAAATGGAGCTGCAGCAAGACTTGTGCAGCCTGGAGATAAAGTGATTATTATTTGTTATGGCCTTGTATCAGCTGAAGAAGTCTATAAACAAATACCCAAAATTGCAGTGCTAGATGATCGCAATCAAATTATTGAAATGTTAAGTGCTGAAAAGGCAGGCACTGAAGTATAAACTGATGGGGGGATTCTTTCTCTCGCATTGATTATAAGCCCTTACCAAGCGGGCTGTTACTGCCCTAAAATAGCGAGATAAATGGTGAAAACAGGAGTCAGAAGGCTCCTGTTTTTTATCGGCTATTACAAGAATGTCTTTTCTATATGGTTCTTTTTGGAGAAGCAGCATCATTGGAATTGTAAAATCAGTTCATTTTATGCATCTTTTCATTAAGATAAGACAAAACGTGGTATAGTAACAATATATGAATTTTTGTTGTTTGAAAGGTAAGAAATTGAGGTGTTACATATGAGTAAACGTTATGTCGTTGTCGACTTAGAGACGACAGGGAACTCTTGGAAAGATGGGAAAGACAAAATTACCCAAATCGCAGCTGTTGTGGTGGAAGGTGGAGAAATATTAGAAATTTTCTCGTCTTTTGTGAATCCAAAGAGGGAGATTCCCCCATTTATTACAGAATTAACAGGGATTGATGAAAATCTTGTAAAACAAGCCCCGCTATTTCAAGATGTAGCGCCGATGATTGTTGAGCTATTACAGGGTGCTTCTTTTGTTGCACATAACGTTCACTTTGATTGGAATTTTTTAAAAGAAGAATTAAAGCAGGCTGGCTATGCAGATATACATTGTCCTAAAATTGATACGGTTGAATTGGCACAGATTTTATTGCCGACGGCTGATAGTTATAAATTGAGAGATTTAGCTAAAAAACATGAGTTAGAGCACGATCAACCACATCGTGCAGATAGTGATGCTCTTGCAACGGCAGAATTATTTTTACAATTTCTCACTCAAATTGAAAAATTACCGCTTGTTACTTTGCAATCTTTATACGAATTGAGTGATGTATTTCAAAGTGATATGTCTCATATTCTTTCAGAAAATATTCTCAAGAAAATGACGGCTGGTAAAGAGGAATCGGAGGAATATGACATATATCGAAATATTGCACTGCGAAAGCGTAGCTATTCGTTGCACTTAGGTGAAAATCAAACATCTAAATTTAGCATTTTTTTGCACAAGTCAATGGAACAACTTGAGAAAAAGGTGCCCAAATTTGAAAAAAGAGAAACGCAACAACAAATGATGAAAGAAATATATGCTGCCTTACAAGACGCACGTTTTTCATTAATAGAGGCAGGGACAGGTACAGGGAAGACGTTAGCTTACCTCCTTCCAAGTATTTATTTTGCGAAGAAAAAAGAAGAACCGGTCGTGATTAGTACACAAACGGTGCAGTTGCAGCAACAAATATTAGAAAAGGAAATACCGTTATTACAAAGTGTGCTGCCATTTCCTTTTGAAGTTGCTTTACTAAAGGGAAGAAAACATTATCTTTGTTTACATAAATTTGAGTATGCTTTACAAGAAGATGAGAAGAATTATGATATTGCGTTAACGAAAGCGAAAATTTTAATATGGTTATTGAAGACGGAAACAGGTGATTGTGACGAACTTAACATTCCAGAAGGTGGAAAATTACTGTGGAATCGAATTTGTAGCGATGCATATAGCCCAAATGGAGTTCAAAGTAGTTGGTTTAGTCGTTGCTTTTATCAGCGTGCGAAGAATCGGGCATTATTTGCAGATATTGTGATTACAAATCACACATTACTATTTCAAGATTTTATTAGTGAGGAATCGCTGTTTTCGTCTTATAAATACATTATTTTTGACGAAGCGCATCACATTGAAGAAGCAGCAAGTCGAACGTTAGGAGAGCGTTTTTCATGTATGTATTTTCAAATGGTTTTATCACGTCTTGGTACGTTAGATACAGATGATGTATTAGCTAAGGTGTATAAAATGATGAAAGAATCAGGACAAGCCTCTCGCTCTACATTTCGGAAGATTAGTCATAGGTTGAAGGAAATGAAGTTTGATGCCGATGAACTTTTTCAAATGTTGCGCGCATTTATATTTCAGAAAACAAAGCAAGAAAAAAGTTCAAATAACAATATACCACTTATTTATCGATATCATACTGAACGAGAGAACGGAAAGCTATGGAGTGGTATTATAGAATTAACAAGTCGGCTTATATTTGAATTAAAAGATTTGTGTACGGATTTGGAGAAGCAAGTTGATTTGCTGCAAAGTGGAATGAAGTGGAATATGCATGTTGTTACAGGTGAATTTTTTCATTTAATTACTGCACTCCGAAAGATGACTCATTCTTTACAAGTACTTTTATTAGAAGCAAATACATATGTAACATGGATGGAAACTGAAACGAAAGGGACCATTCATTCAACAATGTTATATGCACAGCCTATTCATATTGGGGAAAGACTTGCGGATGAGTTTTTTGCAGAGAAGAGAAGTGTTATTTTTACATCTGCTACATTGACGGTGAACCATACTTTTGACTATATAAAAGAAGAGCTTGGATTAGAGGATTTTGCGCCACATACATTAACGGTTCCATCACCGTTTCGCTATGAAGAGCAAGTGAAATTAATGGTTCCAACAGATATTCCTCTTATTAAAGAAGTGAAGGAAGAGGAATATATTCGTGAAATTTCTCAACAGCTTAAAAAGATTGCGCAGGCTACAAATGGAAGAATACTCGTACTATTTACTTCCTATGAGATGTTGAAAGAAACGTACGCAAAGTTAAAAAATGAAGCTGCATTAGAAGAATATATATTGCTAACACAAAGTGTTCACAATCGTAGTCGCAGTCGTTTAATCCGGAAATTTCAAGAGTTTGATAAGGCAATATTATTGGGAACTAGTAGTTTTTGGGAAGGAATTGATATTCCTGGGGCTGCATTAAGTCATCTTGTCATTGCTCGATTACCATTTACGCCACCTCATCAACCGATGATGGAGGCAAAAAGTGAATGGTTGAAGAGGAACGGAGAAGATGTGTTTACAAAGCTAGCGCTCCCGCAAGCAATTCTTCGGTTTAAACAAGGATTCGGTCGATTAATTCGAAGTACTTCGGATACAGGTACTGTATTTGTGTTAGATCGCCGGCTAACAACATCTTTTTATGGAGAAAAGTTTTTGCAATCGATCCCAAATGTTCCGCTTTATGAAGAATCATTAGATGAACTTTTACGCCGCTTATAAAATGAATAAATATGAAAAATACGCCTGAAGTAGCGTATGCTTCAGGCGTAAACGATGTGGGTAGGAGGAATTTTATTTTTTCTTACTTCTTATATACAAATTATATTGCTTTTCGACTTGAAACCTTTTTTTGCTGTACATGTCCTGCTATAATAGATGGGTGATGAAGCAGGGGTTGTAAAGAATGTACTATTATTGTAACCGCATTGCGTTCTTCTATAATTAGAAATTTTGTGTAACGGAGGAGTTTTCATGGAGAAGAAAATCGAAGTGCTATCAACGACGCGTATAAAATATTCATCTGATTTGTATAAAATTGTTGATAGTTTAAATCGCACTTTAAAGGAACAGGACCTCATGTTCGGATTGGCGTTAGACGAAAACGAAAAAGAAACAGCAATATTTACGATATACAGAACGTAGTGGTACAATGAAAAAGTGGATCTTTGCCATCATTATCGTTATCGTTGCTATTGGATTGTATGGGGTGCATGTTTATCATGCTACAGTGGAAAAGAAAATTCCGAAAGAATCAAAAGTTGTAGCAATTGCAAAAGAAAAAGCTAAGCTGACAAAGGTAAAATCCGTTGATTATTATAACGGGAAATCTTCATATGTAGTCGTACAAGGTGTAGATGAAAAAGGAGAACAACTGATTGTATGGGTACCTGAGAAAAAAGGAAAAGTTCTAGTAAGGAAAAAGAGTGAAGGCATTTCTGAAAAACAAGCTATACAAAAAATGATGGAGTATTTGGAAACGGTAAATAAAGAATCAAAGCCGCAACTTCCAAAAGAAATTGTAAAAGTAAAATTAGGTATCGAAAAAGATGTTCCGCTTTGGGAAATTACATATATTGATCAAGAAGGTCGTTATAAGTATTATTATTTGAGATTTCAAGATGGGGAATTTGCTGCATTTTACAGCATTGAAAAATAGATACAGGGGGAAAACCGCAAATGAAATTAGCAAAGCGAGTAGCTGCTTTAACACCGTCTGCAACTTTAGAGATTACAGCAAAGGCTCAGGTACTAAAGGCCGAAGGGCATGATGTCATTGGTTTAGGAGCAGGAGAACCTGATTTTAATACGCCGGAGCATATTATAGATGCTGCACATAAAGCGATGTTACAAGGACATACAAAATATACACCTACTGGTGGGTTACAAACGCTAAAACAAGAAATTGTAAAGAAATTTATGCGTGATCAAAAACTAACGTATGATCCGACAGAAATTATTATATGTAACGGTGCAAAACATTCACTTTATACACTCTTTCAAGTATTGCTTGATGAAGGGGATGAAGTGATTATTCCAACTCCTTATTGGGTAAGTTATCCAGAACAAGTAAAACTTGCTGGTGGAAAACCAGTTTATGTGGAAGGGTTAGAAGAGAATCAATATAAAATTACAGCAGAGCAGCTACGTGAAGCGATTACAGAGAAAACAAAAGCTGTTATTATTAATTCACCGAGCAATCCAACAGGAATGATTTATAGCAAGGAAGAATTAAAACAGCTTGGAGAAGTATGCTTAGAACATGACATTTTAATTGTTTCTGATGAAATTTATGAAAAGTTAGTTTATGGCGGAGTAGAATATACTTCAATTGCTCAGCTTTCTAATGAATTGAAAGAACAAACGATTATTATAAATGGTGTATCTAAATCACATTCTATGACAGGATGGCGAATTGGATATGCAGCAGGAAATAAGCAGCTTATTAAAGCAATGACCAATTTAGCAAGTCATAGTACATCAAACCCTACTTCAATTGCTCAATACGGTGCAATTGCTGCATATGCAGGGCCACAAGAACCTGTGGAAATGATGCGACAAGCATTCGAAGAAAGATTAAACATTATTTATAATAAATTAATTCAAGTTCCTGGTTTCACTTGTATCAAACCACAAGGCGCATTTTACTTATTTCCAAATGTAAAAGAAGCGGTAGCACTAGCTGGATACAAAACAGTAGATGAATGGGCAAAAGCGCTGTTAGAGGAAGAAAAAGTAGCACTTGTTCCTGGAACAGGATTTGGTGCTCCAAACAATGTTCGTTTATCATATGCTACATCTCTTGAGCAATTAGAGAAAGCTTTAGAACGAATTCATACATTTATGAAAGGTAAAGTGCAGGCTTAAAAAGAATATTTTGGATTTGCACTTTTGAACAAATGAACATGACCTCCCTATATAGGGAGGTTTTTTGACGAATTGTGGAAAAAGAAATGCTATGAGGTTGTGTTATACTAGAAAGCGAGGTGTTTTGGTTATGAAGAAAAAAATGATGTTACATTGGTTTGAACAGGGGAGTATTGCCATTCCAAAATTGCTTATGATGCACTATAAAAAATTGGGCTTAAATGAGATGGAATTTATGATTGTACTTCATGTTCATACTTTTTTAGAGTCGGGTAATTCGTTTCCAACTCCTTCTGAAATTGCAGAACGAATGACAATTTCAGAAATGAAGTGTATGGAAATGATTCAATCATTAATTCAAAAAGGCTTTCTTGCTTTAGAAGGTGGACAAAGGTCTGAAGCGAAGATGTGCGAAAGTTATTCTTTACAACCACTTTGGGAAAAAATATTACATTATTTAATGAATGAAACAATAGAAGAAGAGCAGAAAGAACAAAAGCAGTTACAACTGAATTTATATACTATTTTCGAACGTGAATTTGGGAGACCATTGTCACCATTTGAATGTGAGACATTGGCAATGTGGCAGGATCAAGATCAACACCATCCTAATTTAATTCAAGCTGCTCTTAAGGAAGCTGTAATGAGTGGAAAGCTTAATTTTCGATATATTGATCGGATTTTATTTGAATGGAAAAAGAATGGAATCAAAACGGTAGATCAAGCACAAGAGCAAGGACGGAAGTTTCGAGCAAATCAGCAACGCTCACATCAGATAACAAAACAAGAGACAAAGTACACAGGGAAAGTCCCTTTTTATAATTGGTTGGAGCAATAAGGTAGGAGGAAATGTATGTTAAATAAAACACAAATTCGCTATTGTCTAGATACAATGGCGAAAATGTATCCAGAGGCACATTGTGAATTAATTCATGATAATCCATTTGAACTTGTCATTGCAGTGGCTTTATCTGCACAATGTACAGATGCACTTGTAAATAAAGTGACGAAAAATTTATTTCAAAAATATAAAACACCTGAGGACTATTTGAAAGTTTCTTTGGAAGAATTACAACAAGACATACGTTCCATAGGGCTTTATAGAAATAAGGCAAAAAATATTCAAAAGCTATGCAGAATGCTAATCGATGAGTATGATGGGAAAGTTCCTGCAGATCGTGATGAATTAACAAAATTACCAGGGGTAGGTCGAAAGACGGCAAATGTAGTTGTTTCTGTTGCTTTTGGCATTCCAGCAATTGCAGTCGATACACATGTGGAACGAGTGAGTAAGCGTTTAGGAATTTGTCGATGGAAAGACTCTGTGTTAGAAGTTGAAAAAACATTAATGAAAAAGGTGCCTATGGAAGAATGGGGCGTTACGCATCATAGACTGATTTTTTTTGGACGTTATCATTGTAAAGCACAAAAGCCACAGTGTGAAGTATGTCCGTTATTAGAAATATGTCGTGAAGGTAAAAAGCGGATGAAGGTGAAGTAGGGAATGGAAAACAGAGTTGTGGAGATACCACCTGAGTTTCAATGTGAGCCGTTTTTCAAAGAAAGTGAAACAAAAATTGTGTACACATGTAGTCAATCATTTGAAGAATTAATCCAAAATACTTATTTTTTGTTTGATATAGAACAAAAATATCAACCGTGGCGTAAAATAGAAAAGAGTATACCGGCAGTGCTACAAATGTGGGCGAATAAGAAAGAGGCACTTTCGAAGTTATTTAAAGAGAGAAAAAGAAACGAAGCGAAAGCGCCTATGATTCATTTCAGTGCTTATTTATTATCGATTTTATATTGGATGAATGAAAAAAGAATATCTAGTTTAAAAGATATAAAACAGGATACAGAGAAGTTAAAGCTACAGCCTGTTAATTTTATGGAACGCTATGCATTTATTATAGAGCAACCGAATCATTACCAATCGTACATCCAATTGACACAGCTATATATTGAAATAGAAAAAATATACGCCAAAAACATGATGATAAAAAAGAAGTCACTATCTTAAAAGTAGATAGTGACTTCTTTTTTTATTGTCCATCTGGTTGAGGAGTCGATTCTCCATTCGTTCCACCGTTTCCACCAGTTGGCTGTTCTGGTGGAGTTTGTTGGGGATGCTGATTCTGCTGCTGTTCTTGTTGTTTTTTTGCTTCTTCTTCAGCTTTACGTTTTTCTTCCTCAGCTTTTTTCTTTAGTTCTTCTTCAGCTTTACGCTTTTCTTCTTCGGCTTTTTTCTTTAGTTCTTCTTCAGCTTTACGCTTTTCTTCTTCGGCTTTTTTCTTCAGTTCTTCTTCAGCTTTACGCTTTTCTTCTTCAGCTTTCTTTTGAGCGTCTGCATTTTGACCAGGAACGGTAAAGGAAACGCCAGCTGGACTACTTGTGCCAGTCCCTTTTTGGGCTACGACAGAGAAGCTATATGTTACACCTGATTTTACACCGCCAAGTGTAGCAGATGTTCCTTTTACGGATAAGCTACCACTAGAACCGTCATTTGCTTTATAACTTGCTGCATAAGATACATCAGAAGGACCGGACCAACTTAATGTAATTGTATTTGATCCTGCGTCATAAGAAGGTGTTACACCAGTTGGTGGATCTACCTTAATTTGTTTAATCGCATCTTTTTTCGCACCTTTTACGTAAAGTTCGCCATTGATTCGTTCTACAGAAGAAGGTTGTTCAAAACGACTGCGGTCTGTTGCGAATTTACCCATCATGACTTTAAACATTTGTTGAGCAATTTTCGTTGAGCGGTCGCCTATATAGTTTTCTGAACTATCATTTTCATAACCTGTCCATACAGCCATTGTATATTGCGGTGTATAGCCGGCAAACCAACTATCGCGGTTTGCATCTGCTGGAATATCATATTTTTCAATCACCGATTTGTCATAGTTTTGCGTCCCTGTTTTACCAGCAAGATCGACGCCTGAAACATAAGCTGCTGAGCCAGTTCCACCAGATCCTGGTTTAACAACATCGCGAAGCATATCTGTAATCATATACGCTGTATAGTCTTTCATTACTCGCTCTTCTTTTGGTTTAAAGTTTTTCTTCTTACCATCAGGGAAGACAACTTCTTTTACGAAATGAGGTTTATTATAAATACCGTCATTCCCAAATGCTGCATAGGCACCAGCTACTTGTAACGGAGAACTTTCATTACTACCGATTGCTGCTGATTCATATGGTCCTTGCTTAAATGTCATCCCGAGTTTTTCAGAAAACTCTTTTGACTTATTTAGTCCGACTGCTTGAGCAGTTTTTAATGCTGGGATGTTTAAAGATTTTTTTAATGCTTCACGCATTGAAACATCCCCTTTATAGCTGCTCGTTGCATTTCGAATTTTTGTACCATCTGAGTACGTATATTCTGAGTCATTTAATTGATGATAAGTTGACCATTGCATATATTCAATTGCTGGGCCGTAGTCAAAAATAGGTTTCATTGTAGATCCAACTTGTCGATCTAAATCAGTGGCTAAGTTATGACCTTTAAATGTTGATTTACTTTCTTTACGTCCAGCACCGACTGCACGAACTTCACCAGTTTGTGTGTCCATAAATACGAAAGAACCTTGGAATTTATCATTTGGATATCGGATAAGATCCCCATCTAAAATCTTTTCAGCATAATCTTGTGCTTTTGTATCAAGAGTTGTATAGATTTGTAATCCATCAGATCCAATATTTACATCAGGTATTTGCTTTTCAACTTCTTTTACAACTGCATCTAAAAAAGCAGGATAAGGCATTTCAGTAACCTCTTTAGAAGGAAGGAGTCCTTCTGTTACTGGAATTGCCATCGCTTCTTCCATCTGTTGTTTTGTTATAAAGTTATGACGATTCATTAATGTTAAAACAACGTTACGACGTTTTGTTGCACGTTGTACATTTTCTTTTTTCGTTGGATCATAAATATTAGGGCCTTGTGGTAAGCCAGCGAGCATTGCAGCTTCATGTAACTTTAAATCTTTCAAATCTTTTCCATAATAGTTTTGAGCTGCTGTTGCTACGCCATAAGAGCGATTACCTAAATTAATTTTATTTAAGTACATTTCTAAAATTTCATGCTTAGAGTATTTCTGTTCTAGTTTGTAAGCTAAATACCATTCTTGCACTTTTCGTTTTGGTGTTTTTTTCATTGTAAGGAAGTAATTTTTAATTACTTGCTGCGTAATTGTACTACCACCTTGTGAACCGAACCCGCCTGTGATGTTTTCCATAATGGCTTTTCCTGTACGCTTAAAGTCAATTCCATGATGGTCATAAAATCGAGCATCCTCGGTGGCAAGAAAGGCATTTTCAACTACTTTTGGAACTTGATCATAAGTGATAGCAGTCCGTTTCTCAGCACCATATTCATAAAAGAAGTTACCGTCTTTATCATAAAATTTAGTTGATAGAGGATTGACAAGTTTCGCTTTGTCTAGCTTTGGAGCATCTTTCACTATGACAAAGAATGCTGAAACTCCAGCTACAAGTCCGACAATGCCAAGAAGCAGGCAAGTCACTAAAAATTTCTTGAAAAAGGATCCTTTTTTCTTGGGTTTATCCTTTTTATTTTTATCTTTTGTTTGCTGTTTTGCATGTTTTCGTTCTGTACGAGAACGATAATTTTCTGACATTATACTTTCTCCTACCTTTCATCTTCTCCCCAAAAGTCGAAAAAAGAGCCTTATTTTTGACTCTATCACGAAAAATAAACCATGTCTAGTATAGAAATATAATCGATTCGAGGATGATAACCGCATGATAACAAAGAGCCGTGTTCCTCAATTTCTTGTTTTGTAATTGATTTTCTCCCTCCGGTATCTTTGCGATTCCAAAATGAAATAACGTGTTTTGCATCGAGTAAATAAATTTCGTTATAAAGTGTAAATTTAATAATGACGAATGCAATTCCATCATGAGCAATAACTTGTTTCATATGCTCAATTTGGTGGAGATGGAAGTTTTGGAGCGGGAAGTTTGTTTTATTTTTTGTTTCCTTTGCTTCAAAATCAATGTATTTACCCTTATAAACACCGTTGTAATCTGTTGTAGAAGGCTGTTTAAAATAAGCTTCTCTTACAACTGCAGCACTTCGGGCAGGATAATCCACTTTTACAATTTGAAGAGGTGTTGGTTTTTTGTGTACACAGGCAATATTATGACTCAAATAATATTGATTTGTTTCATTTAGTTCCTCTTCAAGAGACATCCCCCTGTTACCATAAGTATGTTTTTTCATTTTTGTTTTTTGAGGTTGTAAAGCTTGATTATATCTTTTTCCGTTTGGGTAACGAATGGTCATGTTTTGTCCACTCCATCTTGCTTAGAATCACTTACACAGGTGATTATATCAAAAAAAGCAATGAAAATGCGATTTTTTTAAAGAGAGGCGGTGAATGGATGAGAGGTAACGGAAGTGAAGATAAGAATTGGAAAAGAGATGAAGAAATGGTTTCGTTTACAAAAGAGGAGAAACAACTCATTACCTATATTAAGGAAAAGACTGCTATTGCAAATATGGACAACATTTCGCGTACACGAACTTATCAACAATATTATTTGCGAAATAAAGAGGTCGAGTGGTCTTTTTTAGCGAGTATGGTTTCGAGAAATGCTGGCTGGAATATGACAGATTTAGAAGGAGAAAATTACTCGAATATCCTATCTAAAGGGATGAGACAACAATTATTCCTTACATATGAGAAAGCAAATTGCCTTATTTTTTTAGATGCTTATCCACAGTTATTACTATATGAAGAGAGTAAAAAAAGAAATAGAACGTTCTTTCATTTGTTGCCTTCTTTTTATGTATCTGTTTTTATGGAAAAGGAATGGAATCGTTTTTGGAGAGAAAGAAATAAAAAGCGGTTAATGATAGCATTAATTATTAATGAGCAAAATAAAATTCAAAAACCAGTTATTGAAAATCGGTATATTCAGTCTCGTGTATTGGATCGATTACTTTTTAAAATGCAAGAAAGATTTCATTTGAACGCGGTTGTTTTTCCAACTTTAGAAGGGGATTTATATGGTTTTTCGGTTACTGGATTTGAAAATGTAAAAAAACGTATTGAACTTGGTAAGAAGTTAGCGTGGCTATTATTTCATCCGAAGTATAAGGAGTTATTTTATGATTTTGCTTTGCATACGATTCCTACAGGCTCAAGATTAGATTATGAACAATATTTCAAGGGAATGAAAGGATATCGTACACCGCAACTTAGGGAGGTGTTTTCTATTGTCCCTCCGGCGCGACAAGATCCATTAGATTGGTTTCATTCTTATACAAATGTAGAGAATTTTTTTATAGTTAAGGAGCCGCAGGAAAAGATTGATGTTACTACATGGTTTCTAAAGAAACAAAGGAAGATTCATTACATTGCTTCATTCATTAGCTTTCGTAAACGATTCAACAGCTTCGTGTTATAATAAAAAAAGCCCCGCACCTTTGTGAAAGTGCGGGGATCGATTATATAGCTTACGTTCTTTACGTATTGAATGAAAAAATGTTGTTGTAACAGCGTGAAAAAAGATGAACTTTAGAAGGAAATAGCGAATTTGGATGAACAGCCCCCTGTTTATGTAGCAGGGAAGTTTGGTCCATCTAATTTTGGATTTCCTGTTTCAGGTTTGTTTTGCTGTTTGCTTTGTTTTTTCTTCTTTTCATTTTTATTTTTAGCCATAGTAACACCTCCCATTTGTATTGTTACCATTTCTATAAAACACATGCAGAATACAAGCTTTTCTAATTTTTAAAAGATGAAGAAGAAATACGAATGAAAGTTTCACTTTATTTGCCGAATCACAACTAGTTTTGTCAATCGTGCAGGAGTGAGAACTGGGGTGTCGAAATTACATGGCAAAGGGAAAGCAAAGAAGGAGGCGTTTTATAGATGGCGATGGTTCAGAAGGAAAATGTAATGAAGAAAATGGATCAAATGTTAAGTGCTCTTGATTTGCTGGAAATGAAAGTTTCACTTAGGATTAATCATGATTTAAAGGACAGACGTGAGGATATATGTAAGAAAGTAGAAATAACAGAAATGCACATTCAACATATGGAAGATAAATTAGTGCATCATCAGGAGAAAGGAAATTGGCTCCAAACGTTTCAAAACGTTGTCGTAGGTGCATAAGCAAGGTGGGATAAAGTGAAGGATCAAGCGTTAAAGCAATCTTCAATAAAGTTAATAGAGTATAACGATGAAACAATTGTTAAAAAAAGAGAAGTGGTAGAATATGATTTTTATACCGATATGAAGCCGTTTGTGGATATGGTAGATAACGAGTTGAGGGCTTGGAAAGAATTGGCTTACAGATGGATAAAAGAAGAACATCCTAAATATGTCCATTTTCAACAAATAGATCAAGTGTGCGAAAATTTACAAAATAATGCTTTGCAATGCTTTGTGAATAAAGGAAAAGGGAAACGGTTTTATGAAACGCACCAGGCGATTTTATATACGTTACAGACTATTGTGGAATTATGTAAATAACAAGAGGGGAATCCCTCTTGTGTTTTTTATGATTCTGTAATTTTATGACGTGGTCTTGTTGCTCCACTTGTTTCCAATTCTCGTATCAACACTCGATATTCTGAAATACAGATTTTCCCTTCCAAATAACAATGTCGCGCAAAGTCGAGCAATTCATTCATATTTTCTGTACAATACCCCTTTTTTTGTAAAAACGCTTGTTTTAAATCCCCTAATATCATGTTGATTCCTCCCCCATGAGAATCTTCTTCTTTTATATCATAACATGAAAGGGTTTACTTTTTTATTTTTTTAAAAATTTAAACTTCCGACAAAAACAGACAATTATATAAGAACACCTTTTATTTTGTAGGTACATATTCTAAAGGTAGAAACGAAGATAAAGGGGGAGAGAATGCATGTTTCAACAACCTACTTATCAAGGGTTTCATTCAAACCCACAGCCAAACGCGTATCAACATAATGGAGCGCCGCATTTACGCTACAATATGTATCCTTTCGCACCTTATTATGGGAATCAAAATTATTATCAGCCATTTGAAGTATCATTTATGAATCAGCATGAACAACCTTATATGAATATGCCGTATTACGCACCGCCGCACTCACAACCATCTATGTTTTATCCGCCGCAGCAGCCCTTTCAACCATATCCAAAAATGAACAAGCAGAAACAGCAACCGAGTCAGTTTTCTAGTTTGGTGTCTCAATTTAAAACAGCAGATGGAAATTATGATGTGAACAAAATGATGAATACAGCAGGCCAAATGATGAATGCGGTAAATCAAGTTACAGGAATTGTAAAACAAGTTGGGGGGTTCTTCGGAAAGTAATCGTGTGACAATAAGCCAAGCTCTTCATCTAATGACTTATAATCTAGACGAATTTCCTTTGAAGAAATAGGTATATATAACAAGCGGCTTTTACTCTTTTCTCATATTGTAAAGTGTAGTTAGATTTTGAGTGAGAGAGGAGAGAAAAACTATGCGTCATTGTCATCCTTGTTTTGGAGGGCATAAGCCAACAGGTCCTATTTGCACAGCACCTCCTGTTGTTCATCCAACAAAACAATGTGTAACACACACTTTTTCTACAACGGTGGTGCCACATATTCACCCAACTCATACAACGCATGTGCATCATCAACAAATTAAAAACCAACATTTCTTCCCGCAAACACATTCAAATGTAAATGTTGTAGATCCAGGATTTGAAGACCCAGGTCATGGTGGAGGGTGTGGACACCATGGATACCCTCATCAAGTATCACCATTTGGTCCAAATGTAGGCCCTAGTGTATCACCGTTTGGTCCAAATGCAGGCCCTAGTGTATCACCGTTTGGTCCAAATGCAGGCCCTAATGTATCACCATTTGGCCCAAACGCAGGCCCTAATGTAGGTGGAATATTTAAAAAGTAAATGTTATGTTAGAACTAGCGAGATGCTAGTTCTTTTCTTTTTATTGGAGTGTTGATATGAAAGTTTTAGCTGTAACAGGATATAAACCTTTTGAACTTGGAATATTTCAGAATGATCACCCAGGTGTGACTTATATAAAAAAAGCGTTACATCGTAAATTTCTTGCCTTTTTGGAAGAAGGATTAGAATGGGTGATGATTAGTGGACAACTTGGGGTTGAATTATGGGCTGCAGAAGTTGTGTTTGACTTACAATTAGAATATCCCGATTTAAAACTTGCTGTGTTTACCCCTTTTTTAGCACAAGAGGAAAACTGGAAAGAAGAAAATAAAGAATGGTATGAATTCATTTTAGAGCAAGCTGATCATGTTGATAGTATTACAAAAAGAAGATATGAAAGCCCAGAGCAATTTCGATTAAAAAATCAATTTTTTATTGACAAAAGTGACGCACTTTTAGCTGTATATGATGAAGAAAAACCAGGAAGTCCAAAATATATAGTAGAGGTGGCTAAGAAAAAAGAAGAAATAGAAAATTATCATAGCTATTTCATTCTTTTTTCTGATTTACAAGATATAATAGAAGAAGAACAGTGGAATGATGCAGAGTAATATGGAAGATTGCTTGTGCAGATATGATTGACAAAAGTGACTGTTTCTGAAAAAATTTAGCTAATAAAAGTTTTGGTGAAAATTTGAGGTGAAGAGAATGATTTCGGATAAAATTAAATTAACGGCAAAAGATATTTTAGAAAAAGAATTTAAAACAGGCATGAGAGGATATCAGCAAGAAGAGGTCGACAAGTTTCTTGATATGATTATTAAAGATTATGAAGTATTTCATAAGGAACTGGAACAATTGCAACAGCAAAACGCACGTTTGAAACGTGAATTAGAAGAGCAGAAACTTGCTGCGGCACAAGCTCCGCAACAAACGATTCCAACACCGGCTGCACAACCTGTATATAGCAATACAAATACAGATATTTTGAAACGTTTATCTAATTTAGAAAAAGCTGTTTTTGGAAGCAAATTATACGAGTAATGTAGAAATGGAAAAGATTGAAACATCTTACATATAAAAAAGCATTGCAAAATCTTTTTGTTTCCACTATACTAATCTTTGTCATAGCGTTTGGGTAATCGCTGCAACGTAAACGTTGTAGAGGAAAGTCCATGCTCGCACGACCTGAGATGGTCGTAGTGTTCGTGCCTAGCCAATTCATAAGCTAGGGTATTCTGGCCGCGAGGCTGGTTTAACGGCAGGGAAAAAACCTAAGTCCTTTTGGATATGGTTTGACTACCTTTAAAGTGCCACAGTGACGAAGTCCTTGAAGAAATGATAGGAGTGGAACGAGGTAAACCCCACGAGCGAGAAACCCAAATAATGGTAGGGGAATCTTTTCCAAGGAAATGAACGATGGAAAAGGACAGGTTTGAGTAACCTGTAGATAGATGATTACCACCGGAGTACGAGGCGTGGGCCGTTTGTAGTACAAAGGAACAGAACATGGCTTACAGAACGTTATGAACCAATTACGTAATGACTCAGCTCTCCTTTGAAAGAGGAGAGCTTTTTATTTGTATGAAGTAATGATGCTTGAGTTACAATGGTAAAGAAAACAATACGTTATCATACTTAATCATTTATAGAGTGATGATTGTTTGATTATACATAAGAGGTGAATAGAAAATGGGAAAAGTTACTTTAATTGCAACAGCAGCGATGGGAATTGAAGCTCTAGTTGCAAGAGAAGTTCGTGATCTTGGCTACGAGTGCCAAGTAGATAACGGAAAAGTAACGTTTGAAGCAGATGTAAATGCAATTTGTCGTGCCAATTTATGGTTGCGTACTGCTGATCGTGTCAAAATCAAAGTGGGGGAATTTAAAGCAACTACGTTTGATGAATTATTTGAGAAGACAAAGGCTCTAAATTGGGGAGATTATATTCCTGAAAACGGGGAATTCCCTGTTATTGGTAAATCTGTGAAATCAACTTTATTTAGTGTTCCAGATTGCCAACGTATCGTCAAAAAAGCTGTTGTTGAAAAGTTAAAATCAACATATAAGCGTACAACTTGGTTTGAAGAGAATGGTCCTTTATTCCGCATTGAGATTGCCATGTTAAAAGATATTGCAACGTTAACAATCGATACAAGTGGTGTCGGATTGCACAAGCGCGGATATCGTGTTGATCAGGGAGAAGCACCGTTGAAAGAAACGTTAGCTGCATCCTTAATTAAACTTACAAATTGGAAACCAGATCGTCCATTCGTTGATCCGTTTTGTGGTTCTGGAACAATTCCGATTGAAGCGGCGCTGATTGGACAAAATATTGCACCAGGATTTAACCGAGACTTTGCATCGGATGAATGGGACTGGATTGGTAAGCAAAATTGGAAAGAAGCGCGTCAAGAAGTAGAGGATTTAGCAAATTATGATCAGCCATTACAAATTATCGGATCAGATATTGATCATCGTATGATAAGAATCGCGCAAGATAATGCGGATGAAGTTGGATTAGGCGATTTAATTTCCTTTAAACAAATGCAAGTAAAAGATTTTACGACAAAAGAGGAATATGGCTATGTTGTAACGAATCCTCCATACGGAGAACGTTTAAGTGAAAAAGCACTTGTTGAAAAGTTATACAAAGAAATGGGAGAAGTATTCCGTCCGTTAGACACTTGGTCCTTATATGTATTAACAAGCTATGAGGCATTTGAAAAATGTTATGGACAAGAAGCGTCGAAAAAGCGTAAATTATTCAATGGCTTTATTCGTACAGATTACTACCAATACTTTGGAAAACGTCCGCCTCGTAATTCGTAGTATAAAACCTCTTTTTTGCGCATATACTGGCTACTATGTAATGTGCAAAAGGAGGAATCGATATGGATGGGTTCCAGTTGTCAATGATTCAAAAAGCGATTCATCGTACGTATGATGAACTCGGCAAAGAACTTGATTTTCAAAGTGTAGCAGCAGATGAAATTCAAAAGGCACAGGAAGAATATTTATCTGCGTTATCATATGAAACATTAATTGATAAGCGTTATTTAAAGTCATTAATAGAGTAAAAAAAGTTTTCCTTTACATAAAGGAAAACTTTTTTCACGCATTTCTATGTATTACAACAGGGGAAAGCAACTGCTATTTATAAGTAGCAGTTGCTATATCTTTTTTATAGAAAAACTTTTTGGTTGGAGGCTAAGCATGTTTACTAAGAAGAGATTACCATTTGAAGTAGGGAAACAAGATAATTTTTATGATAAGTTGAATGAGTGGATTGGAGATGTATTTTACGATATCCTCCCAGAAAAAGGTTTTGAAGAGCGCGATGAACAAATTTTTATGGCGTTTCAATTAGAACGAGCGTTTCAAGAGAAGAAGGTTATGTTTGCTGAGGCTGGTGTTGGAACAGGAAAAACAATTGTATATCTTTTATATGCAATTTGTTATGCACGTTATACAGGAAAGCCGGCTATTATCGCTTGTGCAGATGAAACGCTAATTGAACAGCTTGTAAAAGAAGAAGGGGACATCGCGAAGTTATCAGAAGCGTTAGGGTTATCTGTTGATGTTAGACTTGCAAAATCAATGGATAATTATTTATGTTTACGTAAATTAGAAGATGTAATGAGTGGACGAGCTCCAGAAGTAATTGAAGATTTATATTATGAATTGCCGCAATTTGTATTTGATCACGGAACAATGCAAAATTTTACACCATATGGAGATCGTAAAGAGTTTCCGCTATTAAATGATGAAGAGTGGTCAAAAGTATCTTGGGATTATTTCCAAGATTGTTTCACATGTGAATCTCGCCATCGCTGCGGTCAAACGCTTTCTCGTGAACATTACCGTAAAGCAGCAGATTTAATTATTTGTTCTCAAGATTTCTATATGGACCACATTTGGACATATGATGCTCGTAAGCGTGAAGGACAGATGCCGCTTCTACCAGAAAGTAGCTGTGTCGTTTTTGATGAAGGACATTTGGTTGAATATGCAGCGCAAAAAGCACTAACGTATCGATTAAAGCAAACGATGATGGAACAATTATTAACAAGATTGTTGCAAAATGATATTCGTGAAGAATTTGCTCATTTAATAGAAGAAACAATTTGGCAGACAGAACGTTTCTTTGATGTTTTACAAGAGAATAAACAAGAAATTCCAGGGTCAGATCGCTTGGAAATTACGGTAACAGAAAAAGTGACTACAGAAGCAAAACGATTATATGCGAAAATTGCTGAAGTCGGCGATGCATTAGTATTTGAAAGTGAAATGTATACAGTCAACACATATGATTTAAATATTGTTGACGAGCATTTAGATGTACTGGAACATTCACTTCGTCTTTTCATGCATGAGAAAAATGCGATTACGTGGGGAGAAGAAGGGGATGGAACATTTACATTAGTTATTATGCCACGTGCAGTAGAAGAAGTATTACAAGAGAAAGTATTCTCTAAAAAAATCCCGTATATTTTCTCTTCTGCTACATTATCTGAAAATGGTTCATTTGCATTTACCGCAAATAGTCTCGGCATAAAAGATTATCTATCGTTCTCGGTTGCTTCTCCATTTGATTATGAAGAACAAATGAAAGTGTATTTACCATCCTATAATGAAGAAAATGCATGGGAAAGAAAGTGTCAATATATACTTGAAAATATTCAAAAAACCAATGGACGTACACTTGTATTGTTCCGAACAACTGAGGAGCTTGCTGTCTTTAAAGAATACGTAAGCAAAGAACAAATGTCTATTCCGTTCTTATATGAGGGAGATCAAGAAATTAGTCAGCTCGTTTCACGTTTCCAAAATGAAGAAGAGACTGTCCTTTGTGCTGTTCATTTATGGGAAGGGTTAGATATTCCTGGTTCATCATTATCACATGTCATTATTTGGTCGCTTCCATTCCCTCCAAATGACCCTGTGTTTGAAGCGAAACGAAAACATGTAAATGATTCATTTTGGAACGTAGATGTACCATATATGATTTTACGACTTCGTCAAGGAATTGGACGCTTAATTCGTACAAGTGAGGACAAAGGAGCGATTTCGTTATTCTTGTCTGAAAATGAGAATGAAAAGGTTGTCGAAGCTGTAAAGAAAGTACTGCCAGTAGAAGGAATAATGATCTAACGAAAAAAGCTTGGTCAATGCCAAGCTTTTTTCTATAGGGAGAAAAGGAATTTATCTATTTATGTCGAAATAAAGGGGAGATAGAAAAAGGAGGGAATGAGATATGAAAATCGCTACACATGAATTAGAAAAAGAATTTTTAGCATATGTGAAAAAGATAAATAATTATGGCGAAGCACTTAATTTAATATTTTGGGACTTGCGTACAGGCGCTCCAAAACAAGGGGTAGATCAGCGCTCTGAAGTCATCGGAATGCTTTCGTCAGAAGTCTTTTCTTTATCAACTTCTGATGAGATGGAGAGATATTTAATAGTATTAGAACAACGAATTGCAGAGAATACAATTTCCGAAACAACGAAAAAAATTGTAGAAGAGTGTCGCAAAAAGTATGACCAAAATAAAAAAATTCCACAAGCTGAGTATGAAGAGTTTGTAAAATTACAAGCAAAATCAGAAAGTGTTTGGGGGGAAGCACGTGAAAAGTCTGATTTTGAAATGTTCAGACCATATTTAGAAAAAATTGTTGCATATAAGAAGAAATTTATTACATATTGGGGTTATGATACGTATAAATATAATACGTTGTTAGATATGTATGAACCGGGTGTAACAGTAGAAATATTAGACCATGTATTTGGACAATTACGTGAGCGAATTGTACCGCTTGTGAAAAACATTTCAGCGTCTCATAAAACATTAAAAACAGATGTATTATTTAAGCATTTTCCAAAGGAGCAACAAAAGAATTTTACTTTAGAAGTATTAAAACAATTAAATTATAACTTTGAAGCTGGGCGTTTAGATGAAACGATTCATCCATTTGAAATTACATTAAATAGAGGCGATGTTCGCATTACGACTCGTTATGATGAGAATGACTTCCGAACGGCTGTGTTTGGAACAATTCATGAATGTGGGCATGCTGTATATGAACAAAATATTTCCGAGGATTTAGAAGGAACACCGCTTTGCAGTGGTACTTCAATGGGGATTCATGAATCACAATCGCTATTTTTTGAAAACTTTATTGGGCGTCATAAATCTTTCTGGAAGAACAATTATGAATTATTGAAGCAATTTAGTGAGGGACAATTTGAAAATGTGTCGGTAGATGAATTTTATGATGCAATCAATGAATCAAAGCCTTCCTTTATCCGCATTGAGGCAGATGAATTAACGTATCCATTACATATTATGGTTCGCTATGAGTTAGAAAAAGAATTATTTGACGGAACGTTGGAAGTAAAAGATTTACCAAAAGCATGGAATGATAAAATGGAGAGCTATTTAGGCATTCGTCCAGAAACAGATGCACAAGGAGTATTGCAAGATATCCATTGGGCAGATGGATCGTTTGGCTATTTCCCATCTTATGCACTTGGTTACATGTACGCCGCACAATTTAAACATAAGATGTTAGAAGATATTCCGAACTTCGATGCATTATTAGAAGAAGGGAATATCACACCAATTCGCGAATGGCTGACAAAAAATATTCACCAATATGGTAAAATGAAAAAACCATTACAAATATTAGAGGATGTAACTGGTGAGGGGCTAAATGCGAATTATTTAGCGGACTATTTAGAAACAAAATATAAAGAGATTTATGAACTAAAAAAATGAAGAACCTAAAGGGACTGCTTTGAAAACATAACAAGTATTTTATCAAAATATTGAGAGTGAAAAGGAGACTATCACCTGTATAGAGTAGGTGACAGCCTCCTTTTTATTATAAAGTGGTCTCCTTTTAGGTGGGCTCTTTTTACAAATTTGGGTCTTTGTTTCTATTTATTCGTAGTGGCGATGTGCCGAATCACTGATATACCATGATTTTGTGTTTATCCCGCTATTTGAGGGCAATAAGACTCCCATCTCAAGATTCAGAGAGAAGCAAGGAAGATAGGTGGGAGGAGGGCTACCCGTAACAGCCCGATTGGTGAGGGCTCATAATCAGTGGGGGATGAAGAACCCCCCACTGATTAAAGTTTCCCTTTATGTTACAAGAAATAAATATGTGTGACTCAAAAAGAATTTTTTATAAATATAGAGGGAGGTGAAAGGGTTTTAAAAGTCGAACGAAAAAGATATTTCGATAATATTTGTACGTGTTTTTCTTAGAAATGCTTTTCAAAGTAAAAAAAGTGCGTTATAATCCATCTATAAATAAATAAGTTAGCTACACTCATATAATCGCAGGAATAAGGCCTGCAAGTTTCTACCGAAGTACCGTAAATACTTCGACTATGAGTGAGGACGAATAGATTTGCTTGTTTCGTATTCTTTTTTTCGCGAAGCTCCAAAAGCGCGTCTCTCACTTGTAACGAGTGGTGGCTGCTTTTGGGGTTTTTTATTTGCATAAGAGGAGGAACAAATATGAAAGTATTACAAGAAAAGATTTTAAGTGAAGGAAAAGTTTTATCTGGTGATGTATTGAAGGTAGATGCATTTTTAAATCATCAAATTGATCCAGTACTTATGCAAGAAATCGGAAAAGAGTTTGCAAAACGTTTTCAAGAAGAGAAAATTACAAAAATCGTGACGATTGAATCTTCTGGGATTGCACCAGCGGTTATGGCGGCTTTAGAACTTGGGGTAAAAGTAATCTTTGCAAGAAAGCGTAAATCGTTAACGTTACAAGAGAATATGTATGTTGCAAACGTATATTCATTTACAAAACAAGAAACAAATGAGATCTCACTATCTAAAAAACATATTCATGAAGACGATCGAGTGTTAATTATTGATGACTTTTTAGCAAATGGGCAAGCGGCTTTAGGGCTCATGAGCTTAGTAGAGCAAGCTGGAGCGAGCGTTTCGGGAATTGGGATCGTAATTGAAAAAGCATTTCAAGATGGAGGGAAGAAACTGCGTGAGAGAGGCGTTCGCGTAGAATCATTGGCAGAAATTGCATCGCTTGAAGATGGTACGGTTACCTTTGTTCAACATGAAACTGCGGAGGTGAGATAGCAATGAAGCAACATCCATTTAAAATTGCTTCTCTCGGTATGCAACATATGCTTGCGATGTACGCTGGGGCTATTATTGTTCCACTTATTGTTGGCGGAGGACTTGGACTAAGTCAGAAAGAATTAACTTATTTAGTTTCTATTGACTTATTAATGTGCGGCGTTGCTACAATCTTACAAGCATTATCAAATCGTTTTTTTGGAATTGGTCTCCCGGTTGTACTTGGATGTACATTTACAGCGGTTGGACCGATGATTGCAATCGGTAAGCAGTATGGTGTTTCTTCTATATATGGAGCAATTATTGCTGCTGGATTGTTCGTTGTTATTTTTGCGAAACTATTTGGCAAACTAGTAAAGTTATTTCCACCTGTTGTAACAGGTTCTGTTGTTACGGTAATTGGGGTTACGTTAGTTCCAGCAGCCATTAATGATATGGCTGGTGGTGCAGGGAGTAAAGACTTTGGAAGTTTGGAAAATTTAGCGTTAGCATTTGGTGTGCTACTATTTATCGTTATTATGTATCGTTTCTTTGATGGATTTATTCGTTCCATTTCTATTTTACTTGGTCTTTTATTTGGAACGATTATGGCAGCTTTAATGGGGAAAGTAAGCCTGCAGGCTGTTTGGGAAGCGGATTGGTTTCATGGAATACAGCCTTTTTATTTCGGAACACCTACATTTGCATTCACTCCAATGATTACGATGATTCTCGTTGCTTGCGTAGGGATAGTGGAAGCAACTGGGGTATATTTTGCTTTATCTGATATATGTAATAAAAAGATTGGCGAAAAAGATTTAACAAAAGGGTATCGTGCTGAAGGATTGGCGATGATTTTAGGTGGAATCTTTAATGCCTTTCCGTATACGACTTACTCACAAAACGTCGGTCTTGTGCAATTAACAGGTGTGCGAAATCGCATCATCATTTATGTATGTGGTGGTATGTTAATTGTGCTCGGATTTATCCCTAAAATTGCAGCCATTACAACGATTATTCCAAAGCCAGTGCTTGGCGGTGCAATGCTCGCAATGTTTGGGATGGTGATGGCATATGGAATTAAAATGTTAAGCAATGTTGATTTTGGAAAACAAGAAAACTTACTTATCGTGGCATGTTCTGTTGGAATTGGCCTTGGCGTAACAGTCGTTCCAACGTTATTCTCACAATTTCCAGAAAGTATTCGTATTTTAACAGACAATGGTATTGTACTTGGAAGTGCTTCAGCGGTTATTTTAAATATTGTATTTCATATGATTCCGGAGCGCAGAGCGAAAACAAAAGAAGAGCAAGTTTCAATGAAAAGTGCTGTCACAGAAATGTAAATCAACAAAAGCAAGGTTCTCATGAAGAGACCTTGCTTTTGTTTTTTAAAGGCATCATTTTTCCATACGTACCAAGGCGCCAAATGTATTCAAGTGGGCCATACTGATAGTGAGAGAGCCACCAGCGGCTAATAAAGATTTGTAGTGCATAAAAACTAATACAAAATAGCGGGCCTATCCATAATGGAACCGGCAAATCATTTTTGAAAAATAGACCGAACACAATCAATGTAATTGCTGTGTGTGAAATGTAGCTTGTTAGTGCCATTCGTCCTACATATTGGAAAGGCTGTAATAATTTTTGCCATTGTTCCTTTTGTAATAAACGCATAAGTGTGAGGATATAAAAAATAAATAAGGTTTTCCCACTAAACATTGTAAAACCACTCATGTAGATTGGTTCATAAGGCTGTTTTGTTACAAAGTAACGAATCATAAAGAACCACATCGGAAGTGTTAAGATAAACATAATGATTTGCCACTTTTTTAGTTTGGAATCTAATTCTTTTGCTTGGCGGAAAATGTCTTTTTTGCCAGCGTATAAGCCGAGTAAGAATAAACCAACTGTTTCGGGAAGCATTGAAATGTTTAAACCAATGGATTCAGAATAAAAGGCATGAAAGCGATCTTGCACTTGTATGCTCCAATTTTCTAATGGCATAATGGGTAGAGAAGACGCTAGTTCTTCTATTGGTATAAAAGCAATCATGATGCTAGCTAATAACATAAACAGTTGGAAAAGACCTAATAGAATCAATGAACATACTAAAATGGTATGTGGTTGTCTTTTGTAAAATAATAATAAGAAAAACCCCGCAATTGCATAACTATGTAAAATATCACCATCCCATAAAAGGACGTAATGCAAGAAGCCGAATAATAATAAAATGAGAAGTCGACGAACGAATAATGTTTTTGGATGATCTGTTTTCGCTTCAGCGCGCTGCATAAAAATGAAAAAGCCTAATCCGAATAAAAATGAAAAAATAGTATAAAATTTTGTTTGAATAAACATGTCATAAAATAGGCGAATATAGCTGTCTATTCCTTCATAACTTCCTGTAATGTCACGAGAATCAACACCAGCAATAACGGGCCAGTTCACAAGAAAAATACCAAGTACAGCGATTCCTCTTATGATATCGATAGAATGAATCCTCTCACCTTGCGAAAGATTTTGTTCCATTATTCTCCTCCTTATCAAGTAAATCCCTTTTATTATACAAAATAGACAGGAAAGGGCATAGCGGGAATTTCCAATTATTGAAGCTATTAAGATGCGCTTGATGAGATATAATAAAGATGCACAACAAATTTTTTCACTCCTTTAAAACAGGTGGTCAAAGCCCCTTGGAAGAAAGGGGCTTTCTTTTTTAGAAATGTATTGATAATGATTCTCTTTAATGATAAAATGTATTCAAAAGTGATAATCATTATCAAAAAAGGTTGGTGTGCGAAATGATATATGCATTTGTTGCAGGCACAGTTGCTATGTATATTGGCATAACAAAGTATGTGTTAAATGGAGTCGGAGCAACAAAATGAAAAAGTTAACATAAAATCCCTTTCATCCTATAAAAAGAATGAAAGGGATTTTTTTATTTTTAATGAGAATATGCTGAAAATTTAGTATGATAATAAGGTATATACATCTTGGAATAAAGGGGAACAAGGGGATGACAAACATAGTACAGACAAACAGTATGAAAAAACTTGTTTGTTTTTATGAAGAATGGCAAAAGCATGGGGATACAGAAAATAGCTTGAAGTTGTTTGAAGTAATTCAAAAATATAAAGAAGAGCAGTTGATGATTGCTTTTTGTGGGCATTTTTCTGCTGGAAAATCGACGATGATGAATTACTTGTACAAAGCACAGTTATTGCCAACAAGTCCAATTCCAACTAGCGCAAATGTCGTTAAAATTGAAAAGGGACTGGATCGAGTTATTGTTACATTAAAATCAGGGGAGCATTATGAATATAGTGGTGTATATTCAGCAGAAGAGTTAAAACAGCTCTGTAAAAATGGGGATGAAATTATCGGTGTACATATTTACCGAAATGATGCACCGATTCCTGATGGTGTTATGCTTGTTGATACTCCTGGAATTGATTCAACAGATGATGCGCATCAACTAGCGACCGAATCTACACTGCATCTTGCGGATGTTATTTTTTATATGATGGATTATAATCATGTGCAGTCTGAAGTGAACTTACAATTTGTGAAAGAGCTAAAGCAGCGCAACAAAACGGTGTATCTTGTTGTGAATCAAATTGATAAGCATAAAGAAAATGAATTGTCATTTGCAGAGTATAAGCAAAGCGTGAAACAATCATTTTTAAATTGGGATATTCAAGTAGATGGTATCTTTTACACTTCATTGCGAATGATGAACCATCCGCATAATGAAATTCAAAGTTTAGAGCGTTTACTATTTTCTATTATGAAAGAGCGCGACCAACATGTGAAACAAGGGATGGAAAGAGAAACAGAATATTTATTACAAGAGTACCTTTCTGCTATTCTTGCTGAAAATGAAAAGCAACTTCAACCTTTTGAAAAAGAATTAGCTTCGCCGTTATCTCTTTCAGAAGTGAAAGAAAAGAAGGAAATGCTTCTTGAAAAGAAACAGCGCGCAATTCATAAAGAATCCGATGTAAGAAATGAATTTATAAAAGGCTTACAAGGAATATTGGATAATGCGTATTTAATGCCGTTTGAAATGAGAGAATTAGCAAATCAATATTTAGAAACAAAGTTAACGAAATTTAAAGTGGGTTTCCTATTTGCAAAAGGAAAAACAGAGCAAGAGAAACAAAGGCGATTGGAAGCATTTTATTCTGCTCTGAAAAAGACTGTGGAAACACAAATTGATTTTCACGTGAAAGAATTTATCGTCTCTTTCTTAAAAGAAAAGGGGTTATTTACAGAAAATACAGGGAAATCCGTATATGAATTGGAAATTGATTTTTCTCCTGCATTGTTAGCAGAAACGATTAAGCAAGGAGCTGGTTTTACAGGGGATTATTTACTTCTTTATACAGAAGATGTCGCAAATGAGCTTAAGAAAAGATATTTTGCGAAAGCGCGGCAAATTTTAGAGAGCAGTACGAGTATATTGAAAGAAAAGATCAAAGAAGAAATGGTTCATCTTGATGAAGAACTGGAGCAATATACCGTATTACAAACTGCAAAAGAAACGAAATTACAATATGCGGCAGCATATGATAAATACGAGAACTACTTACAGGACATTTGGAGAGAGCGCATCCCTGTGCCAGATGGGTTACAAATAGAAGAAATATTGCAAGGGAAGAAGTTAGTTGTAAATGAGAAGTTCACATTACAAGAACAAGAAGTGAAAACGGAAAGACTTTCTTATACTGAGGAAGAAAGAAAGAGCGAAGCAAAATTAAATATTCCTCGCATATTAGAGCGGGTAAAAGATGCAGAAAAGATAATAGAGTCACTTCCTACTTTGCAGCATTTATATCAAGAGGTGCTTGAAAAAAGAAAGCGTGTGGAAACAAAGCAGTTTACCGTTGCCCTTTTTGGAGCATTTAGTGCAGGGAAATCTTCATTTGCCAATGCGTTGCTTGGCGAAAACGTACTTCCGGTATCACCAAATCCAACAACGGCGACGATTAATCAAATTTTACCGGTTACAAAGGAGAAACCTCATGGTACGGTAGTTGTTCAGTTTAAATCAAAACAGGCATTATTAGAAGATATGAAAGCTGTTTATAAACTGTTTCATTATGAAATATCTACTTTGGAAGAAGCGCTGTCACAAATAGAGACAATTATTCAGTATCCATCACCAAGTGGAAAGCAGAAAACAACATTTAGTTTCTTGCGGGCAGTACAAAGAGGATATAGGGCGGTTTTCAATCAGTTAGGAGAGCAAGTGCAAGTAACAGTAGCTGAATTTGCTGATTATGTCGCGAATGAAGAAAAGTCATGTTTTGTGGAATATATGGAGCTTTATTACGACTGTGCGTTAACAAGACAAGGGGTGGCTTTAGTTGATACGCCAGGAGCAGATTCAATTAATGCTCGCCATACAGATGTGGCATTCCAATATATTAAAAATGCAGATGCGATTTTATTTGTAACATACTATAATCATGTGTTCTCAAGAGCAGATCGGGAGTTTCTCATTCAGCTTGGTCGCGTCAAAGATACATTTGCCCTTGATAAAATGTTCTTTTTAATCAATGCTGCAGATTTAGCACAATCTGAAGAAGAGCTTGAAATGGTAAAAGGTTATATTGCAGAGCAACTCTTACAATATGGTATTCGTAATCCGCGTCTCTTTGCGATTTCCAGCTTATGTGCATTAAAAGAAAAACAAGGTGACGTTATTGCGAAAGAACAGTATGGTGTTTTACAAGATTCGGGAATTTCTAAATTTGAAGAGTCATTTACATCATTTATGATGCACGATCTTATGCTTGTATCGATACATTCTTTATACAGAGCACTGCAAAGTGCAGATCAGCTGCTAACAAATATGATACAGGGAGCAAAACAAGGGAATAATGAAAAAGAGAAGCAAATAAAAAAATATGAAGCAGAGCGAGCACGGCTACTTCATATGATTTCATCATATAGTGTTTTGGCAGAAGAACAAGCAATGAAGAATGAAGTAAAAGAGCTGTTATATTATGTACAGCAACGCTTATTTTTACGTTATAACGATGTGTTTACGGAATTTATTAATCCTGCAGCACTTCGAACAGATGGAAGTGTGAAGGTGAAATTACAAGAATGTCTTATGGAATTAGTTGCGTTTATCCAACATGATGTATTACAAGAAATGCGAGCAACATCACTACGTCTTGAGAAATGGATTGATGAAGCGATAGGGCGGGCAAGAGATGAGATTGTAATGACATGCCAAAAAGAAAATGAATTCATTTCAATGAGCGAAGTAGCAGAGTATGAATATCAAGTGATAGCACATCAAGAACCATTTCCATCTATTGAAATGAAACATTTTAAAAAGGCGTTATCTCATTTTAAAAATGAGAAAAGCTTTTTTGAAAAAAATGATAAAGCAGCTATGCAAAGCGATACGAAAGAAGCGCTTGAGCCTTTCGTATCTCAATATGTAGCGGATGAAGAAAAATTATTTGTTGATCATTATAAACAGGAATGGGAAAGGAAATGGAACTTATCCCAAAATGTTATGCAGGAAGATGTGAAGCAGTATTACGCAAGTCTATTATTTGCTTTAGCAGAAACAATTGATGTGTCACTATATGAAACAAGTAAGGAACAATTACAAGAACAATTGATAGCGATTGAGAAAGAGATTCATATTTTATAATCTTTATGAAAAAAAGATTCGCTCAATTTTCTTCTGTAGAACAGTATCGAGTGATTTTACAAATCCGGCAAACTCGTCTGTGGAAATCATATGAGTTAATACTAAACGTCTACCATCCGGTGTTTCACCGCATAAGACGAATGAAGAAAATTCATATGTTTTCCCTTCGATAACTAATTTTGGATAGGAATAAGTTTCACTTTTCTTTTTCTTTGCATCAATTGAGATGACGTTGCACTTTTTCTCATTGTTGTCCATGGTGAATCCCTCCTTTGTATTACTTATGGTAGACAAGGAGGGTTTAGAACAAGAGAAAGGAGAGAATTTTTATAGCGATTGTAATTGAACGCATACAAAAGGAAAATGCTCCTCGGCCATTATTATTGCTTGCTGATCCGAGTGAGCAACAAATTGATTCATATGTAAAACGTGGTCGCATTTATGTTGCAAAAGATGAAGAAAACGTAATAGGTGTATATGTATTACTGGAAACAAGGCCATATACAATGGAAATCATGAACCTTGCTGTTGTAGATGAGCTGCAAGGGAGAGGAATTGGTAAACAATTGTTATGCCACGCTATTCAAACAGCGAAAGAATATCATATGCATACACTTGAAATAGGGACAGGAAATTCTAGCGTTTCGCAGCTTGCTTTATATCAAAAATGTGGTTTCCGCATTGTTTCGATTGATTTTGATTACTTTTCAAAGCATTATGAAGAGGAGATTATTGAAAATGAAATTGTATGTCGTGATATGATTCGGCTTACAATGACGCTTTAAGTAGTGGTTTATCCCGCTATTTTAGGGCAGTAAGACTCCCGCCTCAAGATTCAGAAAGAAGCAAGGAAGATAGATGGGAATAGGGCTGCCCGTAACAGCTCGATTGGTGAGGGCTCATAATCAGCGGGGGATGAAGAAAACTCCCACTGATTAAAGTTTCACTTTATTAAATCTAGGGGGTAGTGAAGATGGAAGTACATACAGCAATTACAGCACATTCTCGTAAGCAAAATGAAATTGTGAAGACCTTTTTACAATTAGAAGCGCAGCGTGAAGCAGCAATTGATGCTGTAGTAGCACTTGCGTCAAGTGGAAAGCAGTTTTCGGTAGATGCAATTAATAGGATCACAAAACAAATGAATGAACTGGCTAAACGAGGTATCGTACCACAGCGTAAGATTGTAACAGCGAATATGGTTATGGAGTATGTAAAGCGCTTGCCAGAGAAAGAAGGTCGTTAAGCATGATTGTCACGGTTGAATGGTTACGTAATCATATAGAAGATGAACATGTTCGAGTGATTGATTGCCGTTTTGATTTAGCAAATCCAAATTGGGGCCGGCAGCAGTATGAACAAGAGCATATCCCTTACGCATTATATTTTGATTTGAATCGTGATTTATCGAGCCCTGTAACGAAGCACGGTGGGCGCCATCCGCTTCCTAATATGAAAGAGTTTGCCGAAAAGCTTTCGCAAGCTGGCATTGATGAAAATACGACAGTTGTTGCATATGATAGTCAAAGCGGTGCGATGGCTTCACGTTTATGGTGGCTGTTAACGTATGCAGGGCATAAGAAAGTATATGTGTTAAATGGAGGATTTCATGTATGGAAAGAACGGAATTTACCAACAGAATCTGAATGTACTGAAGTGAAGCGGAAAGAGTTCATTCCAAACGTACAAGAAAATATGCTTATAACGATGGAAGAGGTGAGAGAAAGTATTCGTACCAATGTCGATATGACATTAATTGATTCGCGAGAGCCAAAACGGTATGCTGGTATAGAAGAGCAAGTGGATTCTCAGGCTGGACATATTCCAACAGCACAAAACTATTTTTGGAAAGAAGGAATCACAGAAGAAGGTAAGTTCAAAGAACAAAAAGAACAAGAAGAGCGCTTCCATCATCTCGATAAAGAGAAAGAAATCATCGTGTATTGTGGCTCTGGCGTAACGGCTTGTCCGAATATATTAGCGTTACAAACAGCTGGTTTTCAGAATGTAAAATTATATGCCGGAAGTTGGAGCGATTGGATTTCTTATCCAGAAAACGAAATTGAAAAAGAACAGTAGTAAACTCTTGCATACGAAAATATTTTGTATTAAAATAAGGTCACAGTAAGAAGTTGTTGTATAAATATTATATTTTACACATTGTTTGTAATGTGGTAAGATAACGACAAGTAAATAACACATCCTGCGGTGTGCGTAACTCATTTATGTCTAAAACCGATGTTAGTAATAAGGAAGCTCAACATTTAGTTATTATAATCAAGCCTTCCTTGTGGAGGAAGATGTATGGTAACTGTGAGGGCATCCACCTGCGAGTAGCGGGTTTTTGGACATTTAGGAGGAACGGCACGTGCGGGGGTTTTATTTCAACTCATATCATATAAAATTCCTACGGTGTACGTAGCTTATGTATGTCTTAAACCAATGAGTATAATAAGGAAGTTCAATATTTAAATGTAAACAGTAGGCCGTCTTTTTAAGAAGGAAACTGGAAGCGTTTGTGAGGACATCCACCTGTGAGAGCAGGTTTATGGACATCTAGAGAGAACGGCAGATGTGGGACTATATAAAAAACCTTACGTTTGAGGCGTAAGGTTTTTATTATGGTAATTGGAAAGCTTATCGATGTTCGTTATTAAAAGTTCCATAATACACATAGCATTTTCGGTCTTCATCAATTTCTCTTGAGTCTAATGTAAATTCTATAAATTGTTCATCTTTTTGTATATAGATGATATCGGAATGGAGAATCGATAAAATATCCTCATGATTCCAAACCTCTTTACTTTCAAGTAAAATAGAGTCCGTCCCTTGTAGCTCTCTAATTTCAAAACCGATATGAGAATATGTATGATCTAAGGGATCATTAAGAAAATCTTCTTTTTGTACGTATAAGACCGCTGTTTCATCATGATCCATCGCGGTTGCTGTTACAACATACGTATCCCCTTCTTTCACGAAATACTCACAGGTCATTCTAGCGATGACTTCCGAAACAGGAATATTTGTATAGTTCCATAAGGCAGGATATTGTTCCTCTTCACTATTCAGTCGATATTCTAACCGCAATTTCCATCCCTCTTCCTTTTTCTTCTACTTTATCACGAATTCTTTTATAATAAAAATATAATTTATAAAGGGGAGTGGGAAGGTGACAAAAACAAAATTGTTAGTATCAAGTGTAATTACTTCTTTAATGGCAACTACTGTATCAGGTTGTACACAAGATCTTCCACCAAAACCAAAGGATAAAAGTTGTTCGAAGTGGAAGTGGGATGATGAGATGGGGGTTTGGCGATGTAATGATGGTTACTCGAGCCATGGTGGAGCTTATTATTATGGCGGGAAATATTATCGTAATAAGGATACTCTTACAAAATCATCGGAGTTTAAGTCGTATCAAGCTTCTTCCAAATTTAAAGGAGGGATTGGTAGCGGTACAAAAGGTGGATTTGGAGGGTGAATAATGTCCTTATATAGAAAGGAAAGAAAACGATTTTATTCCAAATTCCCTCATTTTTGGTCTGATTTATATGGTGGGGAATATAGCTTGTTTTATCTTTTTGAAATAACGGAAGAAACGGTTCGGAATTTACAACTTGCGACAGAGCGAATGGGAAAAATATTTTTTAAGACTGCTAGACTTCTTCGCACGTTATCTGACGCACAGCTTCTTGAACTTGGATTTCCACTTTCCAGTCTACCTTATATTAGAATGAGGTCTTTGTTTCCTGAATCTGTTATTTCGCGTTTTGATTTCGCTGTGACAGATGGTGGAATAAAAATGCTGGAGTTTAATAGCGATACGCCGACCTTTATTATGGAATGTTTTCAAATAAATGGAGCAGTTTGTAAGGCCTTTGATTGTTATGATCCAAACAAGCAGCAAGAACGTCTTCTTTCTTCGGGGATAACAAAAGCTGTAACGGAAAGTGCGAAAGGAATTGCAAATCCAAATGTAGTATTTACAGCTCATCATGAACATATAGAAGATTGGAATACAACGCAATATTTGAGAGAATTATGTCAAGTGGAAAGTAAAATCGTACCAATGTCAGAGCTAAGAATTACGGATGAAGCTTTAGTTGATACGGACGGTATTCCGATCGATGTTTTATATCGGCAAACGTATCCAATTGAAGACTTACTTGAGGATCATGACCCGATTACTGGAGATTTTGTTGGGATTGAGTTATTGCAACTTGTGAAGAGAGGGAAGCTTTCGATTATTAATCCGATTTCGGCCTTTCTTATGCAGCCGAAATCCGTTCAAAGTTTAATTTGGGGGTTAGCAGAGGAGGAGGCTTTTTATACAAGGGAAGAACAAGAGTGGATTCAGACATATATGCTTCCTACATACTTAGAGCCTGATGAATTTTTAGGAAAAGAGGCCTTTGTTCAAAAGCCTTCGTTTGGCCGGGAAGGCGACACTGTTACAATTCGTGATAAAGACATGAAAATTATGACGCAAAATACATATCAAACATATAAAAAAGAACTACCAGTATTTCAAAAGTACATAGAACTTCCAGTTGTTTCTCTTGAGACTGCAAAAGGGAAAGAAGATTTGTCCTATGTATTTGGTTCGTTTTTAATTGCTGGGAAGCCAAGTAGCATTGGGATACGTGCTGGTGAAAAGATTACAGGGAATGAATCTTATTATTTACCTATAGGAATCAAAAAGGAGGAGTATACATGACGAATTTTTTACTTTATTTAGTTGTTTCGTTAGGTCTTTTATGCATCGGTCTGTTTCTTATGGAAGTGACGACAAAAGTGAAAGAATTTTCGCTTATGGCAAAAGGAAATAAAGCGGCGAGCTATGCGCTTGGAGGGAGAGTTCTTGGTCTCGCCATCGTTCTTTATTCAACGGCCGCTCATTCCGTTTCATTGCTTGATATGCTTATATGGGGAGCAATTGGTGTATTGGCACAAATCATTGTGTTCTACTTAGCAGAATGGTTAACGCCTCGTTTTAATATTAATCAAAGCATTGAAGAAGATAATCAGGCGGTTGGCCTTTTCCTTATGTTTTTATCCGTGTCCATCGGAATTGTCATTGCCGGATGTTTAACCTATTAAGCTTTTAGTTTCCAAGAAATACTTGTTGCAATTTAAAAACTTTAAACCGAAAGTGTTGACATCTATTTTAAATCAGAGTAACATTTTCTATGTAATGCAATAAAGTCTCTGTTAGGTGAGGCTCCTGTATAGAGAAATGCTACTGCCCAAAAATGTCGAGAGACGCCAATGGGTCAACAGGAATGATCGAATTAAGGTTTTTCTTAATGTAGCTGGTAATGTACCTATGCTATACAGTGCTAAAGCTCGGCGAGGGAGAGGTTCGTAGATTTCTATATGGAGTAGAAATCGTTTATTTCTGTATGTTATGGCCTTTACTCGTTTTTGAGTAAAGGTCTTTTTGTTAACGTGCTATGAGAATTTTCATAGTATGAATTGTAATTAAAATGAAAAAGGAGGTGAGGAGCATGTCGAACTCTGACTCGGTTCCGTTACCCATATACTTGGAAGCAAAAATATATAATGTAGGTAGGAAACGACTTGTTCCTCCCCCTATATGGAATCATAAGGTGACACTTTTGGAGCATCGTAAGCTAAATATGGAACACTTTAAAGGGGATACTGTTAAAGTGGGGTAAATTGAGAAACAAAGCGTTTCTTCCTATGTTGTAAAGGAGGAGACGAGCATATGTTACATGTAAACAAACTTGTGGGTAACACTTCTCACAAACAGAGTAAAAAAGGAATGAAAGAACAAATATTGTTACAACAAAATAAAGAGTTGTTAATTGAAATCGCAACAAGAGACGTGAAATCTGTATTTGTTTATTTTAAAACAACAAGAGACGGTCTTTCTATGAAAGAAGCACAAAAGCGTATCCATGTGTACGGGAAAAATGAATTCTCTTCCAAACGTACACTTTTGACAAATGTAATCATGAAACTAGGCGGAGTGATTCCTAGTTTGACAAAACAACGTGAGCAGTGTGATGTGGAAACAGTTACAGTTTCTAGGGTAGAAGGAGAGATGAAGCAAGAATCGAAAAGAATCAATCTTCCTGTTACAGAACTTGTTCCGGGAGATATCGTTTTTCTTTCTGCAGGTGATACAGTTCCAGCTGATGTTCGCATTATTTACGCAAATGATTTATTAGTGGATGAATCTATGTTAACTGGAAAAGAAACAAATGTAGAGAAATTTGAAAGCTGTTATTATCTCGAACGCAAACGTTTTATTCCATTAAAACGAATGAAAGACTACAACCCACTTCAACTTGAAAATGTATGTTTTAAAGGAACAAAAGTGGTAAGTGGTACAGCGAAGGCAGTTGTTATTTCAACAGGTAAAAATACGTATCCTGGATTGCTTCATACATGTTGCATGCAAACATCTTGAGTTACGAATGGTGCTAAATATGAAAAAACATTGTATAATAAATGGGTTGAAAAAACGTAGAATGGTAATCTATTTGATATAACCTTACGTGTTAGCGTGAGGTTATTATTTTTTGTTAGTAGGAGAGGAATTATGAATAAAGTATTGTTAGTTGATGGAATGGCATTATTATTTCGTGCTTTTTATGCAACAAGTGTATACGGACAATTTATGAAGCGACAAGATGGTACTCCGACAAATGGGATTCATGGTTATATGAAACATTTATTAACGGCGGCGCAAACGATTGAACCCACTCATATTGTAACGTGCTGGGATATGGGCAGTACAACATTCCGAACAGAATCATTTTCAAATTATAAAGCAAATCGGGCAGCGCCTCCAGAAGAGTTGATTCCGCAATTTGATTTAGTTCAGGAAATGACTGCACAGTTATCCATTCCTGTCATCGGTATGAAAGGGTATGAAGCTGATGACTGCATTGGGACGTTAGCGAAAAAGTATTGCAGTGAAGCAGAGGTATATATATTAACCGGCGATACAGATTTATTGCAGCTTGTTGATACGAATGTTACTGTCATGCTACTTCGCAAAGGGGTTGGAAATTATGAGTACTATACCCCGGAAAAAATTATGGAAGAAAAAGGAGTAGAGCCTTGGCAAATCGTTCACGCTAAAGCATTTATGGGTGATACAAGTGATAATTATCCAGGTGTAAAAGGAATCGGTGAAAAAACGGCTTATAAATTAATTCAAGAATATGGTACAGTAGCTGCGGTATTAGAAAATATTTCATCGTTGACGAAAGCGCAGCGAACAAAAATTGAAAATGATTTAGAGAATTTAAATATATCCTTACAATTAGCGGAAATTCATTGTGAAGTTCCCATTTCGTGCCCATTAGAAGAAAGTGTGCACGAAATTGATGAAAGTAAGATGCGCAGTGTTTGTAATCAAATGAATTGGGGCAGACCTGAAATGTTCATAAGTATGTTATAAAAAATGTCTGATCAAGTAGAGCTTGGTCAGACATTTTTTTGCTAGAATATTTTACTATGATTTCTGCTTTAATTCTTGTATTCTTTTTTCTCCCCAGTCATACATCATTTGTAAAATAGGTTGTAAGCTTTCACCAAGTTCTGTTAAAGAATATTCAACTTTAGGTGGAACTTCTGGATAGACCTTTCTTGTAACGACCCCATCATCTTCTAATTCACGTAACTGTTTGGTTAACACTTTATGAGTAATTTTTGGGAAAAGTTGCTGAATAGCACTAAAGCGCATTGGACCATGTATTCCTAGCCGATATAAAATAACAATTTTCCACTTGCCACTTATAATAGATAACGTTAATTCTTTTGCGCAATGAAATTCTTTACTCTTTATTTTTTGTAATACGTCATCACGTAAGTCTTTTCCCATGTTTTTCACCTTCCATTTCATATCCTAGAGGATACTTTCTATCCTTAAAGTGCATTCTTTTCCCATTGTTACATTGCACTTATAATAAAAGAAAGCGCTTTATTCTATATTAACACAATTGGGGTTGGGAATTTTAGTATAGAGGGGGAGTATAGATGCAGGAAGTGGGGGAAATGACAAAAAATTTTATTAGTATCTCTTTGGCAGAGGAACCAATCAATATTAATAGTCGTTATACATTTAGTCTACCGCTATATACGATTGGTATATTATGTATGGAGTTACTTAACAAAGGGTATTTACAGCTTAACCATAAAGAAGAATTAGAAATCATCAAAGAAAAAACTAGTAATCGTGGGTATGTAAAACATCTTATGGAATATGTGAAGCAGAAGCGAGGACGTACGTGTAAAGAATGGATGCATTATTTTGCCGAAAAGACGAAAATAACAAATGATATATTTAAAAGTATTGTGAAAGAAATGAAGGAAGAAGGTACAGTTCGGTACCATATGAAAAAAAGCGTTATGAATGTGTTTTCACAAACAAAAATTGAATATGTTACAGGTACAAACTCGTTTGTAGAGCATATGAAACAAGATTCCTTGATGGAAAGAGAAGATAAACTTGAGCTGATGCTGCTGTTATGTGAATACGGTGGTGCAGAACGAGCTACTTTACAAAGAGACAAAGTCTATCGATTCATACAACAAATGCAAGAAGGGATTTTAGAAGGGGCACAAAGAAAGGTTTTATTTGTGTAAAAATAAATTTGATGAAAACAGGTTCTTCGGATAGGAGAACCTGTTTATGTAGGAAAAATCCAAACGCGTGCGAATAAAGAAATTTTCAAAGAAAATTCATTCTCATCTTGCATAAAAACATGTATGATAGGAAAGGGACAATTTTTAAATTAGGTGGGAACAGCATGCAGACAGTGCAGGATTATCTTTCATTCTTATATGCAAAAGGATTCAAGTTATCTGAAGAAGCACAAGGGTTTATTAGGTTTGGTCAAGGATATACAGGTGCATCGGATACAATTGTAAACGCAGCGATTGAGGCGACAATTAAACATCAATTAGAGTTTGATGGGAGTTATTTTGTGGCGCTGCTAGAAAGATTGAAAGAAGAACAAATTACCGATAAAAAAAGCGCAAAGGCTTTTATGCGGAAGTTACAAGCTTAACTTCACGCAGCCTGCGCTTCTTTTTTTTCTTTTGAAGGAAGTTCCACAAAAATCATACCGAGAAAAATACAAAGGCAGCCGAGGATGGCTGAAGTAGATAGCTGTTCACCGGCAACAAGGACGCCTGTTAAAGCAGCGAAGACGGGTTCCATTGCAAAAATAATCGCAACCCTTGTTGGAGAGGTATGTTTTTGGGCTGCTGTTTGAATAAAAAAGGCAATAGAGGTTGCAAATAAAGATGTAGCAAGTAGCGCAAATAAGAAAACGCTGTTCGTCCATAAAGAAGTAGAGAATATTTTTTCGTAATCTTCAAATAAAAAGGCGCAAATAGTCGAAAAGACTCCGACAGATAAGATTTGAGATGTACTTAATAATAAAGGTGATATTTTTTTGGAAAAGACGCCGTTGATTAAAATATGGGCTGCAAAGGCAATCGCACAGCCGAGAACGAGTATGTCTCCGATATTAAGCTGAAAGGAATCAGCAGCAGTTAATAAATAAAGGCCGATTGTGGCAGTGAGAATGCCGATTAAAACAAAGGGCGACGCCTTTTGTTTTAAAAAAATGAATGAAAGAATCGGAACCATAATAATGCTGAGCCCCGTCAGAAATCCTGCTTTAGAAGAGGTTGTATAAAGCAAGCCAAATGTTTGCAAAAGATAGCCAGCAAACAGAAAAAAGCCTACAATGAGTCCAGCGAAACTACTACAGTACATTTGTTTCTTTGAAATCTTTTTTGAAAATAGAATTTGGATGAATAATAAAATGATGCCAGCGCATAAAAAACGAATAGCGTTAAATGTAAAAGGATTCACAAATGACATTGCATTTTGAACAACGACAAATGTAGCTCCCCAAATAAAGGAGACGAATAATAAAGCAAAAGGAGCAATCCACTCTTTCTTCATATTAAGACCTCCGTTCATTTTGTAAAATCGCTTTTCTTGCTAGCTCATCTGCAACTTTATTTTGACTGCTTGGAACCCACTTGATAAAGAAAAGCTCGAACTTATCAATATATGTTAATGCTTCTTGTAAAAGTGGAGCGTATGTTTTGTTTTTTGCATATTCTTTTTCAATCGCACGTTCTACAAGCTGAGAATCGGTGCGAAATGATACAATGCTATAATTATGTTTTATACAATATTTTAATGCGATAAGTAAGGCATGGTACTCAGCTTCATGGTTTGACATGCTCCCAAGAGGGATAGATAATTGCACCGGTTGCTGAATCCCTTTAATAAAAACGCCTGCACCAGAAGGACCAGGATTTCCTTTTGATGCGCCATCAATATATACTTCAATCAAAATAAGATACCTCCGTTAATGAATCATAAGGATCCCCCCGCCTTATTTATGAGAAAAGCGGGGGAGAAAGTTGTATATGTACTATCCAATTGTAATGCTATAACGACATGTAAATGTTTCATTCGCTTGTAAAGACTGAATTCCCTTTTTCTCTTTGAAATCTTTTGCTCTGTTTACTTCATCAGCAATTCCATACCAAGGTTCAATGCATAGGAAAGGAGCATTGTTTCCGGGTGTCCATACCCCGACGAATGGGAAGCCTGTAAATGTTACTTTCACAAATTTATTATGCTTATGAGATCGAATTGCGATTTCATTTGTATTCATATTTTCAAAAATAAGAGCATCATTTTTGAATAAATCATATGTAAGCGGTAATTCTGATGCATGATCTACAATAAGCTGTTTTTCCTTTGAAAGAAATGGTCCGTCTAAAATGCTCGTTTCTAAATATTCTGGTCCACGGAATGCAAGGTAGTAATCTGTAAATGATGTACTTTCTACAAGTGGGCAATTGAATCCAGGGTGAGCACCAATGGAAAAGAACATTTCTTGCGAAGATGGATTATGTACGTTGTAAGTAACGTGTAGAGTTTGCCCCTCGAGTTCATAAGAAACGAATAATTCAAATTCATAGGGATATTTTTGTAACGTTTCTGCATTGCTCGTGACGATATAAGTAATAGTTGTTTCACTCTGTTCTTTTATAGAAAAGGGAAGATCGCGGGCGAAACCGTGTTGTGTTAATGAGTAAGCAGTGCCGTCTACATAATAGGTATGATCGACTAATCTACCGACGATTGGGAATAAAAGGGGAGCGCGGCGTCCCCAATAGTTAGCGTCTCCTTGCCATAAGTATTCGGTGTTGTCTTCTTTTAAACGAATGCTTTGTAGTTCTGCACCTTTTTCAGAGATGGAAACGATTACTTTTTCATTTTGAATTGTTGCTATCATGAAGTGAAACCTCCTAAATAGTTCATCGTTCTTATTATACGTTGTCTATAAGAAAAAAGGTAGTAATCTATTGACGAATGGTTAGCTATTGCGTACAATATGAAATTGTTGTGTAAAAACGAATCACGTGGTTCGAAACCATCCCACGTAAAAAAACTAAGGAGTTTTTATGATGAATATTAAAACATTAGTTGGAAATGGTATTATTGCAGCTTTATATATTGCTGTTTCCACACTGATTCAGCCATTTGGCTTTACAAATGTACAGTTCCGGGTGTCGGAGATGTTCAATCATCTCGTTGTATTTAATAAAAAATCCATTTACGGAATTGTTTTAGGTGTATTTTTAACAAACTTATTTTTTTCACCGATGATTGCATACGATTTAGTATTTGGAGTAGGACAGTCAGTTTTTTCGCTTCTTGCTACCATTATTTCGATGCGCTTTATTAAAGGAGTTTGGGAACGGATGATTTTTAATACAGTTATCTTTACGATTACAATGTTTATGATAGCGATTGAACTTCATCTTGCATTTGATCTACCATTTTTACTGACATGGCTTACATGTGCAGCTGGTGAATTTGTTGTCATGGCAGTTGGAATGCCGGTTATGTATTGGATTAATAAACGAGTACAATTTGAAAAAATGATGTAAATCATAAAGAAAGAGGCCGTGCCAATTGAAATAGATTGGGCGGCCTCTTTGTACATAAAGTGAAACTTTAACCAGTGGGAAGGTTCTTCAGTCCGCATCGACCTTTCTTGTTCCGCTCTCTATCTTGAGATGGGAGTTTTACTACCTTAAATTAGAAAGATAAACGTTTCCCTGAAAAATGAAATGTTCATATAACAAATGGATACCGGATTCACTCGCATATAATATACGGATTTTTGATAAAATATAATAACAGATAAGAAGTCATCTATAAGGGGAAAATAATATGAAATACAAAATTCATTGGCAATATAAAACAAAACATGGTCTTCAAACTGAATTAACAACAGAGTATATAAGTATCGAGGAAGCACTTCAACTTGCAGCTGACTTTGAGAAAACTGGACGTGTAAAGACCCTTATATTTTATGATGAAATGAATGTAGAGTGGACGCTAAAAGAAATGAAAAAGCTCAGTAAACAAGTAGAAGAGGAACCACAAGATATTCATCTTTATTTTGATGGTGGCTACGATGTCGAAACAAAAACAGCAGGTATTGGTATATGCGTCTACTATAAAAAGGGAAGTAGTAATTATCGAATTCGTCGCAATGCTTACATAGAAGGAATATATGATAATAATGAAGCTGAATATGCAGCATTGCAATATGGCATACATGTATTGGAAGAATTACAAGTGAAATATGAAGCAGTTAGACTACGCGGTGATTCGCAAGTTGTACTGCAACAACTTGCTGGAAAATGGCCATGTTACGATGAGCATTTGAATGATTATTTAGATCAGATTGAACAAAAGGCGAAGCAAATGAAATTGAAACTGATTTGTGAGCCAGTAGCGCGAAAACAAAATAAAGAAGCTCATCAATTGGCGACACAGGCGCTAGAAGGGATAGCAATCGATAGTCATATAGAAATAACTGGATAAAGGGGTGTAGTGGTGAATAAAAAGCGACTGATTATCGAGGTGAATGATTTATTAGAGACATATTGTCAAGATTGTTTTTTACAAGAACATAATCGGCAAACGCATAGTAAGTACTATGCCCATTCTTTTTGTATTCGGCAATGCACAGTTGGACAACAGTTAAAGAAATATGGAAATCAATTATCATAAAAAAACATCCAGAGGTTCCTCTGGATGTTTTTTCACGTTGTTGAAAAAAGATCTTGTCAATGAAACTGTCACCTAAAATGTGACAGTTTCACTTTCTATTTCATCTGAAATTTGATAAGTTAAATATAGGCCAACTTCTTTTAGTGAGAGTAGCTTGGTCCACTTTATCAAGTTTTGTATGATGGCTGTCAACAAAGCTTGGATTGTTACTTTTTGAACTCCACGGTAACGGGCGAAACGGAAACCGTGGAGTTCTTTACTTTGTGCAAAACTAAGTTCCACAGTCGAAGGTCTCACGAACCGCAAAATTTTCCCTCTATCGGACAAGCGCTGCCACCTCAATTTATGATAGATTTCCTCGTGGACAGAGATACGTAAAACCCGATCCGTTTTTTTCGCAAA